>CAISJI010000172.1 GCA_903885565.1 uncultured Planctomycetaceae bacterium
CGCCGAGATCACCTGTGCGCTGATCACCGGCTTGGAAACGTCGATCGCTCCGGTGGCCGCGTTGAGCGAGAGATTGAAGACGTTGTGGTCGGCATCGATCACCTGCCAGGCGGAGGCACTGGTGATGTTCCAGGCTTGCTCTGCCGCGCTGGTGCCGTCGAGCGCCATCATCTGAATGTCGCCGGCGGCCAGAGGATTGCCACCAGCGGTGAACGCAGCCCGGAGCTTAATGTCGATCGGGGCGATCGTGCCGGCACGCTCCGCGGTGACACCCGGCAGATCACTGCTCGCTGCCAGCGCCTGCTTCTTGTCCATCCGGGCGTGCGAGGTCAGATCAGCGGCCGTGAGACTATTGGGGAGCGTGAAGAGCGTAACGCCGGTCGAGAGGGACGAGATGCTGACGTTTCTGGCACTGGTGAGCTTGCTCACATTGACATAAGAATTCGCCTTGGTGAGGACGACGTTGGTGGCGTCCGCCCCGGCCCCCGCCACTCCGATGCCGGCAGCACCACCGAAGCCGGCAGCCACGCTCGCCGCCATTGCCAGCGAATGAATGCTCGCCCGCTCTGTCGCCGAGATGACGATATCGCCAGCGCTCGCGCTGGTGGTTGTGATCCCGGTATCGGCATTGGTGATGAAGGCCTGCACGTCGTTGCTGATCGTGTTCTTGGCCAGCCCCACGCCGATTGCGACGGAAATCCCGGCAGCACCGCCAAAGGATGCAGCAAGAGAAGAGGCCCCGGTGAACACATCGATCGAGGAACTATCGAGTGCAATAAGACTGATCGCCGCAGCCCGCACGCCGCCGGTGCCGTCGCCATCGATGAAGGCCTTCACATTCATGCCGACGGTGTTGATCGAACTGGCGCCAGCCCCCGCCAAGCCCACGCCGGCAGCGCCGCCGCCGGTCAACGCGGCAGAGCCCGCGATAACGCTGGCGGAAATAGCCTGTGTGGCGGTCGCCGTGGCGGTGAGCGCCCCGCCGGCCGTCGCGGTCGAATTCCACAGACCGGCCTGCGTGGTGCCACTGACGGTGTTGGTGGCAAGTGACGAGCCAAGCGCCGCACCCACACCGGCAGCACCGCCGCCGGCGGCAGCCACCGAGGCCGCTTCCACGGTCGCATTGATCGTGGCGGTGTTGGTGGCGGCGAGGGAAAGTGCACCGGCGCTGGTCACCTTGCTTACCGACAGATAGGCCTGCGTGTTGCCAGAAACGCTGTTGTTGGCCGAGGCACCGGCACCGCTGACAGAAATTCCCGCTGTGCCGCCGATACTGGCCGCCAGCGAGGCTGCCCAGGCGGTCGACGAAATACTGGAGGTTTCACTGGCTGACAGCACGATGTCGCCACTCGTCGACTTCACCTCGGAATCGGCATTCACAATGTATGCGGCAACGGAATTTGTAATCGTGTTCTGGGCCAGCCCCACTGCGACCGAGATCGCTACTCCCGCGGTTCCGGCAAAGGAGGCGGCAATCGAGGCGGCGCCGGTTTCCACGGTGATCGAGGAGTTGTCGAGTGCCGACAACCGAATCGACGCGGCGTTTACGCCGCTTCCATCGCCGTCGATGAAGGCCCTCACATTCATCCCGACGGTGTTGATCGAACTGGCGCCGGCACCAGCCAGACTCACGCCAACCGTTCCGCCGCCAGTCACAGCAGCCGAACCGGCCAGCACGAAGGCGCCGATGTTCTGCGTGGAGGTTGCCGAGAGGGCC
>CAISJI010000173.1 GCA_903885565.1 uncultured Planctomycetaceae bacterium
CCGCCTCACCAGCCCTGGCCCGCGTCGCGGTGCCCTGGCCACCCGCCTGACGAACGGCTGACACCACGTCCTCCCGCACGATCCGGCCGGCAGGCCCACTTCCCCGCACTCGAGCCAGATCGACTCCCAGTTCACGGGCCAAGCGGCGCACGGCGGGGCCGGCGGGATCGATAGCCGCAGCTGGGGCCGGTTCCTCGGCCGCAGCCACCGGCTCTGGCTGCGGAATGGGGGCCGGGGCTGAACGAGCCGCATGGGCTGGGGCAGAACTCGGGGCCGCCGCAGCGGCAGCCGGCCGGGCGGGCGCCACTGGCTTTGCCGGTGCAGCCGCCGCCGGTGCAGCCGCCGCCGGTGCAGCCGCGGCAGGAGAAGGAGCAGCAGGAGCAGGAGCAGCGGAACCGGCCGCTCCGAGAGTGATCAAGGTCTGGCCCACCTTGACCGTATCCCCCTTCTTCACGAGCACGCTGGCCACCTGGCCCCCGGAGGGACACGGCACCTCAATCACCGCCTTGTCAGTCTCCACCTCAAGCACGGCCTGCCCCGGACGCAGGACATCCCCGGCCGAGACGAAAACCGTGACGACATCACCAGAGGCAATATTCTCACCCAAATCGGGCAGTTTGAATTCAGTGGCCATGGCAGAGATGGGGTTCCAGATGCGGTGAAATACGGTCGGTCAAACGTCAGTGGAGAAAACGTCAAGTCGTGGCGGAAAAGAGGGAGAAATCAAGGTTGCAAAACAGGATTCCGGTTCTGTGGAGCCGATCCAACGAACCTGCCCATCGGGCCGGAACTGGGGATCGGGGCTGGGGCGAAGGTGTTCATGCGGAAGCAGCATCGATCTTGTCGGGATTGACCCCCAGTCGCGAGATCGCCTCGGCAACCACATCGGCACCGATCGTTCCGGCGGCCGCCAGCCGTGACAGGGCGCCAATCGCGATGCATTCCGCATCCACTTCGAAATGGCGGCGCAGCGGACCGCGGGTGTCGCTGCGACCGAATCCATCCGTGCCCAGGGCAAAGAGCCCCCCCGGAATCCACGGATCGAGTTGCTCCGGCACCGCCCGCACATGGTCGCTGGCTGCCAAAAACACCCCCTTCGCCGCGCCGATGGTCGCTTCGAGGTAGCTCGTACGCGGCTTTTCCTGCGGGTGCAGCATGTTCCAGCGGCGACACTCCTGTGCCTCGCGACGCAGTTCCTTCCAGCTTGTCACGCTCCAGACGGTGCTGCCCACACCCCAGTGGGTGGAGAGCAGTTGGGCAGCCCGAATCACCTCGCGCAGAATCGCCCCCGACCCGAGCAACTGCACGTGTTTTCCCGCTGCCGCCCCCGCCGACTCACTTAATTTGTAAGCGCCTTTGAGGATGCCCTCTTCGCAGCCCGGAGGCATCGCCGGCATCTCATAATTTTCGTTGTAGACGGTGATGTAATAGATCCAGTCCTCTCCCTTGGCGTACATCCGGTCCATGCCGTCGAGCATGATCACGGTCGTTTCATAAACAAACGCCGGGTCGTAGGCCTTGACCGTCGGATAGGCCAGCGCGAAGAGATGGCTGTGGCCATCCTGATGCTGCAGGCCCTCGCCAGCCAGCGTCGTTCGCCCGGCGGTACCGCCGAGCAGAAAACCCCGGGCCCGACTGTCGCATGCAGCCCAGATTTCATCGCCGATGCGCTGAAAACCGAACATCGAGTAATAGATGAAGATGGGGATCATCGGCACGCCATGGCTGGCATAGGAGGTGCCGGCGGCGATGAAGCTGGAGATGCTCCCTGCCTCCGTGATGCCCTCCTCGAGAATCTGACCGTCCTTCGCCTCTCGGTAATAGAGGAGCTGATCGGAATCGACCGGCTCATACAACTGCCCCGAATGGGCATAGATGCCGCACTGCTTGAACAGCGGATCCATGCCGAAGGTGCGCGATTCGTCCGGCACGATCGGGACAATGTACTTGCCGATCGACTTATCCTTGAGGAGCGACGCCATCAGCGTCACCGCACCAGTCGTGGTCGAAACCTCCCGCCCGGCGCTCTTTTCGATGAAGCCTGCGTAGTCGGCCAGCGACGGCGTTTTCAGCAGTGGCGGATTTTTAGGCCGGCTGGGCACTGAGCCCCCCAAGGCCGCGCGACGCTCGCGCAGGTAACGCATTTCCGGAGAATCTTCCGGCGGGCGGTAGAACGGCGCCTTGGCGACTTCGTCGTCTGAGATCGGAATGCCGAACCGGGTCCGGAACGCCCGCAACTCCTCTTCATTGAGCTTCTTTTGCTGGTGGGTGACGTTGCGTCCCTCCCCCACCTCTCCGAGGCCATAGCCCTTGATCGTCTTGGCGATGATCACAGTCGGCTTACCCTTGCACTGCATGGCTGCCGCATAGGCCGCGTAGACCTTTTCCGGATCGTGGCCACCACGCCGCAGCTTCTTGATCTTCTCGTCGGAGAGATGAGCGACCATCTCCGCCAATTCCGGATCGGCGCCGAAGAAGTGATCCCGGATATATCCGCCCGGCATCACCACATATTTCTGGTACTGGCCGTCAACAACCTCATTCATCCGCTTGACGAGGTGCCCCTTCTCATCCTTGGCCAGCAGGGCATCCCATTCGTCGCCCCAGATCACCTTGATGACATTCCAACCGGCCCCCCGGAAGACGCCCTCGAGTTCCTGGATGATCTTGCCGTTGCCGCGCACCGGTCCATCCAACCGCTGCAGGTTGCAGTTGATGACAAACGTCAGGTTGTCGAGCTTTTCCCGGGCCGCCAGCGAGATAGCGCCCAGCGTTTCCGGCTCGTCGCACTCCCCGTCGCCGATGAAGCTCCAGACGCGTTGCTGGCTGGTATCCTTGATGCCGCGATCCTGGAGATACTTGTTGAATCTGGCCTGATAGATCGCCATCAGCGGTCCCAGCCCCATCGACACGGTGGGAAACTCCCAGAATTCCGGCATCAGCCACGGATGGGGGTAGCTGGACAACCCGCCCCCTTCAGCCAGCTCACGGCGGAAGTTCTCCAACTGCCGCTCGCTGATGCGGCCCTCCAGAAAGGCCCGCGAGTAGATGCCCGGGGAGGCATGGCCCTGAAAATAGACCTGGTCACCCGAAAAATTATCGCTGCGCCCGCGAATGAAGTGGTTCATCGCCACTTCCACCAGCGTTGCCGAGGAGGCAAAGGTGGAGATGTGGCCACCGATGCTCTTGTCCTCGCGATTGGCCCGCACCACCATCGCCATGGCATTCCAGCGAATGATGCTCTTGATCCGCCGCTCCAATTCGCGATTGCCCGGAAAAGGTGGCTGTTTGTCGGCCGGAATCGTGTTGATGTAGGGGGTGTTGACCGAGAACGGGATCGGCACACCGAGACGATATGCCTCCTGCTCGATCAGGTGGAGCAGGTAGCCGGCCCGGTCGCTGCCGCGGCTGCTGATCACATACCGCAGCGAATCGAGCCACTCCTTGGTCTCGGTGGGGTCGGAATCGACCGCCGACGTGCCGTCGGTGGGCACCGGTTGCACGTCCATCTGGCCAATGGCCATCTGCGGATGGACACCAGCGGACAGGGGGTGTGCCTGGCCATCAACATCGGTGAAAGACTGGTCGACGTCAGGACTCGCCATGGGCATCTCCGGGGAAGGAGGGAACTTTGAGCATTATTCCGGCCGTAACGTCGCCCGTAAAGGGCGAATCCGAAGCAGCGGGCGCAGCCCCGAAAGAGCGCCGGCCAAATCCTTGCGGAGTCTTTATGCGGGAACTGGCCCACCTGAGCGCGGCCAGCGGTCACCGGCGTTGGCCACAGCCTACGAGCCGACCGTTGGACTGCGGGGGCGGTAAATTTCTGTGGCCAGTCCAAAATAGTTTTCGGCAGAAAACGCCACCGTTTCGCCGAGCGTGGGATGGGGATGGATCGTTTCACAGAGATCGCGGGCCGTACACCCCATTTCGATCGCCAACGTGCCTTCGGCGATCAACTCCCCCGCTCCCGCCCCCACCATTCCCACGCCAAGCACGAGGTCGGTTTCGGGATCGACGATCAATTTCGTCATCCCTTCGGTACGGCCGAGGGCCTGAGCCCGACCACTGGCCGCCCATGGATAGCGGCTGATTTCAACGACGCGTCCCTGAGCCACCGCCTCCTGTTCGGTCAGTCCGGCCCAGGCAATCTCCGGATCGGTGAAGACCACAGCGGGAATCGCCCGCGGGGCAAAGAGGGCCGGTTCGCCATGCAGCGCCTCCACGGCAACCTTCCCCTGATGGCTGGCACGATGGGCAAGCATCGGCTCACCGCAGACATCGCCGATGGCAAGAATGCGGGGATCGGCCGTTCGCTGCTGGCCATCGACTTCCACAAAGCCCTTCGCATCCACCTTGACGGCGGTATTTTCCAGCCCCATGCCATCGGAATTTGGCCGCCGCCCAACCGCCACGAGCACGCGGGAAAACTCCTTGGTGGAAGCCCCCTCGGGGCCTTCAAAGTGAACGGCAATCCTGTCTCCCCGGTCCTCCAGCCGCGCTACCTTGGTGCGCAGGTGGATCGCTTCAAACAGCTTTTCGAGCCGCTGCTGCAGCGGCTTGACGAGATCGCGATCCGCTCCGGGAAGGAGCGTGTCTGTCAGCTCAACCACCGACACGCGGGAGCCGAGTTCCGCATAGACGGTGCCCATTTCCAAGCCGATATAGCCCCCGCCAATCACCAGCAGCGACTCTGGAATGTCGGCCATCTCGAGGGCCCCGGTCGAGTCCATCACCCGCGGTGTGGGGAGGGCGAAGGCCGGAATACGGGCCGGCCGCGAACCACTGGCGAGAATGCAATGGTCGAATGTGAGCGTCTGGCTGGCGCCCCCCTGCTCTGCAGAGGCGATCTCCAGGGTGCCTGAATTGGTGAAGCGGGCATTGCCCCGCACAATCGTGACCTTGCGTCGCCGGGCCAACTGGGCCAAGCCACCGGTGAGCGTGGCGATCACCTTCTCCTTGCGGGCCCGCACGGCGTTCACGTCGATTGCGGGGGGACTGAAATGAATGCCCCATGCCTCCATCTCACGAGCCTCTGCCAGCACGCGCCCCACATGCAGGAGGGCCTTGGAGGGAATACAGCCACGGAGCAGGCAGGTTCCTCCCAGCCGCTCATCCCGCTCCACAAGCGTGACCTCCATGCCCAAATCAGCGGCCATGAACGCCGCCGCGTAGCCGCCAGGACCGCCCCCCAGCACCACCAGTGGGACATGCATCAATACTCTCCTTACAGGGGGCTACGGGCTGACTCTGGCAGATTCTGCGGGGGTCCCAGCTGGAACTCCTGTCACGAATAACCTCGGTTGTTGTAGTTTTGTTCCCTAAAGCATTCAAGAAACACTCGGTCTGGCTCGCCTTTTCGTGGTGATCATCCCGGATGCCGAAACCATGGACTGGGCCCGTCGCACCTTCCTCCTCTCCTTCCGCAGCCTCGCCGCCATGCGGATCGGACTGGGGCTGATCCTCTGCAGCGATGGTCTCCTGCGGGCCCGCGACTTTCCGCTGATGTATGCCGCGGATGGCCTCTTCCCGCCAGACATCCTGCGGGCCTCTCTGGGCAGCCCCGCCGCATGGACGGTGGCCCTGTGGCCGGAGCCTTGGTGGTGCGGCGCCTGCCTGCTGGCGGTAGAGATAGCTGCCGGCTGTTTCCTGGTGGCTGGCCTGGGCACCCGCTGGGCCACGATGGCCGCTTGGGTGGCGGTCATCAGCCTGGCCCGCCGCACATTCCCGGCGAGCAACAGTGGAGACGCCTGGCTCGGCTGCCTCCTGCTGTGGAGCCTGTTTCTGCCGCTGGGAACGGCCTGGTCGATCGACGCCCGTCGGGCCAGCAGACTCCGAACGAACCGCAACTCCCCAACCGACGGCGGGGTGGTCTCGCTCGGCACTGTGGCCCTGGTGCTGCAGCTGGCGGCGGTCTACCTGTCGGCCGGGCTGGCCAAGTGCGACAGCATCTGGCTGCAGGGGGATGCGGTCACCTATGCCCTCTCCATCGAGAACCACGGCACTCCCCTGGGGGCCATGGCGGCGGCGCAGCCCTGGCTCGCCAAGCCGATGACCTGGACCGTGGTGGCGGCCGAACTGGCTGCCCCAATCCTGCTGCTGACCGTTCCAGCCCCGGGCCCCCGAACCGCGATGGTTGCCCTTTTCATGCTGTTTCATGCCGCCATCGGCGTCACGATGAATGTCGGGTTGTTCGCCCCGGTGGGCATGGCCGCCTGGCTGGCACTCCTGCCAGGGAACTGGTGGGAGTGGTGCGTCGGGATCAGGGCTGCCCCTGACGGTCCGTGGAAAAATTTCTCCATGCACGCTTCCAGGCCCGCCGGGCGGGGAGCCACCGTGCTCTGCGCGGCCTGCCTGGCGGTGGCTGCGGTCAGCTTTGGGCAGGCCAACGGCCCTTGGCCCCAGCAGCCACTCCCGGCGGCAGCAGCCGACGCCGTAGCCCTGCTGGGGCTCGAGCAAAACTGGCGTGTCTTCGGGGATGTGAAGCGTCAGCAGCAATGGGTCTACAGCCGGGCGGAACTGGCCGACGGCAGTGTTGTCGACCTGCTGCGGGGAGGGGCTGCGGTCGTTGCCGAGTTGCCGCCGGGCGGTTTCTATGCGCTCCCCAATCACCGCTGGCACACGCTCTTTTGGGATCTCTCCAGCCCGCGTTATCTCCCCTTCGCCCCGGCAGTGGCCGCGGGGCTGGCAGCGCATTGGAATCGCGCGCACGGCCCCGCTCAGCAAGTGCAATCGCTGGAATTGAGAAGCGCTCACCTCAGGCCCGCCCAGCCGGCGGATATCCTGCACGATGTGCTGTTGGCCGCCTGGCCGCCCCGCGCCCAGGGCCGGGGCAATCTGGAGCGGTTGCTGCAGCAACGCGACTTCCCCTCGCCCCCGTGATCGGCTCCACTCTCTGGCAGGCTGTGGCTAGACTGCATCGGAGTGATTCAGCCTCACCACGCGAGAGTGGCGAAACTGGCAGACGCGCTGGATTTAGGTTCCAGTGCCGCAAGGCGTGCGGGTTCAACTCCCGCCTCTCGCATTCCCCGACGCCACACCCCATTCCCCGACAGGGCTACCGGAGCGGGTTGCCCGGTAGCTGCAGCGGCACACGGCGGGGCACGCGGCGGGGAACTGCATCAGAATGCCAACGGCCATCAACTTCCACCTCGGCCACCGGCTCCGGGCCTCCATTCGGCCCGGTTCCGTTCCCGTTCGCCGCCCAACCGGCCTGCACTCCTGCGGCCGAGTGGATCCCGAGCCAACGGCCGCCTCCCGCTGAGACCGGTTGCGGGGCCAGCGGTTCCGGCGGAGAGGCCTTCGAGAGCGCGGAGGCTCTTTCCCGCTGCGCTTGGGCATCGACGGCAGCAGCAGACTTTCCGTCGGCACTTTCGGTGCCCTGCTGAGATTCCTCAGCTGCATTGGCCTCTGCGGCTGCCTTCTCCTCGGCGGGATCGATGTTCGGGTTGCCGCGCGACTCTTCATTCATGCCGGGAACTTCCGATCGGGGCGGCTGAACCGGAGTGGCCTCGACATCGAGATGAGCCACTTGGCGCACCTGCTGGCCGGGCCATTGCCTCCAGGTGGTGGGATAGAAGCCAAACTGGCTTGGGCGCACAGGACAGTGGGCCGGGCACCCGCTGCCGCCACCGCATTGGCCATTGCAGAGCGGTTCATGGAGCCGTTGTTTGAGGCCGCACGGGCGGCATTCTTTGCGGTTACAGCCTCCACACTCCTCGCCGCCAGCCTGCACCACGCTCCCTCCCATGGGTCCCAGACCGGTAGCCTGCCTGACTCCCGACGGACTGGCGGCAGTCGCCCGCCGCGCAGGGGCTGCCCGTTTATCAACAGGGGCCCGTCTATCAACCGAGGCGGCCGGCCTATCGACTGGAACGGCCGGCCGGGGATAGGCCGCGCAGGCGTCCCAGCCCGTTGCCAAAACCAGCGCCACCAGCGCTCCAGTCCCTCCCCACGTCGATCGGCCCGAGCGGCGCTGGCAACTGCCTGCATCAGACAGCCCACAGAGAGGCCGCGAGCGTTCGACAACGGGTTGACGTGTGGGCATCGCAAGATCCTCCGCGGAGGGAAAACTGCCGCTGGGAACAGTTCTGTGGTGGAGAAGGCCACCGGCGGCCTGCAGAGTCGCTGCAATCGCCGCAGTGGTGTTCACCGTTGAGATCGGCTCAATCCCACCCGCTTCTTTGATCGGAGTCTTTCGATTTGCCTCACCTCCCCATGAGCCTTCCCTGCCCACCCCTCCGCGCACCACCCCCAGCCCACCCAATCTGCCTCGGCGGCCCGACCACCGGCCGGGAACTGCGCCCCAGCCCTCGAGGCTGACTGCCGGCGCTGACTGCAAGCGATGGGGGCGACTGGCTGCCGGCGCAGCCCCCTTGGCATGTGGGTTCCCCGAGGCGCAGGTTTCTCCACGTGACCCGCAGGCTGGGCCTGAGGTGACGGCCGTGAACGGCACTCCGGGCCGCCGCCCCCCCAACGTCGCGAAAGCAGGCTGTGAATACCGTTATCCGCCACTGGAGGTGGCGGCAGACACACCGGCAAAACCTTGGCTTTTTCGGGGGTGAACCCTGTGGAACGTGGTCCGTGATGACTTTTTCCACCGACAGCCAGGAGCGGCTGGCCGAACCCCCCGCTGCAATTTTCTGTATAATTTTTTCTGGAGAGATCGCCTGGTTCAAAATGAGCCCCCAGTGGCATCAGGGGCCCCTCGCTGCCTGCGCGTATTTCGCGTATTTTGAATTTCGGCGCTGGTTCGGCCGGTGGCATGGTCAACAGTTTTTTGGGAAGCGGTTCATGAAGCGGGTCAACCTCCGATTCTTTCTGATCCTTGTCAGTGTGCTGGTCACTCTGAGCGTCGGGATCTTCTTTCTGCATCGCTTCCAAATCAATCGGAATGCCGAGGGCTTGGCGAGGCTGGCTCAGGAGCGTCTGGCTGAAGACCGTGTTGAGGTGGCCATCGAGCTGTTCCAGCGGTATCTCCATTACCGCCCCAACGACGGCGAGATCCTGGGGCAACTGGGCAACCTGCTGCTCAAGAAGGCCGAGGACCGGACTGCCAAACGCGACATCGTGAATCGGGCGGCTCAGGCCTTGGAGAGGGCCGTGCTGAAGAGCCCGGAGGATATCGCTCTGCGGCGCAAACTCGCGGAGTTCCTTCTGAAAAAAGGTCGGTTCGTCGACGCGCATGACCACCTCAAACTGCTGCGTCAAAAGGCGGCCGTCGCCAGCAGGGATCCCGCTGAAGAGCCTCTGCCGGAAGGATTCATGCCCGAGACGGCAGTCGGGGTCGATCTCTCGAAAGACCTCGACCGGGCCATGCTGGAGCTGATGTACGCCAAGGCAGCTGCGCGTCTGGGAAGCTTCGAGGAATCGGCCAAGATTGCCAGCAGTCTGATCGGGTTTGACATGATCACTCGGCAATTTGATCCAAACTGGCAGACTCTTCCAGAGTGCGGCGAGGCCTATGAACTTCTGGCAGCGCTCTTTGAGGAACGCATCAAGGATTCGGCCTCTGCCGCGCTTGTGATGGACCGCTGGACGAAGGTTCTGCCCAAGGATGCCAAGGGATGGCTGGCGCAGTCCCGATGGAACCGCGCCCGCGGCAAACTGCGGCTGGCTGGCGAGCAGATCAGCAAGGCTGCGGAAATGATGCCAAACAATCCGGATGTGCTCTTTACTTCGTTCGAAATTGCCTTGAGCGAAAAGGATTACACCAAGGCCAGCTCCATCATTCAGACTGGCCTGGATCGGTTCGCGAAGGACGAACGCGTCGTGCGGGGCCGCGCGCTGCTGGCCCTCCAACTCAAGGAGCCGGACAAGGCCGTTGAACTGCTTCAGGACGGGGTCCGCACGTCGCCGAATCCGGCAACTTTGATGCCCATGCTCTGCGACGCGCTTCTGCAACTCAACCGCGTCGATGAAGCGGAGAAGAGCATCATCAAGCTTCGTCAGATGACCGGAACGGGCAGCCCGGTCGTCAGCATGTATGAGATTCGGCTGTTGATGGCGCGGAAACGGTGGTTGGCTGCCAAGCAAAAACTCGACGCCCTCCGGCCGCTCGTGGGCGATTCTGTCGACATGGTCAAGCAGGTCGATCTCCTGCTGGGAGTATGCCACGAAAACCTTGGGCAGTTCGACGAACAACTGGAAGCCAATCGGCGTGTCGTGGCGGAGGATCCCAAGTCGTTGGGCGGTCGCCTCGGTGTGGCATCAGCCTTGCTTGCGGTGGGCAAACGGAAAGAATCGCTCGACGAATTCGAACTGATCGCCGGCGGGCTTCCCAAGGCATCAATTCCCATGATCCCGCAACTCTGGAAGGGGCTGTTGCAACTGCGAGTTGATGCAGAACTCGGCAAGCCGGAGCCGGAACGCGACTGGCGGAACGTCGATGCGCTGATCGAGCTGTTGACCGATTGCAAAGATCTCTCTGAAGACCAAAAAGCACTGGCGTTGGCCGAGGCTTTGTATCGCAGGGGTAGGCGGCAGGAGGCGACCGACTCGCTGGAAGCCGCGCTTGAGAAGTTTCCCACCGAGGAACGGCTGGCGATTGGGTTGGGATCGCTGTGGCTGGATGCGAAGGACTTGGAGCGGGTACGGGATGTTCTCGCCCGATTCCCCAGCAAGTCAGGCGATTCGGTGGAACGGCTCATTCTGGAAGCGCAGTTGGCTGACGAGGAAAAGACCGACGATTCCCGCCAGCAGCTGCGATCGATCGAAGAGCGGGCAGGGAAGCTTCCCCCAGACGCAGCCCGACGGGTACTCACGCAACTGGCATCGACCTATCTCGACGCCGGCCAACGTCGCGATGTGGAACGAATCTGGAGCGGGCTGCTTCGCGAGAACCCCGACGACCTGAGACTGCTTCTGGCGCTCTTTGAGCTGGTGCGTGAGGATAAGAATATCGAGCAGTCGACGCGGTATGCCGAGGAAATCGGCAACGTGGCTGGCCCCTCCAGCCCCCAGACACGGTTTGCTGAAGCAGCCGTTCTCCTTCTTCAGGTGGCGGCATCGCAACGGGAGAGGCGTGAAGCAAGCCCCGATATCGAGGTTGTTCAACTGGCTGAGGAGGAGTTGGAAAAACTCGCTGAAGCCCGCAATCTTCTGATCGAAGCCGAGAACGACCGCCCCGGTTGGTTTCAGACTCAACGCCTGTTCGCCGAGATCGACCGCCTGCGTGGCGATACACCGGCGGCTATCGATCGGCTGCGAAAGGCGATTTCTCTCGGAGCAAGCAATGCCGCCCTCACCCGCCAGCTGGCTGGCTTGCTCTATGCAGACAACCGACTGGATGAGGCGCGCGAAACCATCGCCACCTTGGGAAATTCAGACACAACAGGGCTTGAACGCCTCAAGGCTGAATCCGCCGCCCGTGAGGGAAACTATGGAGAGTCGGTGGAGATTGCTGAAAAGACAGTTGCCAAGGACTCGACTCGTAGCGAGGAGCTGATGTGGCTGGGGAAACTCTATAACCGGGCGGGAAAGAGCGACCTTGCCGAAGACACCTTCGAAAGGGCTTTGGCGGCATCTCCACAGAAATTTGATATCTGGCTCGCTCTCGCCTCCCAACAAGCCGTTTCCGGCAAGCAGGGGCTGGCATTAAAGACAGTCGATCGCGCCAGCGAGGTTCTGCCGAGTCCCAGAAAGGAGTTGCTGGCGGCTCAGGTCAACGAACTGCTCGGCGATAAGGAAGCTGCGGAAGCCAGTTATCTGAGCGCTACGCAGGCAGCCCCGACCGACCTGAACGCTTCCAAGAGGCTGGCCGAATTCCTGTTGCGTCGAGGGAAGATGCAGCCTGCACGCGAGGAACTGACGCGGCTGGTCGCCATCGGCGATGCCGAGATCGCCAATGAGAGAAACTGGGCCCGGAGGACTCTGGCTGGCTTGATCGCCACGAACGGAACCTACCGAGACTTGCAGAAGGCACTCGCCTTGCTCGATCAAAACGCTGCCAAGGATGGAACCCTCGCTCCCGAGGACATTGCTCTGAAGGTATCGCTCCTTGCCGTTCGCCAGGAGCCAAAGTGCTGGCGGCAGGCCGTGGACATTTTGGAGAATTTCCGCCGTCAAAACCGACTCTCTACAGAACAACGGCTGCTGCTGGCACAGATGCTGGAGAATCTTGGACGGTGGCAGGAATGCCGCAAGGAATTGCTCGACATTGCCGTCCTTCCCGATGTTCCACCGCCCGTATACACGCTGGTGGCTGAACGCCTGCTGGAGCACGGCGAAACGGCAAGCGCCCGTGTCTGGCTGGAGAAGTTGAAAAAACGCGAGCCGAACTCGCCCATGACACAGGCCCTGACGGCGCGACTGGCCATCGCCGATAACGACAAGGCGACTGCTGTCGCCGTGGCTCGGCTCCTCATGCCCGATCCGGACCAGAACAAGCCGGTCGACGACCTCGGGCAACTGGCGGCAGTCGCCAAACTCATGGAGGAACTCGACTTCGAAAAGGCGGCGGAGCAGGTATTCGATCGATTCGCGAAGGAGTCTCCTGACGGAATTCTGGCCAAAGCCGCTTTTCTGGCCAGACAAAAGCGATATTCGGAGGCGATGGTTCAGCTTGAATCGGCCTGGAATGGCGGATCTCATGCGCAGATTTTACAGGCGGGCCTGCAAGTGGTACGCGAAGAGGGCCAACCGCCCAATCCGGAATTGGTTGCCCAACTCGAGTCTTGGATCGCCCGGACGCGTCGGGAAGATCCGGAGTCTTTTGTGCTCTTGGGGGTCGATGCTAGCCTGAGGGAGTTGCTGGGCCAGAAAAAACTCGCCATTGATATCTACCGGGAAGCGTTGCGGCAGAAAAAACTTTCGCCTCCGCAGGCTGCTGCCGTCTCCAACAATCTGGCCTACCTCCTCGCTGATCCAGCGAATGCGGCTGAGGCTCTCGCCCTGATTGAATCTGCGATCGAAGAACTCGGGCCCCACCCCGACCTTCTCGACACCCGGGCCATGGTCTGTCTGGCTGCAGGCGAATCGCTCCGTGCCATTGAAGACCTCAATGAAGCGGTCATTGTGCCTACTCCCATACGCTATCTGCATCTGGCTGCTGCTCAGATAGCGGCCCGCAGCGAACCTGCCGCGAAGGCCTCGCTGGAAAAAGCCAAATCTCTCGGACTCGACTCTATCCTGCTGTCCACGCAGGATCGCGCACTGTTGGAACGGGTTGAACAGGCCGTGGCCAATGCCGCCGGTGCTTAAAAACCAAGCACCAACGAATCATCCCTGCTGCAACATTCGCGACCGCGCCAGGGCGTCTTCAGCCTCTGGAATGAGCCCGGCCCGCATGCAGGCAACGCTCAGAGCTGTATAGCTGAATGGATCCTGCGGTTCCAAGACGCAGACTTGCCGTGCATGCCGCACGGCATCTTGGTGGCGTTCCAATCGGGTACACCAAGCGGCCATGGCGGAATAGGCAAGTGAGTAGCCTGGATGCTCGGCCGTCAGGGCCTCCAACTCAGCCACCGCACCGGCCAGATCGCCACTGTTCTTGAGTGATTCTGCCGCTTCATAGCGTTCTTCAGGACTGGCCATGCTCTACCTCGCCACGGGGTCTCTTATCTGCTTTTTCTCCGGACTTACCGGCATCTCCACCAGTGTAGCGGTTCATCAGCTGCGAGCCATAAGGGGGCGGGGTTTGCGGCGCAATGCCGGCAACGTGGGAAGCCAAGGGGAACTTTGCTTCTGCATGAAAAATGGGATTGAATCGGCCCGCCCCTGAAGACGATAACCCCCTGTGTTTGGGTCCTCCCGGGTGCGCAAGAGTCGCCAGCGGGTTCTCCCCAAGCTGAGCCGACTGTGTACCGGCTCCCCGTGGCATTCTTATGGAAGGCGAACAGTGAGCATCCATCCGCTGGCTGCCGTGAGCCCTGACGCCCAACTTGGCACAGGCGTGACGATCGGGGCGTTTGCTTCCGTCGAGGCAGATGTGGTGCTGGGTGACTTCTGCACGGTGGCGTCCGGCGCCCACATCAAGTCGGGCGTCACTGCTGGCTGTCACAATGAGTTCGGTGAGCACGCGGTCATCGGCGGCGCTCCACAACACATCGCCCGCCCCAGCCAAACCGGCAGGGTTGTGCTGGGGGATCATAATGTCTTTCGCGAGCATGTCACGGTGCACAGGGCCCTCAAGCCGGGGGCGCAGACGCTTGTTGGCTCCAACAACTACGTGATGTCGGGTGGGCATTTTGGCCACGATGTCGTGGTGGGAAACAACTGTATTTTCGCCAACGGCGCCATGCTTGGTGGACACGTGGAGGTGGAGGACAGGGCCTTCGTCTCTGGTGCCGTGGCCGTTCATCAGTTCTGTCGGATCGGCCGTCTCGCCATGGTGGGTGGGCACGCACGCGTGGTGCAGGATGTCCCCCCGTACATGCTGGTGGATGGCCAGAGCGGCAGTATCGTGGGGCTCAATGTGGTGGGGCTCCGCCGCAGCGGTCACTCAAGTGAAGACATCACCGACCTGAAAGCCGCCTACCGGGTCATCTACCGCCGTGGACTCGCTTGGAAAGACGTTCTGGAGACGTTGCGGCTGGAGTTCTCCGCTGGCCCCGTCCTCCACCTGCGAGATTTCCTCGGCTCCGGCAAACGCGGGTTTTCGCAGGAACGGCGGGCTCCTCCCCAAGCCACGCTCCGCCTGCGCATTGCCGACGAACCGGCCACCACCGAGCCAGTCACCACAGTGCGGGCCAAAGCCGGCTGAAAACGCCAGGCGGCCATCCTCCCCCCCTGCTGGCAGCGACTCTGATCGCCAGCGGCGTGGTTCTGGCTGTCAGTGGAGGACGCCATCCATGCCCCTCCGGATGGAAGACAGCCCAGTGGGTCGACCGGTGGAAACGCTCCCCGTCGATGGCCCGGCTGGCGTTTCCATGCTCGACGGGCATCGACTCCAGCGCGGCTGTACTGCCTCCGCAGCCGGCTGGGCGTGGGAAGAACCGGGGAAATACCACCGATTAGGCCACATTGACGGGTCAGGTATGCCGGCCGGGACGGATTCGCAAGGAATTCTCGGACGGACATTCGCCCGGCCCGGAAAGATAGGCAAAGATTAGGGGTGTCTTGAACTGCGCTCCCTTATTCCCCTCTGCGGCTCCAGCCATGCCGTTGTCACGCCTCTCCCCTGCCACTCCAACTGGAGCCTCTGCCGACCGCCTCCGGTGGCGCAGGCGGTGGCTGGGGCTCGGGGTCTGCGCCGCGTTGGGCCTGCTCATGTCTTGGGGGATAGCCACCTTGATGGCAGACAGGACCCCGATCGTGGTGGGCCTTCTTCATTCCCAGACGGGTCCGTTTGCCGGCATTGAGCGGGCAACGCTGGAAGCTGAGGTGCTGGCGATCGACGAAATCAATCGCCAAGGGGGTCTGATGGGGCGCCCCGTGCGATACGTGACATCCAATGGCGCCACCGACGCTGCGGCTTTTGCCCGGGAAGCGGAGCACTTGATCCGGGGCGAGCGGGTCTGCGTCCTCTTTGGCGGCTCGACCACCGAGATCCGAAAGGAGATCGTTCCGGTTGTGGAAGCGGCCAACCACCTGCTGGTCTATCCACATCCCTACGAAGGACTGGAGCAGTCTTCGAATGTGGTCTACACAGGACCTCTTCCCAACCAGCAAATGGCAGCAGCCGTGCACTGGTGCATTGCCAAACGTTCGGCCAAGACATTTTTTCTGGTGGGGGATCGCTCCGATGCTGCACGATGCGCCAACGCAATAGCATCGGACCAATTGGTCGGCCTGGGAGCCGAGCAGATCGGCAACGTCTATCTCGCTCCTACCGACGATGTGGCAATGGCAGTTCAGGAGATCGCCGAGCGCAAGCCTGATGTCATTCTGAGCACCCTCACGGGAGCCCCTTGGATTTCCCTCCTGCGAGCTCTGCGGGCAGCCTCGATCGGTCTGCCACAGACCACCGTGATCCACTGGAGTATTTATCCAGAAACCTCCGACACTTTGCCGCGCGAGAGCATGCAGGACACCTTTGTCGTCACCACCTCCACCGAGCATGGCGCCACCGGCCTGGAGGCCACCGGAACGGCGGCCGTATCGCCGGCATCAACCGGCATCCTCCCGCCATCCGAGATCAGCACCCCGCCGAGCGTGCGCAACTGCCCGAGCATTGCCCTGTGGGCGCAGGCGGTGCGGGAAGCTGGCACAGCCGATGCCGGCCGGGTGCGCATGGCGATGATGCGTCAGGGACTGGCTTCTCGAGAAGGAATCATCACGGTCGATCCGGTAACCCAACACACATGGCTCACCGTCTCCATTGCCCGGGTGACGGCTTCCGGTGGCCTCGAGCCAGTCTGGACCGGAAAGCAGGCTCTCCGACCGGTTCCATTTCCGATTTCGCGATCCCGCGAAGCTTGGGAACAGTTGGTGGCTGATACGGTCCGTTCGCAGCAGGGATCAGCGACACCGGCCCCCACCGAGCAGATTCCCGAATCCGGGAGCCGACGTCCATGAAACGCATCCTTCTCGCCATCCTCGCTGCGCTGGCAGCGATCATGCCCCGCTCCATCGCCGGACGTTTGTTGTTTTGGTTTCTGGTGATTGCCCTTATTCCCTGCGCAATCCTCGCTGCTACCACCTCGCGGATCGCCACCGCAGTCCTCGAAATCTCCGTCCGCAACAATCTGGTCAAAATTGCGGCAGACAAGGCATACGAACTCGAGACCTTCGCCCACGAGCGGATGCGGGACGCCAGCACACTCGCCAGAAGCCCGGAGGTTATGCGGACCATTGACCGGTTATCAGCCTCCCTCAAGACACCTTCCGGGGGTTCCCCCGCAGCGCCGGAACAGCAGACTGCAACCATCGACACGGACTCGGAGGACTTCCTCCGTTATGCCGCCGAGTCTGCCGATTATTCGGAACTGCTGCTGATCGATCGGACTGGCCGCATCGTCTATTCGCTTCACGATACGTTCCAGGCTGGCGCCTCCGTGGCGGACGGAAACCTCTCCGGATCGGAACTGGCTGCCAGTTTCGATCTCGCCAGCAGTTTGCTCCAGTCCCATCTGGCTCCTCCCCGGCCCTATGCCGCGACCCGGGGACATCTGGCCTTCGTGACCAGCCCGGTCTTGGAGAAGGGCCGTCTGATCGGGGTGTTGGCCTTGGGATTCGGCCCCAAACGGCTGTGGGACCTGCTCTCCGATTGGAGCGGGTTGGGAGAAACGGGTGAAATCGTTGCCGCTGAGATCGTGGGGCAACATGCGGTGGTGACCAATCCCCTGCGTCACACCCCGTCTGCGGCTTTCCGCCTGGAAATTCCCCTCGGGGGCTACCGGGCGATTGGCACGCAGAGGTCCGTTCGGGGAGAGACGGGCGAAGGACTTGTCGTCGACTACCGGGGAAAGAGCGTTGTGGCGTCCTGGTGCTATCTGCCCAGTTTTCGCTGGGGCCTGAACGTCAAGCAGGACCAGAGCGAGGCCTATGGACTGCTCGATTTTTACCGTGCGACAATTTTCTGGCTGTCGATGGCCACCACCCTGGGAGTCACGCTCGCGGCTATCGCCGTGGCCCAAACGATTTCCGGTCCAATCCGCACGGCGGTGGGCGTTGCCAGGCAGGTCGCCGGCGGCGATCTACGGGCCAGTGTGGGAACCATCTCCAATGATGAGACGGGTGCCCTCCTTACAGCCATCCAAACCATGACGAGCGACCTGCGCGGGCTGATCGGACGGATCCAGAAGGCCTCCGTGGCACTGATCTCCACTGCCACGGCCATGCAGGCCACAGGCGCTGAACAACAACAGGTGATGGCCGATTACGGAGCCTCAACGAGCCAAGCCGTGGCCGCGGTGAAGCAGATTTCCGTGACGAGCCAGGAACTTGTTCGCACGATGATCGAGGTCAACGACATGGCTGCCCGGACCGGTGAAATGGCCACCGAGGGCCGGATGAATCTGTCGGTCATGGATGGAACGATGCGGCAACTTGCTGAAACGACCGGGTCGTTCAGCTCCAAACTTGCCATCATCAGCGAACGCGCCGACCACATCAACCTCGCTGTGACGACCATCACCAAAGTGGCCGACCAGACCAACCTTCTCTCCATCAACGCGGCGATCGAAGCCGAGAAGGCCGGCGAATACGGCCTGGGCTTCCTGGTTGTTGCTCGGGAAATCCGTCGTCTTGCCGACCAGACCGCCGTCTCCTCGCTCGACATCGAGCGTATGGTGAAAGAGATGCAGAACAGCGTCTCGTCGGGTGTCATGGAGATGGACCGGTTTGCCAAGCAGGTTACCGGCGGCGTCCGCGAGATCGGAGAAATTTCGGCCAAGCTGGGAGAAATTATCTCCGCGGTCCAGGGTATCTCCGGCAGGTTTGGTCAGGTGACGGAGGGAATGCAGGCCCAATCTGAGGGCGCCGAGCAGATCCGCGAAGCCATGGTCCGACTTGCGGACGGGGCCCTCCGAACCGCAGAGTCCCTCAACCAGTTCCACGGCGCTACAACCCACCTCCGGGAGGCGGTGGGCGACCTCAAGGAGGAAGTCTCGCGGTTTACGATCTGACGAAGGTTTGTCCCCTGCCTCCCCACCGCCAGCCACGCTTTATCCATGCAACTGCTCACCCTTACTGTCGGCGGGCAAACCTACGCTCTGGAGGCACGGAACGTAGTGGAGGTTCTTCCGCTGATTCCGCCGCGCCCCGTGCCGCTGGTGCCGGACTATGTCCTGGGAGTCATCACCTATCGGGGCATGCTTGTTCCGGTGATCGACCTTGGGCTGAGATTGGGACACCGCAGCGTGGAGACGCGGCTCAGCACCCGGTTGATTATCGTCGAATTTGTGGTCCCGCACCGCCGCGAGCAGTCCTTGGATGGTGAAGCCTCGGCACCTCACAAGGCTCACCTGGGACTCGCCGCCGAGAATGTGATCTCCACCTGCCCGTCCGAGGATACAGACACCGCATTTCCTGCCAAGGAATTGGATCCGGTGCCGTTTTTCGGGAGACTGTTGCGTCTGCGTGGAGCAGCGGTCCATCTTCTGGTTGTGGAGCACCTGCTCCCACCGGAACTTCTGGATGGACTGTTCCTCGCCCCAGCCCTCAGACGCAGCCCATGAATCCCACCATCACACCAATCCGACTCACCCAGGCCGAGGACTTGTTGCGGCAATGGATCGGTCTTGATCCGAGCACGCTGGGGCATGCCGCCATCAGCCGGGCAGTCTTGACACGAATGACGAAGCTCGGCGTTGACAATGCCGAAAAATACCTCGACGATGCCACAGAGGATGCCACAGAACGAAATAATCTCATCGAGGAGATTGTCGTTCCTGAAAGCTGGTTTTTCCGTGATCCTCAGGTCTATGCATTCCTGAAGACCTTCGCCTGCGAACGGGCGGCCATACCGGGCCGAACCCCGGTGCGCATCCTCAGCGCTCCGTGCGCAGCGGGCCAGGAACCCTATTCAATCGCCATGTGCCTGTTGGATGCCGGTCTGTCCCCCAGCGACATGGCAATCGATGCTATTGAAATCAGCCATGTGTGCCTCGGCAAGGCAGGGGCAGCGGAATATTCTGCCAACGCTTTCCGAACGGCTGACCTGAGCTTTCGCGATCGCTGGTTCACCCGTCACGACGGCGCCTTCGCCCTCCAGGGGGCTGTGCGACGCTGCGTCCGCTTTAACTGGGCCAACGTGCTGGACGAAGCGCTTGTCACCGAAGCCTTCGCATCCGGCAGGGCACCCTACGACATCATTTTTTGTCGCAATCTGCTGATCTATCTCACGCCAGCGGCAAGGAGCAGAGTTGAGCAGGCCATCAACACCATGCTGCAACCAGATGGGGTGGTCGTGGTGGGCGCCGCCGAATCCCCGATTCTGAAAGGGGACTGGGTTCCCGCGAGTGACACGACTGTCTTTGTATTGCGCCATGGAGGACGCGATAAAACAGCCCAGTCTGCACAGAAAACACGCGCTTCCATCCGCCCCGGCTTCATCAACGAGCAGTCGGCAGACGCCCGATCTGGGCATTTGCCCTCCGTGCGCACACCGACAACGACGACTGCAGAAGCACAGGTTGCTGCGCTCAGTCCCAAAGTGGAACCGGGCGCTACCGCGGCGTCCGACGCGGATAGAGAAGCGGGGAACAGTCAGGACAAAAGCTTGTCTCCGATCACCGAGGTGATCCGCCAAGCAAACGCGTTGGCCAACGCGAGGCAATTTGCAGCCGCGCTCACCATGTGCGAAACGTTTCAAGAGAAGCACCCCCCCTCATCAGAACTGTTCCTCCTGATGGGCATGATCCATCTCACGACCGGAGAGGTAGCCAAGGCGCAAGCCAATTTCCATAAAACTCTCTATCTTGATCCCCAGAACGAGGAGGCATTGCTGTCGCTGTCAATTCTCTCAGCCCATGGCGGTGATACGGCATGGGCCGATCACTACAGGCAGGCAGCAGCAAGAGTCTTTGCGCGAAAGGGGGCACAGTGACTGATCCACTTTCCGAGTTTTCAGACTCCAATGCCGTGCCGTCCCTGAGGGGCCCAGATCCGCTCGCAATCCTTTGGAAAACTGATTCCCCCGTCGAGCAGAACGCCGCCATAACCCGCGCGGCGCTTGACCAGTGCTGGCGCCGGATAGGCGTGACGGGGGATCGCACCTGCCCGAAACTGGAGGTGTACATCCACTGCCGCAACTGTCCCGTGATCGCAGAGGCTGCCAGGGGATTCTTCGACAGGGAAGCTCCCGAAGGCTACGTTGCATCGTGGGAACGCCTGCTGGAGCAACCTGAGCAAAAGTCGGAAACAGATGCGTTGACCGTATTGGTTTTTCGAGTCGGTTCGGAATGGCTGGCACTTCCCATCGGCGTGTTGGTCGAGGTCACCTCCTTACGGACGCTCCACCGCATTCCGCACCGTGAAGGAACGGTATTGGAGGGACTGGTCAACGTGCGCGGGCAACTGCAGGTGTGCGTTTCGCTGCATCGGCTGCTGGGAGTGAATCCGGCGGTGACCGACACCAAGCCCCTGCCGGACAGAATCTCCGATGAATTACGGGGGCAGGGAGCAGTTACCAAGAGGCTTCTGGTGGTTGAGCATCAGGGCGTTCGCCGCGGCGAACGCTGGGTGTTTGGAGTCGATGAGGTGGCGGGGGTGCAAAACGTGGAGCAATCCGCAATGAGGACCACCCCCTCCACGGTCAATCAATCAAGCGCACGATTTTGCCGGATGCTCTTTAAAGCTGACGACAGGACCGTGGGCATGCTCGATGACGCGAGGATCTTCGAAGGCCTGAGGACACTGGTTGCCTCGTAAGGCATTGCGCGAAAAAATGGGACGCGGGGAAGGAACGTAACGTGGCGGACGATCTCAGCGGATTCTCGATGCTTGAACTGTTTCGGCTGGAAGCTGAGATCCAGACGGCCGTTTTGTCTTCCGGAATTCTGGCCGTGGAAGAATTGGAGCGATCGCCTGCCACCATCGAATCGATGATGCGGGCGGCCCATTCGCTGAAGGGAGCCGCCAGAATCATCGGGCTGGAACCTGCTGTACGCGTGGCCCATGCCTTGGAAGACTGCTTTGTTGCCGCCGGCAAACAGCGGTTCACCGTTCGCCCCGAACATGGCGATGTACTCCTGCAGGCGGTTGACTTTCTGTCGACCCTTGCCAACGCCCCTGATGCTCTGGAACCGACAGGGCCATGGCCTGACCGTGCCGAAGCAATTGTGACTGCCATCGATTCGCTCGCGGCCGAACCTTCTTCCCTTTCTCCCTCTCCCCTGTCCGAAACTCGCCACTCACATTCGGTAGCCGTCCCCGCGCCTCAGGCAGAAGAGAGTGTCGCGGCGCTATCCGCCATGGATCCGTCGCCTGATCCTCCGCCTGATCCTGTTCCCCACTTCGCCGAACCGGCCCGAAGAGAAGATTCAGTCGATCGCCCGCCAGCCGATCTGCTGCCGTCCCCCTGGACGGCAGAACAAGACGACCGGGTTGTGCGAGTTTCTTCGGAGAGCCTGACGAGGCTGGTCGGACTGGCGGGCGAATCACTGGTTGAAACGCGTCAACTGCGGCCCTTCGTGGAGAACCTGCAGGATCTCAGAACAGCACAGATAGACCTCTGTGACAACGTCACTGCGCTCGAGGAACTCGCACGAACTGCCCCGGAACCACTCCCGATCGGCATTCTGCCCATGATCGAGAAAGTACGCCGGCAGGCCGAACGTGTGCTGACACACCTCGTCAATCAGGCGGAACTCTTCGAAGGCTTTGCCAGGCGCAATGAAGATCTCTCCGGACGACTGCACCACGAAGTCATCATCAGCCGAATGCGCCCCCTGGCTGACGGGATCAAGACATTTCCCCGCATGGTTCGCGATCTGGCTCGCACGCTCGACAAGACGGTTCGATTCGAGTCGTTCGGGGAGCAGACTGGCGTCGACCGGGACATTCTGGCAAAGCTTGAGGCACCGCTCTCACATCTCATCCGTAACGCTCTCGACCACGGGATCGAGACGGCCAGCGACCGGCAGGCGGCAGGGAAACCGGCGGCAGGCATGATTCACCTCGAGGCCAGACATAGGGCCGGGATGCTCCACATCAGTATCACGGATGATGGGCGGGGCATCGACATCGAATTATTGCGAAAAACGGCAGTGCACCGGGAACTCGTCGCGGCACATATGGCCGACCAACTTTCCGAAGCCGAGTTGCTGGAATTTATTTTTTTACCCGGCTTTTCCACTCGCAGTTCAGTCACGGAGATTTCCGGACGGGGGGTGGGACTCGATGCGGTGAGGAGCATGGTGAAGTCTGTGGGGGGCAGCGTCAGAGCCACCACAGTGCTCGGTCAGCAGACCACTTTCTCACTGCAACTGCCCATCACCATGTCGGTGATTCGCGCTCTGCTGGTCCACATCGGCGGTGAGCCATATGCCTTTCCATTGACCCGCATCGACCACATCTTGTTCATTCCTCACTCAGCAGTGCGGGCCGTCGAAGGGCGGCAGTATTTCGACCATGACGAGACCTCCGTAGGGCTGGTGTTGGCGTCGCAGATCCTGGAAGTCACCTCTGGCCCCCCACCCTCAGACCCCATGCCCATCGTGGTCATCAGCGACCGCGGACAGCGGTTTGGCATGATCGTGGACGCTTTTCTCGGGGAACGCGATCTGGAGGTGCGACCGCTGCACCCTCAACTCAGCAAGGTGCCTGACATAAACAGCGCCTCTCTGCTGGAAAACGGCGACCCAGTCCTCATTGTCGATGTCGAGGACCTCGTGCTGTCGATCGACAATGTTCTGATGGGCCGCCGTCTGAAGAGCGTCGACTTCGCAAACCACACTCCCCAGATCCGCCAGCGTAAACGGATCTTGGTCGTTGACGACTCCATCACCGTTCGGGAACTCGAAAGACAACTGCTGCAAGCGAAAGGGTTTTTGGTCGACGTTGCGGTGGACGGCATGGACGGGTGGAATGCCATTCGCGGAGGGGTTTATGATCTGATTGTGAGTGACGTAGACATGCCCCGAATGGATGGCATTGGTTTGGTTTCGCTCGTCAAGAACGACCCGCTCCGGAAGGACACGCCAGTTGTCATTGTTTCCTACAAAGACCGCGAAGAAGATCGAATCCGTGGCCTCGAGGCCGGCGCTAACCGCTATCTCACCAAGAGTAGTTTTCACGACGAGACCTTCGTCAATACGGTCATCGATCTCATCGGCGAGTCCACCTAGTACCGTTTTTTAAGGAATGGTGTATCCATGAGAATCGGCATTGTGAACGACACCCGGGCTGCCTGCGAGGCGCTCAAACGCATCGTGCAGGGAATCGCCAAGCACGAAGTCGCTTGGACTGCGGCGGATGGTGCCGAAGCGGTTACGCTGGCCAAACGCGATCGTCCTGACCTTATTCTGATGGATCTTCTTATGCCCAACGTGGATGGCGTGGAGGCAACGCGTCAGATCATGGGTTCTGCGCCGTGCGCAATCCTCATTGTCACAGCCACTGTCAGCGGCAACATCTCGATGGTCTACGACGCGATGGGCTTCGGGGCCCTCGACGCGGTGGACACACCCGTCCTCGGACCCACCGGGGATGGGGCTGGGGCTGGATCATTGGTGAACAAGATCGGCACGATTGCCAAATTAGTTGGCGGAACGCGATTGCCGGCCCGCACGGAACGCCCTGCCGGCGGCAGTGGGTTGCCCAGACTGGTGGTGGTGGGCGCCTCCACCGGCGGTCCTGCTGCAGTGGCAGAACTGCTCACTCCCCTCCCGCACGACTGGAATGTGGCAGTGGTGCTCATCCAGCATGTGGATGTGGCGTTTTCCAAGGGATTGGCCCAGTGGCTGCGGGATCGCACCGGCCGCTTGGTGCAGGTCGCCGAGCAGGGACAGCGCCCCTTGGCAGGCGACGTGCTGATCGCCGGAACCAACGACCACCTCGTCCTTTCCGCAGCCCAGACATTGGAGTACCGGGAAGAGCCCAAGGATGTATTCTTCCGGCCGAGTGTGGATGTGTTCTTCGAGAGTGTTCTGGAGAACTGGCCGCGAACAGGGGTGGCGGCGCTGCTGACTGGGATGGGAAAGGATGGCGCCAAGGGCCTCAAGGCTCTGAAGACCGGGGGCTGGTATACGATCGCCCAAAACGAGTCGTCCAGCGTGGTGTGGAGCATGCCCAAGGCAGCCATCGAGATGGATGCCGCCTGCGAAGTGCTGCCCATCGGCATGATCGGGCAGGCCATCGCTGCGCGGATGGCTGTATGAGCCACGGCCGGCATCGTCGCGATTCATGATGAGAGCAGGCCAGGCTTTTCAACCGGGCTTCTCAATAAGCCTCATGATTTCGAGCACCGTCGCCTCGCCCCGACCGGGAGCAGTGTCAAGACCGATGACCTGAACCCCGACCGGCAACCCGGCACTGCCCCTCTCATTCTCGATGGCAGCCTGAACCACCGGATCAGCTGAGGCCCCCCGCCCGACCTCCTCGTCGGGATGAACTCGCGTCACAGGCACAACCCCCGCTGGCAGATCAAGCAGGTTGGCCAGCATGCAGGGAACCGCTGCCAACACGAGCCGGGCAGCGGTGCCGTGACGAAGTGCCGGGAGTGCAGACACCGGGCAGATCAGGGCGTCGTATTCCCCCGCCATTCGCTCCAACCGGGCGACCATGTCCTGCCGGGCGGCGAGTACCTCCTGCAGTGCCCGCTGGTGGCGGGGACCGGTCCAACGCAGCCCCTCCGCCTCGATTCGACGTCCGCCCAACCGGCAGAATGCGGCCAAGCAGGGGCGTATCCACCGGGGAATACCGGCTCGTCGCAGCAATTGATCGACCTGAGGCACCGGCCTGGTTCCGGCAAACAGGTCCCGTACATGCGAGCCGCCGTCAGCTGACAGCAATCCCAAATGCACCGCCGCAGCCTCAGTCGCCAGCGAGTCATCGAACTGCCGGGATGAAACCCCGGCAGTGGCGAGCCTCTCGACAGCTACCCCAACGGCTCTTCGAACGGTAGCCGAGGGCGCGAGTGGACCTGTGCCGTCCCACCAAGCGATTCGCAGGCTCCGGGGCTCGCACGGATGGGGCTGGCGCCAGGAGGAAAGGGCACTGAAGGCCTGTTCGGCGTCGGCCACGTGCCGGGTCAGGAGTCCAGCGCGCGAATGCACCACAGCCAGATGGGGCATGGTGTCAAAGGCGCCCTCCCCACCCCACGTGGCGGTACGGGGCACCAGGCCCACAATCCCACAGGCCATTGCCGGCTGCCGGATACTGCCAGCGAGGTCATTTCCCACTGCCAGTGGAACGACTCCGGCGGCGACCAGTGCCGCATCGCCACCACTACTGCCCCCTGGTCCGCGCTGCGGATCATGGGGATGGTTTGTCCGGCCCCAGACCGGATTTTCCGAATCGTGGAGGAACATTGCCTGAGGAACATTCCCCTTCCCGACCACCAGGGCTCCCGCCCGACGCAGCCGACTGACGATCGGGGCATCGATGCGATCGATAGCCCCGCGGCGGGCCGGTATTCCCAGCGTTGTTGCCAGGCCGTCAACAGAAAAACATTCCTTGACGCTCACCGGTACGCCAGCCAGCGGACCGGCTGGATGGCGATCGAGGGCGGCCGCCTCGCGGTCTGCTTCGCCATGGCGGGTTTGCACGAGGGCGTTGAGGATCGGGTGGATCGAGTGGTGCCGGGCAATGTGTTCGGCGAGGACGGCACGGGCAGTGGTGCTGCCTGAGTTCACTGCCTCGGCAATACTCACCACCGATTCCATACGCCCTCAGCCTCCAGCCACGCCACTCGGCACACCTGCTCCCCCATCACTGGAGGAAGCCACGTTCACCTGCCACCGGGAGTTTCGCTTGCTGCCCTCAGCGATTGGCAACTGGCCGCCCAGATCATGTCGTCGTCCAGAATCACTCCCATGACCACGACCCGCTCGCCCGGATCCGCCGCAGGCCTGTCCCGCGAGATGAACGACCAGTCAAGCGTTCCCAAGGGACTGGTGCTGCGCACCCGGCTGCGCCAATACGGCCCCGATGGTCGGACTTCCTCCAGCGTGCCAACCAGCACGGCCCCATCAGACGTCCGCCTGACGCTCTTGAGCCACATGCACCCGAGTTCCTCCAGATCCTGCTGGACGCTCCCGTCGCCAAGGGTGGTGTTCTGAAGACGAGAGAGAACGGCCGGCATTTCCACACTCGGCTGGCCTGCCTCTCCTGCAGTCCTTTCATAGGCGGCCAGACTGCCGGCCAGTTCGGCCACAGCGCGGTACCAACGCACCCGCAGCCGATTCCGTTCTGCCCCGGCCTGAGTCGGGGCTACCACCAGCCTTTGGAGCGCCACAGAGGCCTTCTCTTCCGCTCTCTCCACTGCGGCCAACGCCATTCCAACGGCAGGATCCAGGCTCTCTTCTGGGACTCCGAGCGACGCGTGATCGTTCGCGGACGCAGCGGGAGCAATGGTGGCAGACGAGTTCTCTTCCGTCTCCCCTCCTGCGCCGGCCACCGAATCGGCAAGCTCAAGGGGCAGACCTTGCCCGGCTCCTGCGGGGAGAGGTTCTGGTTCGACAACGGCCCCGAAGCCCACCTCGTGCTCCGAGCCAGCGGGCTCCGAGGCTGGTGCGGGCGTCTCATCCACCGCCGCTGCCTTGTCTATCTCCAGAGCGGACGAATGCCCCGGCAGATCGGCCTGAGCGACAGCGGGGGATTCCAGATCATCTGTCGGCTGGGGTTCGACAGGGCGCGATTTCAGCGCCGCGGCAGGGCTTGGCGACGGAACAGCGAGTCCGGTTCCTGGCCTCAAGGCTGTGGGCAGCAGAAAGGCTGCTGCTCCAGGAACCAAGGGAGCCAACTGGAGGGGATCCCGCTGAAAACCCCAGATCAAAATCGCGTAGGTGAGCGGCAGAGCACAGAGACCTCCGAGCATGGCACTCCCCAACGCTCCTACCCCCCGCCGCCGCGTCGGGAGCGCTGAAGTTGGCATAACCACCGGCATGTCATTGGGCTTTGCTTCCCCGACAGCAACCGCATCAGCCTCCCCCAGCGGCTGCAGCACGAGAGACGGCGAGTCGTGGTAGCCCTGGGAATTCCCCGTGTAGGAATCGCCATCGAGCGGGTGGTCGACCAATCCCCCGGAGAGCAGTTCCGGCTCTCCGCCCGACACGAAAACGGAGTCGAGCTCACCTTCGGATGCCGCCACAATGAATCCGCCGAAGTGATCTGAGCCAACGTGACTCTCGTCTGCTTCTTCCCGAGGGAATGCCGCAGGTTCCACCAATTCCGGATCGCCGCCGAGAGCGGGATGCGCCGACGCCCTATCAAGTGCGGGAATATCAGGTATGTCCACCCCTGCCTCGGTCCCATCGGTAACGGCCGGCAGCCGTTCGCCGGCGGCACGCAGCGCATCCTCGGGAGCTCCAGGCTGGAACTGCCCAAACGCCTCGGCTATTCCCTCGGAATTCACACGCGGGAGAGGATCGCTTGACGGCACGAGGCCACCGGCCAAGGGATCCAACTCTGCGGCGATGTCTTCGGCAAAGTCGGCAAAGGCAAACGAGAGTTCTTCATCGGCTCCGTTTTCAGAACCATCGCCACCCCTCCCCGGCAGAGGGCCTCCCGAATGCGTGCTGTCTGCCATGGCGTGGTCCTCCGCTAGGTTCTGTCGATCCCCACCAGCCTCCTCGCGTCTTGCTCCAGCTGCCCGTGGAAAAAGTCGTCCATGCACTTTATCCAAAGCAAGGCGAGAACGCGGTCTGACAACGATTCTACCACCAGTCTTTTGCCCGCCGCCAATCCTGAAGGCTGCCCTGTCGGGGACCACCGGTCTCGGCCGGCACTCCCTCCACACTGCTGCGCCTCCAGCGATCGCCCGCCAGCCCTGCAGGCCTCTTTTTGCACGGCGCGGAGGGTATGCTTCTGCAAGAGTGCCGTGGATGCCTGCCGCCCATGCCGTGGCGGTGAGCCCGTTGGAGAATCACATGCTCGACGCCCTGGTTATTGCCCCCCATCCGGATGATGCAGAATTGGGCATGGGGGGAACGATCGCCCTGATGCTGGCCCAAGGACTGCGAGTCGGGGTACTCGATCTCACCAACGGAGAGCCGACGCCGCTGGGGTCACCTGCCATCCGCGCGCGGGAGACCGCCGCTGCAACCGCAGTGCTCGGAATTCCATGGCGGGAAAACCTGGGACTCCCCAACAGACAACTCCGTGCCAGCCTCAAAGCCCGCGGGATGCTGGCAGGTGTCATCCGTCGCACCCGCCCGCGGTGGTTGTTCTCTCCGCACTGGGTTGACGCCCATCCCGACCACACGGCAGCCACTCGGCTGGTGGACGCGGCCCGATTTTGGGCCAAGCTGACAAAGTGCGATCTCCCCGGCGAACCCTGGCACCCGCAGCGGGTGTACCATTACCCCTGCGTGCATCTCAAACTGCTGGTCAAGCCAGCATTCGTCGTCGATATCAGCTCCACCTGGGAACTCAAACGCCGCAGCGTCGAATGCTACGCCAGCCAATTCCCTCCCTCAGCCCCTCAGCTGAATGTGCTGCAGCGGGTGGAGGCGGCAGCACACTGGTGGGGGGCGATGAGCGGGGCAATGCAGGGTGAGGCCTTCACAACGCGGGAGCCGATTGGTTTGCGCAGTTTCGGCGGCTTGTTCTGACTCCCGGCATTCACTTGGACGCCTCTTTTTCGGTTGGATAGCCCGATCAAAAAGACTTCGCGGGCGCCTCCGGGGAAGTGTGCGGTGGCGCGATACCCCCGGCCGATACCACACCTGTGGCCGCGTGCGCGTCCGTTGCTGCAACCGCCCAGGGAGCCATCATGCCATCGCGCGACATTAATGTGATCGCTCTCGTGAAGGGGGAAGAACGCTACGTCTTCCTCTATGACGACGACAGCCGCGCTGAGGCCATCAGCGTATTGGGAAAGTTTGCGGCCAACCCGGAACTCAGCTTCTCCTGGTACGACGCGGCTGTTTTGGGGGACAAAGTCCGCCTGAATTCCCCCCGCTCGCCCCGGGCCCGTTTCGTTCCTCCGGCCGACCGCGCGGCATGACCCCCACCCGAGAGGTGGAAAATGGCTGCTCCTGATGGATTTGCGGCAGCAGCGGAACGTTTTCTCCGGGCCTTGGCCGCAGAGCGTGGCGCCTCACCGCTGACGCTGAAAAGCTACCGGGAGGACCTGCTGCAACTGGAGGAATTTCTCCACTCCGCAGGCTGCCGCACTCCCGGCGACGCCTCCAGCACCCTCCTGCGAAGATACGCCGCAGGCCTGCATGCCGCCGGCTACGCCGCTTCGACGGTGGCCCGTAAACTGGCCAGCACGCGCAGTTTTTACACGTTTGGCCAGCGTGATGGCTGGGTGAAAACCAATCCCGCCAAACCCCTGCGGAGTCCCAAACGAGGCCGCAAACTTCCAAAATTCCTCACCGGTGAGGAAATCGCCACACTGCTGGCCGCACCGCGGGCCAAGGCAGCCGGAGGCTTGCGAGACCTCGCCATCTTGGAGCTGATGTACTCCTCCGGTGTCCGCGTCCGCGAACTGGTGAGCCTGGATGACGCCGACCTCGACCTGCGCGGCGGCACCGTCCGCGTGCGGGGAAAAGGGAGGAGAGAACGGCTGGGAATTGTTGGATCGCATGCCAGAAAGGCTGTCGAAGCCTGGCTCGCCAGCCGTCCCGCATCTCCGCCTGCAGCCGCGGCCAGCCGCTCGCGTCCGTTATTCACCAACCGCTTTGGCGGCAGGCTTTCGGTGCGCGGGGTGGCGCGGCTGCTGGAAAAACACCTTCTGACGGCCGGCCTCTCAGGCCGCGCCAGCCCACACACGCTGCGTCACAGCTTTGCAACCCATCTGCTCGATGCCGGTGCGGATATCCGCAGCGTACAGGAACTGCTCGGCCACAAGAGCCTGATCACAACTCAGATCTACACACACGTCACCACCAGCCGCCTGCTGAGCGCCTTTGACAAGGCCCATCCGCGGGCACGCTAGCTGCTGCATCACACCAATCCGCGACGTACGGCCCAAACAGCTGCCTGCGTGCGGTCGGTGACAGCAATCTTTCTCAGGATGTTCTGCACATGCTCCTTGACGGTCTCCACGCTGATCGTCAATGACTGGGCGATCTCCTTGTTGGAAAGGCCCAGCGCCATGTGACGCAGCACCTGCGTCTCGCGCTGCGTGAGGGGGATATCCGGATCGGGAGTGGCCACTCGGTTCGCCATGGTGGTTGCGACCCGACGCAGTTCGCCTGCCCGCGCCGGCAACTGCCCCGCAGCGGCGCCGGTGATGGAGCTGATGATCTCAGCTCGCGACGATCCCTTGAGGATGTAGTCGTGGGCGCCGGCAGCAACGGCCCGGGCAACGTAGGTGGGGTTGTCGAAGGTCGACAGCATCACCACCCGCACGCCTGGCGCCTCGGCTCGAATGCGTTCCAGAGTCGAAAGGCCGTCCTTGACCGGCATCCGGATGTCGAGCAAGACCACGTCAGGCTTGAGTTTCTTTGTCAGCTTCACCGCCTCGTCACCATTGGCAGCCTCACCCAGGATCTTCACCTCGGAACCGGCCAGAAGGCTTACCAGCCCCCGCCTCACCACCTCATGGTCGTCAGCAATCACTACTTTGACAGACATCGTCATTCACTTTCTGCGTTGGAAAACGCGCCTTCATTCGTATGGTTTCAGCAGCAAACACCACAGTTCCGGACATCGGCCACGATCCTGTGCACCGCACCAGAGCAATCTCTTGCCCGATTGTACCGATTTGTTTTACAGGGGGGACTGGTAGTCATCGCTCCGCGATGAGGCATTGAGGGTCGGGAGCACGTTTCCCAAACCTATGCCGCACTTGGAAAAAGGCAAACTTACAGCCAACAGCCATCGAATTCAACTCTTTTGATTCAAATAATTCTGGCGACCCCCACCGCATAGGGGACACTCTGCTTCGTCGGCTGCGGCCAAGGCATTAGCCCCCCCGAATTCGGGCCAACATACCATTGGCTCCTTGATCCACGAGATCGGCCGCCACGCGGCAGCCCAACGCTGTGGCCGATTCGCCTGCAAATGCCACAGATTCCGCGAGGATTCGGTCGATTTTGATTTTTCCCGCGTTTTCCACGGTTTCCTCCAGCACGCAGGCCCCCAGTTCCAGGCGGCCGTCGGCGGTATCGCGCGCCCAAGCGCCGATCGGGGCGAGGCACCCTCCAGCCAACGCTGCCAGGCAACTGCGTTCGGCCAGCACGGCCCGATGGCTGGCCGCATCGTCCAGAGGCATGATCGCCCGGCGCACCGGCAGGTCATCCTCGCGCACCTGAATCACCAGTGCTCCCTGGGCCACGGCAGGCCAGAAGGCATCGGGCTGGAGCGTCTGGGTGATGCGGCCGGCAAGCCCCAATCGCTGCAGCCCGGCACCGGCCAGCACGAGTCCGTCATATGACCCCTCATCCAGAAGCCGCAAACGGGTGTCGACATTTCCCCGGATGGGCCGCACGACGAGATCGGGCCGCAGTGACCGCACCTGGACCACGCGCCGGATGCTCGCGGTGCCGATGGTGGCTCCGGGCGGCATCTCATTGAGCGTGGGATGATCCCGTCCCACCAGAACGTCGAAGGGGGTGGCGCGGAGGGGCACGCAGGCCAGCGTGAGGCCTGGGGTGGGGGCGGTCGGCAGATCCTTGAGGCTGTGCACGGCAGCATCGATGCGCCCCTCAAGCAGCGCCCGTTCCAACTCCCTGACGAAGACTCCGTCCCCCCCTATGCCACTGATTGGCACGCTGGTCGAGACATCTCCCCGCGTGGAAATTGTTTCGGTTGTGACAGTCAGCCCCAAACGCTCCATGTGGCCCACGACCCATGCAGTCTGCGTGCGGGCCAGGGCACTTCCGCGAGTGCCAACGCGAACGGCAAGCGTAGATCTCATTCAGGAAACTCCGGTGGAAGTTAGGCATCAATGCACGGCGAGGAACGATCGGCCTTGGCGGCCGCGGCCGCGAACACACCTCCCGCACCGGCGGCCAGAAGGGCCCGGCCACAGGCCTCCAGCGTGGCGCCGGTCGTCACCACATCGTCGACCAGCAGAACGGTTTTTCCACCGAGAGGCTGCCGGCAGCGAAAAGCAGCGGCCACGTTCCCGGTGCGTTGCGAGACCGGCAACTGGTTCTGCATCACCGTGGCACGGACCCGCCGCAAAGCCGACTGGCGAGGCAGGCCTGTGAAACAGGCGATGGCGCGGGCCAATTCGTCGGCGGCGCTTGTGCCCCGCACCGCCCGACGCAGCCAGTGCATGGGCACTGGTACGATGAGATCGATCCCCCATTCCGAGAGCGTGGCGTGGTGCTTGTGCACCCACAGTTCGGCCAGCATGCGGGAGATTCCGTCACCGGCAGGGTGCTTGGCCCGGAGCACGGCACAGCGCAATTGATCACCATAGCCGCCCACAACGGACAAGCCCTGACAACTCTGGCGACGGGCCCGGCAGGCCCGGCAACCGGCTACGGGAGCCGCCGGCTCCCCACATCTTCTGCAGCGCGGGGTATCGGCCTCCAGACCGCGGCGGCACGCCTCGCAGAGGCTGGCCGAAACGGCGCGCTGATCCAAGAAACCGTCTGGCGGGTTTCCAGTTGGGCAGGGAAGGCCGGCCTCTCGCTGGCAGATCAGGCAGACGGCGGGAAACAGCAGATCAACCCCGTCTCCCGCCCACCGGGCCGCCGTACGCCGCATCCCTTCGATCCAAGCCATTGCTGCTCTTTCCAGGTTCAGCCCCCCGCCATCAGACACAAGGCCTCAGTTGACGCTGTTTCACCAAGGGCCTATCTTCCCGCGACTCGGGGAGGGCCAACGGGCCCTCTGCATCCATCCCAACCCGCCAACGCGGAACTTCGATGCTCATCGATCGATACATCGTCCGAGCACAGCTCCATGCTTTTCTGATCGTTTTCATCAGTCTGGCAGGGCTGACATTCGTTGTCGATGCCTTCACGAACCTCGAAGAATTTATGGCCCACAGTGCCGAGGCAGGCGGGCTCTGGAGGGTATTGGGATCCTATTATGGCTACCGGCTCATTTCGTTCTTCGACGCCACCAGCCCGATTATTTCCCTGGCCAGCGCCATGTTTGCCCTGTCGTGGCTGGAGAAACACAATGAACTGACGGCCCTCCTTGCGGCCGGCGTCACACGCTGGCGAATCGCCCGCGCCTCGATCATTTTTGCGGCCGTGGTGGCCCTTCTCGCTCTGGCCAACCGGGAACTCGTCCTGCCGCGGATCCGCCATGCCTTTTCCCGCAATGCGCAAGACCTTGCCGGAAAGAACGCCCAGCCCTTCGAGGCCCGCTACGACCATCGCACGGAGATCCTGTTTCGGGGGCGCACCGCCCAGCTCGGGCCTTGCCGCATCGAGGCTCCCAGCCTGCTGCTGCCCCCCGCCCTGTCTGAGCACGGCACGCAGATCGATGCGGCAGAGGCATTCTGGAGACCGGAAGACGAGCACCACGCCGCGGGCTATCTCGTCTGCGGCGTGCGGGAGCCTCCCGAGATCGACCGACTCCAGCCGCTGGAATGCGGCGGCACTCCGGTGGTGCTGACCCGCTCCACCAGCCCCTGGCTGGAGCCGGGCGAGTGTTTCGTGGTGAGCGCCGTGACATTCGAGCAATTGATCGGCTCTGCCAACTGGAGCCAATACTCCTCCACACCGGAATTGATGCGGGCCATTGCCAACCCCAGCCTCGGGGTGGGAGCTGAAATCCCGCTGCGGGTGCATGCCCGCTGCGTGGCCCCGATGCTCGACATGACGCTGGCAATGCTGGGGATACCGCTGGTTGTGGGCCCCAACCGCCGCGGCATTTTTGCGGCCGTGGGCCTGTGCGTGGCGATGACCGTGATCTTCTTCCTGGTGACCTTCGGCTGCCATGCCTTGGCAGGGAAATATCTGGTCACTGCGTCGGTCGGCGCCTGGGCTCCATTGCTGGTGCTTGCGCCCCTGGCTGCCTGGAAGGCGCAGCCGATGTGGCAGTAACGCGGCCATCCGCAGCCTGCTACGGCTGGGGGGCTGGTTCCGCAGCAGCGGCTTCCTGCGGGGCCTCAACCACCAGCGTACGGGCCGTGAGCGGAGCCAATTCCGCCAGAGGAAACGTATCCGCCGCTTGATCCGGAACACGCCAGACGAGAATCGTGCAGACATCCTGACGCGGCTCCGCGGAAACCCAGATCTCGCACACGGCTGGAATATCTCCTTTCGGCTCTCGCTTTCCGGCAACCTCGCACAGAAACTTCTGCGGGCCCTTGAGTTCCAGCACGTCCCAGCGTTTGACGGCGCCGGTGAAATCGGTCTCTTCGCGAGTCTTCGTCCACTGTGCCGCTCCGAAGGATTCCTCCTTGCGCACCTGCTCGAGGATGTCGGCCTCGATCTCTTCCCGGCTTTTTTCGCTGGCGTCAACAACACCCAGCGTGAGCACAACCGGTATCTTCGCGCCATTCATATCGATCAGCGTCTCATAGGCGACCTTCACGGCGACCTTCACTCCGGGCACGTCGCGCAGAAAGGAAGGGATTGCAGTTTCCCCGTCGTCCTTTCCCGGATCGATCTGAGTGGTAAAGAAGCGCGGATACCGCAGCTTGACCCTGTCGCCAGCAAGCGCCACGGGCTGGGGCTGGAGCCGGGCATACTCCGATGCCGTGCGGTATTTTTCCACCGCGGCCGAATATCCGGTCTCATAGCCGCGGGAAAAACATCCGCCGAGCAGGAGGGACAGGAGGGACAAGGAGAGCAATCCCGCCCACGAGAGCCCGTTGCCCCCGACAGATCGGGGAGTCGTGCCGGGCTGCGACCAGAGTTGGCTGCCGCTGGATGCGGCGGCAGGGGGAAAGCGTGATGGCATCGGGGATTTCTCCTGCATGTGGGGTTGTGGAGCAGCCAGTCAGCCGCGCCCACAACCGCAGACAATCTACACAAAAAATTCACCAACCGTCTCCAGCCTCCCTGACGACAGCCTCTTCCGCATTCCCCCCTCTTCTCCAAGCCTTTTTTCTCTACCTGCCCCCCGCCAATAGCCGATGACAGGGGAGTACGGCCGGGGTGCCAGGGAGTCGAAGGCACTGCAGTCGGCCACTGTTCAGGAAGAGGAGTGCCAAAACCATGCGGATCACCACCACCCGGTTCGGACGCATCGATGTGGATGGCAGCGACATCATCACCTTTCCTAGCGGCCTGCCGGGGCTCGAAGGCTGTCGGGAATGGGCGCTGCTCGCCGACTCCAGCAACGACGCCCTCGGCTGGCTGCAATGCACCACCCGGGGGGATATTGCCTTGGCCGTTGTCAGCCCCCGCCGGTTTGTCCCCGACTATTCAGTGCGCATTCCCCGCAGCGAACTGACCCCTCTGGCAATTGATGACCTCCACCAGGCCCAGGTGGTGGTGGTCGTTGGGCGCACCGGCAAAAAGCTCACGCTCAATCTCAAAGCGCCAATCGTCATTAACCTCGAAGCCCGTACAGGCCGGCAAGTCGTTGCCAGCGGCGACCTTCCTCTGCAATTTGTTCTCTGTTCGGAACAGCCCCCACTCAAAAAGAGTGCATAATAACAGTGACCGCCGATCAGGAAATGCCGGCGACACGAAAGGATCAGGAAGGACTCGACCGATGCTCGTACTCTCCAGACAGCGCGATGAAAGCATCATGATCGGCGATAACATTGTTATCACGATCGTTGATATCCGTGGAGACAAGGTCCGTCTGGGCATCAATGCCCCGGCAGAGATCCCCGTCCACCGGCAAGAGGTGTACGAGGCTATCCAGAGGGAGAATCTCCGCGCTTCCAGGCTGGCGCCGAGCGACACGCAGGGCATTGGTCGGATGGCCAACCGAGGCACATCCAACGGGCAGCCCACGCCCCCCCCTGCCAGCCGTGGTATCGAACCGCGGTAGACTGCCTGCTGGACTGGCTGACTGACACAATCCCTCTCCAGCCGAAAAGCCCGAAAAATTGGCTCTCGGGACCTGGGCTGGCGCAACGGTTTGACCGGAAAGGCTGATCGCCCCCGACGGCCCACTGCCGCGCAGCAGAAGTCGAAGGGGGTGCTAGAGCGGATCCGGGATAGCTATAGCGACGACTGGGCAAATAGATCGAGCGATGGAGGCGGAGGGGTCGGCGAACGCTCGAGGAGCGTAAGCGACGAGACTTTTGCCGCCCCGACGCCGACGCTACACGTAAGTCGGATGCGCTCTAGCCGGCTGTGGAAAAAGCCATCCATGGCTTTTTTCCACGACGTCGACCGCAGGAAACGCCGAGGGTTTCCTAGGTCGACGGGCATCGCATCCAGCGGTGACGCACTGTATCCACAGCCTGCTAGGTCGAGAAGTAGGCCGGCTCATTGCCCGGCTTCCACTTGATGTTGCATCCCAGACTCGGGCGCTGCTCCGCAGGGAGCGGTTGTCCGGCCAGAAGCAGGTTCAGCGCTCCACGGAGATCCTCTCCGGTGACCGGAATCCCGTTTCCGGGGCGGCTGGCGTCGAGTTGACCGCGATAGGCCAGCTTCCCGCCGGCATCGAACAGGAAAAAATCGGGAGTGCAGGCGGCGTGGTAGGCATGCGCCACAGCTTGAGACTCGTCGTAGAGGTAGGGGAAGGGGTAGTCCCTGGCCTCCGCCTCGTGCACCATCTGCTCCGGCGAGTCGGCGGGATGCTTCGACACATCGTTGGAGCTGATCGCCGCAAATCCGATCCCCTGCGGCAGGTAATCGCGGCCGAGCACAGCCAACTGATCGGCGACATGCTTGACGAAGGGGCAATGGTTGCAGATGAACATCACCACCGTTCCCTTGGGCCCGGCGGCGTCGCTCAGGCCCACCATGCGACCATCGACATTGGGCAGAGAAAAATCGGGGGCCGAAGTGCCCAGCGGCAGCATCGTGCTGGGGGTGCGAACCATCGGGAATGTTCTCCGCAAAGAGGGTCGGGGGCAGGTCGCTGAATTGTAGCCTTTTACGCCAGTCGCGGTGTTCTTCAGCAACCGCAAGCGGATCAGTCGGTGCGGCCTCACCGCTGCAGAAAAATGCGACGCGCATTGGCGGTGGTCGCCGCGGCGAGGTGCTCCAGCGGTTCGCCCCGGGCCAGCGCCAAGCATTCGGCGGTATGAATCACATGGGACGGCTCGTTGCGCTTCCCCCGCAGCGGCTCCGGCGAGAGAAACGGGCTGTCGGTTTCAATCAGCAGCCGGTCGAGAGGCACCGTCGCCGCCACCTCCCGCAGAGCGGCCGATGACCGAAAGGTTACCATGCCGGCGAACCCCAGATGGCATCCCAGAGCTACCGCCTCGGCTGCCTCCGCTACGCTGCCAGTGAAGGCGTGCAGGATCGCCGCAACGGGGCCACGCCGAACGGCCTCGCTGAGCATCTGGAGCACATCGCTGAGACTGTCGCGGGTGTGCACCACCAGCGGCAGGCTGTGGGCCTGAGCCAAGCGGATGTGTCGGTCGAAAAAATCGCGCTGCACTTCCGGAGCGGCGTGGTCGCGATACCAATCAAGGCCCGTCTCGCCGACGGCTGCCACTCGGCCGGACCCGACCAGCTGCTCGATGCGGTCCCATTCGCCGGCCACAATCTCCTGAACGTCGTTGGGATGGATTCCCGCGGCGGCGACGATACCCGGCTCGCGAGCCGCCAGTGCCGCAGCCGCCTCACTGTCGGCTGCCCGCGTTCCAATCACGGCCATGCCGACGACGCCCGCTTCTCTCGCCCGCTCCAGCACCGCCGGAAGCTCCGCGCCAAACCGCATCGGATCGAGATGGCAATGGCTGTCGAAATATTCCATCAGTTGCCTCGACCGGCTTGCAGGCCGCCCTTGTCGCGGGGGATGGCGAGCTTGGGTGCGTCTCTCAGGAAACGGCGGAAGCGGGGGGCACTGCCCCGGCCGAGCCCCGGGCCATGTCTTCAAAGATGTCGCTGTGAAGCAGAGTGGTCTGCCGCGCATCAGCCAGCAGGTCGTGGGCATTTCGATCCTGCCGACTGACATCCATCAAATGCTCAATCTCCACCACCTGGCGCCGCAGGGCGCCAAGAATCCGCGGCAGCAGGGAATGCAGGTCGAGGTCGTGCAGCGCGGTGAAGGCAATCGGATAGATCGGCCGCGGGGGAGTGACATGCCGCTCCACCAGCAGCGTTCCAGCGCGCTCCACGATGCTGCGCTGGTCGCCCACACAATCGGCCAGGGCCAACTTGATCTGCTCCGCGCCGGGGTAGGACCAGATTCCGGAATCGGAGATGTAGGCCGGCAGCGAGGAGCCGAGCAGATCGATCAGACGGGAAAGAACGGAATTGGTCATGGCGGCTTTGGAGCGGGAGTTCCCCGGCATGCACGCCGGGGCGGGGGGAAGGCTGGGCGACCGGGGTCAAGAGTGTCTGTCAGGAGGCAAATGCCCCCGCCAGTTGGGCACACGCATACAGACCAGACCAAAAAATGCCGAGCATCACCACCGGCACCGCCAGTGCCGTCACAATGGCACCCGGAAACGAGACCAGCGAAAGGGCTTCACCAGGACGGTCGGCTGGCAGTGGATCGAACGTCATCACCTTGAGAACTCGGAGATAGTAGTACAGGCTGAAGACAGTATTCAGCCCGCCGACCACCAGCAGCACGAGCATGAGTGGGCGCTCAGCAGAGAGGGAGATCGCCTCCACGAGTGCAGAAAAAATCAGGAATTTCGACCAAAAACCAGCCAGCGGTGGCAGGCCGATCAGGCTCACGAGCACCACGCCGGTCGCCACCACGATGCCAGGACTGGTGCGGATAAGTCCTGCATAGGAGGCAATTTCCTCGCTTCGCAGGGCATTGCGCAGGAAGGCCACAATCGCGAAGGCCCCGAGGTTCATAAAGAGATAGGTGGCCAGATAAAAGGCCACGGCACTAACAGCCGTTCTGGCTGAGGCAGGATGGCTGCCGGAGAGCGCCACCGCCGCAGCCACGCCCATCAACAGATACCCGGCGTGGGCGATCGTGGAATAGGCGAGCAGACGTTTCATATTGTTTTGCCCGTAGGCTGCGAGATTACCCAACGTGCAGGTGAGGGCTGCCATCAAGCCAATCGTTGCCACCATAAAGTGGCGGGCATCACCAAGGAGGGCTCCTTGCAGGGCAGCGGCCTGCCCTGCCAAAGCGGAGCTCGAGTCGGCGCCAGGAAGAACCGCCACAGGCATACCCAAACCAAAGGCGATCCGCAGCAACAACGCCACCGCAGCCGTCTTGCTGGCCACGGAGAGAAAACCACCCACCTCAGCGGCGGCGCCCTCGAAAACGTCCGGACACCAAAAATGGAACGGCACGGCGGAGAGCTTGAAAGCGAGCCCCACCGCCAGCATCAGACCGCCGAGAACCAGCACCATCTCCACGCCCCCCAGATTGCCGGCAGGAATTGCGCCAGCCAGCCCGGCCAACTGCCGGGCCATCGTGGGGAGGTGACAACTCCCCAGCAAGCCCGCCAGGAGGCTCATCCCGTAGAGCATGATGCCAGAAGCCCCGGCACCATAGACGGCATACTTGATGGCGGCCTCAGAACTGGCCCGCCGCCCCTTGAGCAGGCCCGCCAGGGCATAGGAAGGAACGCTCGCCATCTCCACCGCCATAAACACCATCAGCAGGTGGTTGGCGGAGGCCATCAGACACATGCCGAGCGTGGCCCCCAGCACGAGCGTGTAAAAATCGGCTCCGTCTTCGCGGTCGGGAATCCCCGATACCTTGGTAAACGGAATATAGAGCACCAGAAAAGCCATCAGCAGAAGGCGGATGTAGGCCGTCAGCGAGTCGAATACGAGCAATCCGGTGAAAATTTCCTGTCGCGACGCGAGGGCATCACCACCGAGCCAGCCAGGGAGTCCGCGTAGATCGCTCCACGCGTAAAACAGCGCGAAGGCAGCGCCTCCAAGTGCCACCCAAGCCGAGTCGAGCATTTTCAGCACCGGCAGCATCCGGCACAAAAGCAGCAGCACAACGGTGACCGCCAGACACAACTCGGGGCGGAACAACGGCAACGACAACGCCAGCGTGTCGTGCAGCGATCGAGAGACGATGGAGCCGAGATCGGAAACGGAGTTCACGTCTTATCTTCCGGTGGGGTGGGCGGGAAAACTACCGTTGGCCGATAGGGAGAGGGGCGTCAGCCGCCGCCAGAACGCCGGCGGCATCTTTCGCCTCGGAAGCCGCCGTGGCGGGCAGCGGCTGGCGACCGGCGTCATGAACCGTGCGTGTCCATTCGGCCAGCGTTTCCACCTGCCGGTTGACCGACGGTGTCACGTAATTGAACAACAGTTGCGGCGCCACGCCGAAGAGGATCGCGAAGAACACAAGCGGCGTCGCGATTGCCAGTTCACGGGGCGTAATCGGGGTGAGATGGTCGCCATGGGGCCCCTTGTATTCAGCCCCCAGATAGACCCGCTGGATGGCCCACAGAATGTAGGCCGCCGTCAGAATGACGGTGAATGCCGAGCATACGGCAAGCCCCCGACTGTAGTTCCAGCTCGACAGGGTGACCAACACTTCGCCAATGAAGCCGCACAGTCCGGGCAACCCAAGACCCGCGAAAAAGAGCGCCATCGCCAAGCCGCTGTAGACCGGCATCCGGCTGAAAATACCGCCAAATTCCTCAAGGTTGCGGTGATGGACGCGGTCGTACAGCACACCCACCATAAAGAACATGCCGGCAGAGCTGATGCCGTGGGCGAGCATCTGAAACATCGCCCCGTTCACCCCCTGCGCCCAGGCGTCCCAGCGGTATTCCTGGCCTGAAACAGCACTCCACACGCCGAGCCCCAGCATCACGTAGCCCATATGGCTGACGGAGCTGTAGGCCACCATGCGTTTGAAATCCTTCTGGGCAAGTGCCGCGAATGCACCGTACACCATCGAAACCACACCCAGCCCGCACACCAGCCAAGCCAGCGCCAGCCCGGCTCCCGGGCAGATCGGATAGCAGATTCTGAGAATGCCGTAACCGCCGAGCTTCAGCAACACTCCGGCCAGAATCATGGAGATCGGCGTCGGGGCTTCAACGTGCGCATCGGGCAGCCACGTATGCACGGGGAATACGGGCACCTTAATGACAAACCCGATCAGCAGCAGGAGAAACGCCCACATCTCCAGCGACATGCCCCACAGTTGCGTGGCGGCAAACGGCGACACGGGGAGCTGCCCGATCTGGGACAGCGCCATGATGTTGAAGGTGTGGATCGGGGCCTGGGCCGAATGGACGGCAGCCAGAGCCGCCGTGCGGGCCGCGCCTTCCAGCACCGGGCTGACCACGTGCGAAGCCAGCAGCTGCTCATCGGAGAGCACCCGGAGGTCGCTGCTGTAATAGAGCATCAGGATCGCCAGAAGCATCAGCACGCTCCCCAGCAGCGTGTAGAGAAAAAACTTGATGGCGGCATATTCACGCCGCGGGCCACCCCAGATGCCGATGAGGAAGTACATCGGCAGGAGCATCACCTCCCAAAACACGTAGAACAGCATGAAGTCGAGCGACACAAACACTCCCAGCATGCCGGTTACCAGCAGGAGGAAGAGCACGAAGTAGGCTTTCACGTTCTTCGTGATCGGCCAACTCGCAGCGGCCGCCAGCATCGAGAGGAAGGTGGTGAGCACCACCAGCGGCATGCTGATGCCGTCCACGCCGAGCAGATATTCAATGCCGAAGGCCGGGATCCACGCCCGCTTGACAACATCCTGCATGCCCGGCTCACCCACGACAAACTGACCAGGTCCCGTTGCCCCAAACAGCCCGGGCACCGCCATCCACAGCGAGAGCAGGAAGACAACTGCCATAGTCAGCAGCGCAATCCACCGCACCGACTCCTCCTTCCCCTTGGGCAGGATCGGCAGGGAGAGAAACGCAGCGACCAGCGCCGGCAGGAACACGATGATCGACAGAGGCCAGAAGGCGGGCTGTGTCAGCGACTCAGGGGTCATGGAAACGTCCGTCGGGGTGGTTTCGGTGAAAGGTGTGGCAAAAACCGGGTTGGGTGGGAACCAAAAATGATCGGGCGCTGGTCAGCCGGCAAATGAGTTTCTCAGCAGCAGACTTGCAAGCACAAACAGCGCCACGGTGCCCATGACGATAAACATCACGTACTGGCGCAGATGGCCTGTCTGCAGCTTCTTGAGCTCGAGTCCGGTATTCCACGTGGCGTTGGCCGTCGCGTTGACGAGCCCATCCACAATCGTGCGGTCGATCCAGGCGTCGATCCCGGCCACCTGCCGGGCTGCCCAGGCGACGCCGTCGATGAAGCGGTCGATCACGCCCCGATCGGTGTTGCTGGCGAGACTGGCCACAGCCAGCACCGGGCTCACAAACAGGGCGTGGTAGATCTCATCGAAGTACCAGCGGTTGGAGAGCAGCGTATAGAGCGGCCGGAACATCGCGGCCACCATGCCTGGGGAGATCAGCTTCCAGACATACATCAAGGCCGCCAGCAACACGCCGGCAGCGGCAGTCAAAAAGGCTGTCATCGTGGCGGTGATGTGAATGGCCCCCACGTGGCTTTCGTGTTCGGCCGGAATCCTCAGCGTGCTGAAGAAGTACCCTGCTCCACCCACATCGGTGCCCGCGGGGCGGGCCTGCTCCAGCAGATTGGCAATCCCGAAGCCCCCTGGCAACGTCCAGCCCGCCACGACCGCCATCACCGCCAGCGCGATCAGCGGAGCGACCATCACCTGCGGCGATTCGTGGGCATGCTCAGCGATGTGGTGATCGCGGGGCGAGCCGGCAAATGTCATGAACCAGAGGCGGAACATATAGAAGGCGGTCAGGAGCGCTCCACCAGCCACGGCCCAGTAGAGAATCGAGTGGGCCGGATTGGCCTGAGAAAAGGAAAGCGCCTGCGCCAGGATCGAATCCTTCGAGTAATAGCCGCTGGTGCCGATCACAAAGGGAATGCCGGCCCCAATGATCGCCAGGCAGCCCACGAGCATCGTGCCCGCCGTCCAGGGCATCACCTTGGCGAGCCCGCCCATTTTCCGCATGTCGTTGGTGTGGCAGGCGTGGATAACCGATCCCGAGCAGAGAAACAGCAGGCTCTTGAAGAAGGCATGCGTGACAAGATGAAACAGGCCCGCCAGCCACCCGCCCACGCCCAGGGCCAGCATCATATAGCCGAGTTGGCTGACCGTGGAATACGCCAACACCCGCTTGATGTCGTTGGCCACCAGCGCGATGGTCGCTGAGATGAACAGCGTAATCGCTCCAACGTAGGCAATGACCAACAGCACATCGGGGGTGAGCACCGGATAAAAACGCCCCACGAGATAGACACCCGCTGCCACCATCGTTGCCGAGTGCACCAGCGCCGAAACCGGCGTCGGCCCCTCCATGGCATCGGGCAGCCAGACAAACAGTGGGAATTGCGCGCTTTTCCCGACACACCCGCAGAAAATACCGATGCCTGCCACAAACAGCAGCCACTGGCCAACCCCCAGGTTCCGCCATCCGTCGATCTTTCCGGCAACTTCATGCACCCCCGCTGCCGGATCATCGGAATGGGCGCGGGCGATGCGGCCCACATCGTCGGCAGCGGCGAAAGCAACCATGCCGTCGGGCACCTGCAGGGCATGGCCCGTCGCCGCCGGACGAACGAGGCTGAACAAGCCCGGCTGTTGTTCCCCCTGCACAGAGTGGTCGGCGAAATGCAACGTCCCCAAAGCTCCCCAGAGGGCCATCAGGCCGATCAGCATGCCAAAGTCGCCGATGCGGTTGACGATAAAGGCCTTATTGGCGGCGGTCGAGGCACTTTGCCGCTCGAAATAGAAGCCAATCAAAAACCAGGAACAGATGCCGACCAACTCCCAAAAGATGAAAACCATCGCCAGATTCCCGGCAATCACGATGCCGAGCATCGAGAAGCAGAACAGCGAAAGGGCCTGAAAAAACCTACAGAAACGCCCCGGGCGATGGAGGTGGTGGCCGTCGGCCAGATGCACTTCGTGGTCGGTGACATCATGCAGTTCGTCGTGCATGTACCCGGAGGCATAAATGTGAATGCAGGTGGCGATGAATGTGATCATCACGAACATCAGCACGGTCAGGGCATCGATATACCAGCCGATTGAAAGCTTGAGTCGCCCGCCCTGATAGAGGGTGTACCAATCGCCGGAATAGGCTGTTGGGGAGTGGCCGGCGTGCGTTGCATTTCCATGCTCATCAGCATGGGCATCGGCATCAGCAAGGGCCACGGTGCGAAAGGGGTTGGCAGACGCAGCAGCGGCATGGGACGAACCGTGGCCACCATGGTCCACAGCCTGCACGGGGTGGTGGGCCAGCCAGAAGACAAATGCCGCCAGCGAGAGCACGAACGAAGTGGCGATGGCGGCCGTGGCGACCCAGGCTGCATTCCGGCCGTGAGGCCCCATGCGGGGACCGAAAAACAGAATGGCCACGAACGACGCCAGTGGCGTCAGCCACGCGAGGCCAAGCAGCATCGGGAGGAGCGATTCCAGATCCATGGGATTCCTGTGTCGCGGAAAGTACGGCGGTGCCGAAAAGGGAGGGAGGGGGCGAAACAGTCGCCGAGTGCGTCAGCCCTTCAGATCGTCGGCCCGGTCGATGTCGACGGTGGAATGGTTGTTGTAAAAGTTGAGCGTGATGGCCAGCGCCACGGCGGCTTCGGCCGCGGCCAACAGAATGACAAACAGGGCGATCACCTGCCCGTCGAGCCCGAGCGTGGCGGATCCGGCGCCACGCAGGTAGGGGGATGAAAAGGCGACGAAGTTGAGATTGGCGCCGTTGAGGACCAGTTCGATTCCCATCAGCACCCCGAGGGCATTGCGTTTGAGCGCCATGCAAACCACCCCGGCGGTGAACAGAATCGCCCCGACGATCAGATAATGGACGACGCCGACAGGCTCTGTCAGGGGCCCAGTCGCGAAGAGACAGCACCCTGCAGAAAGCGAGACGATATTCATTTGCTACCTCCTGAAACCAGCGCCGAGGCCGATCCAGACCGGGGAGGCAAAGCCGCCGGGAGTTCCACCCGCGTGCTGCCTTCCACCACCGAAACCGCCGACGCGGCCGCATCGATTGGACGGGGCGTCCGCCGGCGTTTCGCCCTGGCCAGATAAGCGGCCCCCACCAGCACCACCAGTAAATGGATCGACACGATCTCAAAGGGCAACAGATATCCATTGGCAACAGCACCGGTGGCCGCCCCTGCAGCCGGGCCATCCACCCGCATCCCCAACAGCGCCATGCCCAGTGGCGTGGCGGTGGGGGCAGTGACCTCACTCAGCCCGGGCCGCTGCCACGAGTCGACAGACAGTGCGGCAGCCAGCAACACAACCAAAAGCGACGATCCGGCCAGCCCCGCCAAGGCCCGATCGGCCGCCGAAGGCTTGATGGAAACGAAGGGCGCCTGTGCCGTCAGCATCACCCCAAACACCAGCAGCACCAGCGTGCCGCCGACATAGATCATCAACTGCATCGCACCGATGAATTCGGCCCCGGCGAGAAAAAACAGCCCCGCCGTGGCCGCCAGCGAAAACACCAGATAGAGGGCCATCCGCACGACGTTATCCGCCAGCACAACACCCACGGCAAAGATGCTCGCCAACGACGCAAACAGCAGAAACAGGACCGAATGCCAATTGATGGCGGCCAGCGGCAAGCCGGCCGCAAGGACCGGCGCCATCACCATGCCGCTCAGGCTGATCATCGACTCATTTCCCATCAGCGCACCGCCTTTGCCACGGTCCCATCGACAGACGGAACAACCACCGGAGCCGACTGCCCACCCGGCCCCTCCAACCATCCCTCGCGAATCTCGCCGGCAGGCCGAGCCATTCCGGGGATGAGCCCGCCGGGAAACGCGAGTTGCCAGAGCATCGCTCCGGCAAACATCGCCGCCGCAATGGGAGTGCAGTACTTCAGGCAGGTGGTCATCACCTGATCGATGCGGAGCCGCGGCAGGGTCCAGCGAATCCACATCATGAACAGCACCCCGAGGGTGGCTTTGGTGAGCAGATTCGCCAGTCCGACGACACGTACAAGATAGTGGGCGGTGTCGCCTGTTCCCTCACTCAGGCCCGCCAGTGCGGCCAGCGGAACGGGACCATTCCAGCCCCCCATAAAGAGGATCGCCGCCAGAGCACTCACCAGGAACATCGAGGCATATTCGGCCATGAAAAAGAAGCTCCAGCGAAGGCCGGAGTATTCGGTGTGGAAGCCGGCCACGAGTTCGCTTTCAGCTTCCGCCAGATCGAAGGGAGCCCGATTGACGCTCGCCACCGCACAGGTCACATAGACCCAGAAAATCACGAACGTGAAGGGGTCGTGGAAGAGATACCAGTTGGTCAACCAGCCCCCCTGCTTCTCCGCGATTGTCACCAGATCCATGCTGCCGGCGAGCATCACCGGCACCACCACGCACATGCCGAGGGGAACCTCATAGCTGACCACCTGAGCGGCTTCCCGCATGGCGCCAAACAGCGACCACTTCGAGGCCGACGCATAGCCGGCCAGAATCACGCCAAACACCTCCAGCCCCAGCACGGCGATCACGAAAAAGACGCCGACATTGAGCCGTTGGCCCACGAAATCGAAGGCGAATGGGAGAGCGATAAACGCACAAAACGAAGCACAGAAACTGACATAGGGCGCGATCCGAAAGAGCATGCCGTCGGCCCCGTCTGGCATCAGGTCTTCCTTGGCCAGCAGTTTGATGCCGTCGGCCAGCGACTGCAGCCAGCCGAAGCGGCCACCGGTGCGGGTGGGGCCGAGCCGGTCCTGAATCCGGGCGGCAATCTTTCGCTCGGCCCAGATAAAGGCAAGCGCTCCGCCGGCAATCACATTGAGGATGAGGGCCGCGGCCACCAGGGCGGTAATCGTCCAGGCGAGCCACTCGGGCAACCCGACCGAATTGATGAGAAATGCTGCCATCTACCCACACTTTTTGCGATGGAGTGCCGCGCATGGCCACAGACCGCGCTGCCAAAAAACAGCTACCGTCGGCCTCGATCCGGGACGTGCAGCGAGATCGTGAAAATTCTCACGAAGTCTGCCCGATGGCGCTTGAAATCACAAGTACCGCCCGCGAAATCGGCAAATTGGGGCCCTCGCCCCCTAGGGGATTGGCCAAA
>CAISJI010000174.1 GCA_903885565.1 uncultured Planctomycetaceae bacterium
GGCCGAGAAATTGTATGTGCAGCACCGCATGGAAGAAGAGGGTGCTGAACTCTGGCGCTGGCTCGAGGAGGGCGCGTTCTTCTACGTCTGCGGCGACGCAAAGCGAATGGCCAAAGACGTTCACGCCTCTTTGGTAACAATCGTGGCCAAGCATGGCGGCAAGACGCTTGATCAGGCCGACGAGTGGGTCTCGGAAACCCTTACAAAAAATGAAAAACGCTATCTCAGAGACGTCTACTGACGTCTCTTGAAGACAAGGACAACCACAACCTGCTAGCAGACTGTGGATAAAGCGCAGCATCGCTGGATGCGACGCCCGTCGACCGTGGAAAACCACGGCTTTTCCACCGGGCGACCGAGTGGAAAAAGTGCATGGAGGACTTTTTCCACGGGCAGCTCGAAGAAGATGCCGGAGTTGAAGTTGTTTGGGTTCCTTTAGCCACCGGCCCGTCGATAATGCGGTCTGTCATCGCATAGGCGCTGCCCCGCCCGCCTGCTACCACCCCAGTCTCGCGATCGTGCTCGCAGCGGTCAGACACGATCTTCTGGCAGCCGGTAGACCCAATAGGCGAGGGGTACAAGTGCCAACTCGGCCAGCGTATAGATCACGAGAATTCGTGACGGGATCCCATCGGCCACGAGGCTGATGAGTCTGCCACTCACCAGTCCTGCCGCGAATATCAACGTGGTCAGCACGGCAGGGTTTCTGTGTTTGTTGCCCAGGGCTGCGAAGAGCCAAAAGAGCGCAAAGCCTATATAGAGGCCCATGATGGCCCGCAGGATATGAGCCATGTTGCAGTCGAGATCCGCCACCCCAAGAAACGACTGCGCGAACCACTGGGGAGAAATCCCATAGAGCAGCCCGATGCTTGCCACCCCGACACAGGCGAAAATCAGATAGGCCTGTTTGATATTCACGGTCAACCCCTTCTTACTCTGTCACAAAAACGTTCATTCTCCGCCCAAGCCCGCGAGGGCGACAAACGGCCGGGCCTTGCCACCGGGACCGGCGGGGATGGCTTCCACACGACGGAGCGTGAAGCCGATGCCCACCGGCAGTGCCGCTCGTGCCGCGGCAGAGAGCGCCGCTTCCTCCGCGGCTCCCATCGCCTCGGTGGCCACCACCAGATATTCCAACCGGTCGTACGCCTGCTGCACAAGGCTCGCCTGCCGCACCATCCCCAGCCAGGGTCGGACGGCATTGTGGATCGTCCAGGGATGGAGGGATATCCCGCCAGCGAGCCGGAACATATCAATCGTTCGGCCGTGAATCGCCATGAGCGTGGAATACGCTGCCCCACAGGGGCAACGATCCGGCCCCCGCACCGCGAGATCGCCGATTGAATAGCGGACCAACGGCATCGCGAACGAATGCAGCCCGGTGACCACCACCGCGCCGGTCTGGCCCACCTCCACCGGTCTGCCATCCGGCCCCACCACCTCCAGCACCACGGCGTCGTCACACACGTGATAGGTGCCCTGCCCCGCCGGACATTCCCAGGCCAGCAGGTTGAACTCATTGGAACCGTAGAGATCGTAGATCGGGCTGCCGAGTGACTCGATTCGGGCACGCAGTGGTGCGGTGAGCAGTTCGCCGGTCGTCACCACGATCCGGGGTGAGAGCGGGAGCGACCGGGCGATACTTGCATCGGCCAGAGAGGCCAGTGCGCTCGTCATCCCCGTGAGGCAGTGGGGGGCGAACCGGGCCGCCTTCTCTGCCGCTGCGTCATCGCCAAGGGCATCGACGACCAGCATCTGCCGCCACCCCAAAGCCATGGCCAGCCGAGCCAACCGCTGGTCATCGCGTGGATCGCCATTGCTGCGGAACAGAGCGTTGACGATCCGCTCATGCCGCCCGACTCCATAGCTGCGAAACGCACGCCAGCGGAAGCAGTTAAGGAGCCGCTCCTCCAGCCAGGTTCGCCGAATCACCATGCGTTCGCCCGTCGACCCGCTGGTAGACCGATCGAGCAGCCGCTCGGGCTTCATATTTCCGGTCAGCGTTCCTGCGACCCCCGCCTCCTGATAGTCGCGGCGGGTGAGCACCGGAAAGTGGTGCAAATCCTTCAGCGATCCGTTGGCGGCCAGAGCGGTGGTGTCGGCCGGAGCGAGTTGGCGAAACAGCGGCACATGCTGCCGAGCGTGGGCCAGGAGCATGGCGAGCCGGGCGTCGCGCCACCGGGCCAGAGCCGCAGCATCTCGCGGCTCCCGGAGCGTCGCGCGGAAGGCGTCCCACCGGCGGTGACGCAGCCACTCACTCCCCCTGAGCCCACTTCTTTGCCATCTCGTCATGGTGCCCCCGATGGCAGTCCCGCTGCGTGGCGAAGCCGCGACTCGGCATAGAACTCGCCATACGCGGCGATCACACCGGCGGGGGCGTAGCTTTCCCGGGCAAGTCGTCGGCCCGCGTCGCCATACGCAGCCGCAAGGCCCGGCTGCAGCAGGAGTTCACATGCTGCCGCCGCCATCCCGTCGAGATCCCCAACCGGCAGCAGTCTGCCGCAGACGCCATCCACGACGACGCCGGCCAGACCATCGACACAGCTGCCCACCACCGGCACACCTGCAGCCATCGCCTCCAGCGCCGCCATCCCGAACGACTCGCTGGCACTCGGCAGCAGGAGAATGTCCGCTTCGGCAAAATAGCGATCGACACCTGCGGTTGCCCCCACGAATGAAATCGCGTTGGCCACGCCAAGACGGGCGGCTTCAGAATGCATGCTTTCGGCATCGGGACCGTCCCCCACCACGAGCAACCGGCAGGGCACACGCCTGTTCACCCGGGCCAGGATTCCGACACAGTCGACAGCTCGTTTCACCGGCCGGAGCGTCGAGACATGCAACAACACCCGCTCGCTCCGGGACTGGTTCCGCTGCTCGAGACCAGGCCGGGGCCGCGCAGACACCGGATCGATGCAGTTGGGGATCACGATCGGCCGCGGAATGCCATACGCCTCGACTGCGGCGTCGGCCAGAAAGGGGCTCACCGCCGACACCCCATCGCTCGCGAAGAGCGCAGCCGAAATTGCAGGGGCAACCCGCGGATCGACCGTTACGTCGGTGCCGTGGAGCGTCGTCACCACCGTCGGGGTCCACGATCCCAGCAGCATCTCTCTGGCAGCAACGGCAGCCACCGCATGGGGGTCGGCATAGTGTGCATGCACGACATCGAGATGGTCTTCCGACACCACCGCGGCAATCCCCTGCGCAAGCCTGTGGACCTCCGCAGCCGACCCAGGCCGCAGCGGGCTGCCGGCAGCGGGCATGGCACGAAAAAACAGGCTGCTGTGCGGATGCAGTCGTTCCGGTGGCGCTGGAGCCAACAGGAAGAGGGTGTGCCCAGCGGCCACAAGGTGGTTAGCGAGCGCTGCAGCCACTGTGCTGCTCCCCCCGATGGCCGCAAAACAGACGATACCGATCCGCATGAGTGTGCTTCCCAGTCGATCGGCTACGGCAA
>CAISJI010000175.1 GCA_903885565.1 uncultured Planctomycetaceae bacterium
AGACGGCGGCCAGCGCCACGAGATTGGTGCCGAGGGCGTAGATCAGAGCAGCGACTGGCCGGCCCGCTTCCAGCATCTCAAGCGTCTGAAACGCATAGCTGGAAAACGTGGTAAATCCGCCCAGAACGCCGGCCATGAGGATCGTCTCGAGCCCGTTGGCCCAGCTCCCCCGGCTGCGGACCGCCCCCACAATGGCGCCAAAGGCACACGACCCGAGGAGATTGGCCGCCAGCGTTCCCCAGGGATAGTCGCTCCCGCACAGCCTGCCCACCAGAAGCGTCAGACCAACGCGGCCGAGCGTGCCGATGCCGCCAGCCAGGGCGAGGAGCAGGCTGTGCGTCAGGATGCTCGGGAGTGTCATCGGTGGCCTTCCAGAGATGCGTTGCTGGGGCGAGTCTGCCGCATCGGCGACGCGGCGTCCAATCCACCGGCGGAGAAATCTGGCAAATGTAGCTTGATTTTCTCCGCCTTCCGTTTTAAAAGGAAGCGTTCATGCATTTCTAACAATTCATGATCGGGGCTCTTCGCCCGGCTTGCCGCGGTTCCCACTCCCTTTGCTCTGGAGGACACCGATGAATCGGCACGATCTCTTTTTTCTCGTCTTTCTGGGGATCGCCGCCGGAGCGATTCTGATTGCGGCCCCCATGCTGGTGTCGGCCGCGATCCAGCATGGCATCAACTCGCTGTTCCACGCCAATTTCCAATAAACGCGTGTCGGCTTCCTGCCAGCCACAGGAATCTTGCCTCGGGCTTGGCTACACTTTTCTGTGGCCGCTTCCTGAGAGAATCCCTTCCCAGCCGGCCATTCCTCGGTGGAGGTGTGCATGGTTGCGGATCTGCCAATTTCTGGCCTTCCAGTTCCACGGTCGCTTACTACAACTCACAGCGCCTTAGCGAGCAGGCTGTGGAGAGGCTGCTGCAGCGCTCGAAGCACTGCGGCCAGGGGGTGGAAATGCTGGCGGGCCTCGCCTCTGGCGTGGAGTTGTCTGCTGGGGATCTGCTGCCTCGCAGCCGGCACCGCCACAGCGCAGGCGGTCGACTCCGAGCAACTGCTCTCCTTGGCAGCCCCCGGCACTCCCTTCACGTTTGAGGTGATCGAAAGCCTCGACGCTGCCTACCTCGGTGACACCCCCAGCCACATGGGGCGTGACGGCGGCCTCTCGGTGCGGCCCAACGTTTCCCTCGGCGACGCTGTCTACCGCACCACCCGAACCGGAGAACAATCCGCTACCATGCGCGTCGGCACCGTCACGCGGGTGAAATGGGAGCGTGTGAGCGGTGGTCTGATGGTGGAATTCGATCCCGAACCGCTCCAGCGCATCGCCGTAGGGGACGAGGTGTGGGTCGACCTCAATCCAATGCCAGCCGGCCCGAATAGCCGCTGACCCCGGCTGGCGTGGTCCGGCGGGGATCGCCTGAGCCGATGCCGCCGCCAATAGACCACTTCCCTACACTCTATACTTCGGTTCGCTGCATCTCGGCCCCGGGTACCGGTGCCATGAAGCCCCCGCTCCAGACCAGACTTCATCTCCACTTTTTCCGACCCGTGGATTCCCCATGCTGAAATTCAACCATCGGATTCTGTTCGTCGGCTTCGGAGCCGTTGCGCGTTGCACGCTGCCGGTCCTCCTCAATCACATCAAGGTAACGCCACAGAACATCACGATCCTCGACTTCGAACCGAACGAGACGGCCATCGCCCCCTGGGTGGAACGTGGAGTGACATTTGTGCGCTGCCAGATCACGCCCGACAATCTGGGCGAGGTTCTCGGGAAGCACCTGTCAGCCGGCGACATGCTGATCGATCTGGCCTGGAACATCGACTGCTGCGAGATCGTGGAATGGTGCCATAACCACGGGGTGCTCTACATCAATACGTCGGTGGAACTGTGGGATCCCTACGAACATGCCAAGCATGCCCACCCCACTCACCTGACGCTCTATTGGCGGCACATGAACCTGCGGAAGATGCTCGCCAACTGGACCACTCCAGGCCCTACTGCAGTGCTCGAACATGGCGCCAATCCAGGCCTGATCAGCCACTTCACCAAGCATGCCCTGCTCGACATCGCCACCCGCTGCCTGCAGGAGAAGAAATTTGTGGGCGAACAGGCCGACCGCATCAAGCAGTTTGCCAAGAGCCGCACCTACAACCATCTCGCCCACGAACTGGGCGTGAAGGTGATCCACTGCAGCGAACGCGACACCCAGATCAGCAATCGCCCCAAGGAGGTGGATGAGTTCGTCAACACCTGGAGCGTGGAAGGCTTCCGCGAGGAGGGCACGACCACAGCCGAGCTCGGCTGGGGAACCCACGAAAAGGAGATGCCCGACTACGCCTACCAGCACCCCGATGGTCCCCAGAGCCAGATCTGTTTGGCCCGCATGGGAATGAATACGTTCGTGACCAGCTGGGTGCCCCACTATGACATTGTGGGGATGGTGGTGCGCCACGGCGAGGCCTTCAGCATCACTGAAAAACTCTCCGTGCGCGATTCCGAGGGAGTCACGATCTACCGACCCACGGTGCACTATGCCTACTGCCCGTGTGATGCCGCCATAGCCAGCCTGCACGAGTTGCGCGGTTGCGATTACCGGCTGCAGCCGCGCGTCCGGATCATGACCGACGAAATCATCAGCGGCTCCGATATCCTCGGCGCCCTGCTGATGGGGCATCCCCTTACGAGCTGGTGGTGCGGCAGCGACCTTTCCATCGAGGAGGCCCGCCGGCTGGTGCCCCACCAAAACGCCACGACCATGCAGGTGGCGATCTCCGTGGTGGCGGCCTGCATGTGGATGATCGAAAATCCGGCCCGCGGGGTAAACCTCCCCGATGACCTGCCCCACGACTATGTTTTGGGGATAGCAAAGCCCTACCTGGGCAAGTTCATCTCAACCAAATCCGACTGGACACCGCTCAAGCGCTATTCCAACGCATTCCAGGGCTTCAACCAGCCGCAAATCGATCCGGAAGACCCCTGGCAGTTCAAAAATTTCCTTCTTTCCGACGGAGACTGATCCCTACCATGACCCCTGCTGCATTGCTCAAGCTGGCCAAGAAGCACGGCACGCCGCTGTTTGTTGTCGACCACTCGGAACTCCGCCGGAACTATGCGACGTTCCGCAAGCACTTTCCGCGCGTTCAGGTCTACTACGCCGTGAAGGTCAACAGCGATCCGGCCATTGTCAACACGTTCTACAAACTCGGCGGCAGCTTCGATGTGGCGAGCATGCAGGAGCTTCACACCGTTCACCAGTTCATCGCCGATCTGCCCGCCAAGGAGCGGCAGGCCTTCATCTGGGACAGGATCATCTACGCCAACCCGATCAAGCCGATCGAAACCCTCCACGAACTCGACCAGTACAAGCCGCTGGTGACATACGACAACCACGAGGAAGTCAAAAAGATTGCCAAGCACGCGCCCCATGCAGGGCTGGCGCTGCGGCTCCGGGTTCCCAACACCGGCTCGATGGTGGAGCTTTCGAGCAAATTCGGCGCCCTGCCCGGTGAGGCTGTGGAACTGATTCAATATGCCCACGAACACAAGCTCGTCGTGGAGGGATTGTCGTTCCACGTGGGAAGCCAGTGCACCAATCCGGAGAACTTCATCCAGGCCCTGCACCTGTGCGCTGGGGTGTTTGCCGAGGCGAATTCACGCGGCTTCGATCTGAAGCTGCTCGACATCGGCGGCGGATTTCCTGCGGCGTACGATGACAGCGTTCCCGCATTCAGCTCGCTGGCCAAGAAAATCAACCACGAGCTCAACCGGCTTTTTCCGCCACACATCGAGATTCTGGCCGAACCGGGCCGGTTTCTGGTGGCCTCGGCCGGTTCCGCCGTCTCGAAGATCATCGGCAAGGCGTTTCGCAACGACAAGCTCTGCTATTACGTCAATGACGGTGTCTACCACACCTACTCCGGCGTGATTTTTGACCACTGCACCTACCATATGAAGAGCTTCAAGAAGGGGGCAACGCAGATCTGCGCGGTCTTCGGCCCGACCTGCGATGCTCTCGACACGATCAGTCTCGCGGAGCAGTTGCCGGAACTGGAAATCGGCGACTACCTCTACAGCGATAATATCGGCGCCTATTCCGCCGCCAGCAGCACGCATTTCAACGGGTTTCCGCCCGCGACCGTCGTGCATGTCAACGAATTGCCGGCGGCACGAACCCGCGCGAAGTGAGCGACAGTCAACCATGTTTGAGCACACCTCCAAACCCCTGCTGCCGCGGCCTATTTTCCTGCTCCGGGTGCTGGTGTTTGCGGCAGCGGCGCTGGTGTTGGTGGGCATCGCGCTTGGCGTGGGCGTCGTCGGCTACCACTACCTCGGTGATCTGCCCTGGATCGATGCCCTGCTCAATGCTTCGATGATCCTCGGCGGCATGGGGCCGGTCGATCTGATCAACAGTTCGGCCGGCAAACTGTTTGCCTCCTTCTACGCACTCTTCTCGGGGCTTTTGTTCATCGGCATCGCCTCGCTCCTGATCGCCCCCTTCGTGCACCGCGTCATGCACAGGATGCATCTGGAGGATGACTGAGGCACCGCTGCGGAGCATCGACCGACATCAGCCCCGCCGCACCGCCTCGATGATGTGGTAGGTCTTCACAATCTCCTGGGCAACCTCGTCCCAGTCGGCCGGAAGATTCTCCACATACCAGCTTGGATGCTTGGTGACGACCAGCAGCGTGCCTCCCGGGGCGAGCGCCCGGTGGGCGGCGCTGACAAAGAGCTGCGCGATTCTGAAATCGGCATAGTAGGGAGGGTTGGCCAGCGCCAGATCATAGGCCCCCTCCTCCGGCACCGCCCCGTGGGCCTCAAGCTTCACTGAAATGTTGGGCAGCTTGTTGTATTCCGCCCCCCGGCGGGTGCATTCCACAGCCCGGGCTGCGCTATCGAAGGCAAACACCTCCACCGCCTCGTCGCGGGCGGCGATCCCCAAGCCCACGCTGCCAGACCCGCAGCCAATATCGATCACGCGGGTGCCAGGGGCGACGTCGACGGCATTGAGCAGGTGTCTTGCCCCCGGATCGATCCGTCGGTGGGCAAACACGCCCGGTCTGGTGAAGGAGGTCAGCAGGCGTTCCCGATCGCGAAACACGACTTCACAGGAAAAATCGCGCAGCCGCCCCGACTCCCGCGTTTTCTCGATGATGTAGGCCACCGTTTCCTCCCCCGGCCGCACGCGCACCGTCTCACCCGTTTCGGCGAGTTGCTGATGGAGCCAGCGGTCGCGGGGATTGTCGACGGCTGCCACCAGCCGCCCCCCCATCGCCAGTTGGTGGTAGGCCGCCTGCAGGATCTCGCGCGAAAGTTCCGCCTCGCCACCGCTGGCCAAGGGCACCACCGCCAGATCGTAGGGTCCCGATGGCATGTCGGCCGCACAGACGAGCTTCGGCAGGCCCGGGCCCTGATCGCCCACAAGGTCGCTGGCAAGATCGTGGAGAAACAGATCGAGAAACCAGGCAGTCACCTCCGCCTCCGGGCGGTCTGCCGCCAGGCAGCGGGCCGCCTGCGCCCGGCCGACCGTGGTGGCGATGATCCGCTCCCCCGGCAGGGAGCGTGCTACCTCAAGCGCATGGGCCTCGGCTGGCCGCGGGGGGAGTTCGCGCCGCCCCGATTCTTCTTCGATATGTTCTTCCATGCCACCATTAGACGCTGTGGCAATTCCAGATCAACGCGCGGCCGTCATACGCTACTCCGGACGCCGCGGCCGGTCGGGCCGCGGGCCCCCATCACCACCGGGGCCACCCCCTGCGCCACCTGGGCCGCCACCGGGCCCACCCCGGCCACCGCCACCAGGGCCGCCCCGCCGGCGTGCCATCTCCTCTGCCAGCTTGGTCAATTCCGACCTGTCGAGTTTGCCGTCGCCGTCGGCATCAAACTGCATCGCCCGCTCAATGAAGCCTTCAGGACCGCCCGGGCCATTTCCCTCTGGTCTGCCACCTCCGGGAGGTCCGCCACCAGGCCCACGCCCCCCTTCACCCCGGCCCGCATCAGCCCCTCGGTCGGGAGGCCCACCCGGGCCGCCGCCGGGCCCGCGGCCCTCACCACGCGGCGGAGGTCCGCCAAATGCGCCCCCCCTGCCACCGGGACCACCAGGGCCACCGGGAGGTCCGCCCCGGCCCTCCGGGCCCCCTTCAGGCCGATGTTCGCCAGGAGGCCCAAACCCCTCCGGCGGATGCGGCGGGCGAAACTCCTCGTGGCCGATCTCTCCGTCGCGATCGCCGTCGAGCGTCAGCAGCGCCGTCGCAGCATTTTTGATCTCCTCCCGATCGAGCCGGTGATCGCCATTGGCGTCGAGCGCGTCACGCAGCCGATCGCGAGGTGGAGGTCCACCCGGGCCACCGCCAAAGCCACCCGGAGGGCCTTGCCGACCAGGCGAATCGGGCGGCTGAGCCAGCGCCAAGGCCGCCACCACCGCCGCCGTGGAGGCAAGCGCCACAGAGCCAACCATCCAGGAATTCTGTTTCATCTGTCTCTCCTCGAAAAAATGAACGGTTCGTCAACGCCTGCCAAGCGGTCTCACTTGGCGCCGGCACCAGCCGCCACGCAATACAAAAACTCACCAGAGCGGATGAACAACTCGCCATTGCTCACGGCGGGAGTGCCACTGGAATCACTCTCATCCCCCTCAAATCGGTTTTGCCTGAGGATCTCGTAGCGCGGTGCCGCCGGCAGCACGAGCGTGCCGTTCCAGCGGGTCACCACATAGAGCCGTCCGTCGGCCATGATCGGCGAAGCGTAGACCGGGCGACCGCCGGAGGTGATCTCCGCCACGCGTTGGCGGTAGACCTCTGCGCCAGTGGCCGCGGAGCTGCAAAATGCCTGGCCACGGTCATCAATCCAGTACAGATGCCCCTCGTGCAGCAGCGGCGTGGCAACATAGCTCGTGACGCGGCTGGTCCAGAGGACGTGCGATTTCGTCACATCTCCCCGTCCGCCCGCCTTCACGGCCACCGAACCGCCCCCACGGCCACCGAAGGCATAGATCGTCCCGCCATCCACAATCACGCTCGGCGAAACATTGCCAGTCAGGGCGGTATCGGCATGCCACAGCAGCTTGCCCGTGGCGGGATCGAGGCCCCACACCTCCTCCGGCAGCGCAACCACCAACTCCTGCTTGCCGTCGGAGAGCGTGACGATCCCCGGCGTGCCGTAGGCCAGTTCGAGGGCCGCTCCCTCCGCCTTCCAAACTTCGCGGCCGGTCTGTTTATCAAGCGCGCGAATCGACTGGCTCTCTTCGGAGGCGTTGCAGATGACAAGATCGCCGTGGAGGATCAGGCTCGCTCCCGAACCCCAATGACGATTGCTCGATTCCTTCCCCACGCCAGTCCGCCACAGTTCCTTCCCATCCACAGCGAACGCCACCACGCCACTCTTTCCAAAGAAGGCAAACACTGCCTGGCCGTCGGTGACCGGCGTGTTGCTGGCATAGCCATGCTCGGTGAGATAGCCCTGATAAGAATCCTCGGGGCCTTCCAGAGCGATCTGCCTCTGCCAGGCGATTTTCCCGGTGGCCCGGTCGATACAGAGCAGATGCCGCACGAGTTGGGCAGGGGCTCCATTACCATCCACTCCTGAATAGCTCGTCACAAAAACGCGCTCGCCATGCACGATCGGGCTCGATGAGCCCGGGCCCGGCAGCGGCGTCTTCCAGCGCAGATTTTCGGTTTGGCTCCAAGCCAATGGCACCGCCGAACTGGCGATACCCCGGGCCCCCGAGCCACGAAACTGCGGCCAATCGTCCGCCCGGCAGATGTCCCACAGCGCTGTCACCGCCAGAATCACGACCAGAATCGCCGGGATACCCTGCTGCCTCGCCACTCCCCGAGTTTCCTTCACACCCATGGCACTGAAATCTCCTACAGGCCTTTGAATACTGAAAAACCCGGTCTGAATACCTAACCCCGGCCCTCAGCGTCACAGCGGCTGAGGGCTTGAACGGCCAAGATGTGCAGAAGTCGCGGGCGTCGGACCAATTCCCCCGGCCTCGGCCTCCTCGCCCCAATTTCCTCATGCCCAACCGCCACACCCAGACTCATTCCAGATACTCATTCGACCAGGTGCTAAACAGATCCCCCCGCCGCACCCTCGCGTTATCCTCCCGCATCACCTCGGGGGTTCGCCGGATCACGCGGGTGGTGGAGCGGCGGCGGAGATGCGTGCGGGAATGAGCCACAGCGGCGGGGCCTGTGTTTCGTGGGGGAACCGGGCGGGGGGCGGGCTGCACTGCCCGCGGATCCCCGGCCCAGGCACCAGCGGACACAAGTGCCAGCAACAGAATCGCACGCACAGCCGCCATGAAGAGCCTCATTTGGAGGGTGTGGCGGCCGGCTTGGTGTCGGGCAGGGGCACAAGCGTGAGCGGATCGCGCAGCGGCAGATGCTTCACCTTCCCGCCGAAGAAGTCGTTCATGCTGGCGCGCTTGCCCAGATCCCCGGGGGCGATCTGCTCCCAGTCGCCCACGACGAGGATCGCCATCTTCTCCGGGTCGAGATGCTTCTGCGCCACACGGCGCAAATCCTCGCGGGTCACTCCCCGCACCTTGTCGCGAAATGTCTGCCAGAAGTTTGCCGGCCGCTTCGTCCACTCATCGTTGACAAACACCCGGAGCATCGCCGGCTTGCTTTCAAACTGCCGCGGAAAGGTTTCGACGGCGCTCTGCTTGGCCGTTTCCAGCTCCTCCTCGGTGACCAGTTCCTCGCGCACGCCCCGGATCTGATCGAGAACGATCTTCGTGGCCAGGGCCACAGTGGGGTTTTTGCTCTCGAAACCAGCCCGAAAATCTCCTGGATAGCGCACCCGCGGCTGCAGTGACGAGCGGGCCGAATAGGCCAGACCTTCGTTGCTGCGAACCTGACGCATGATGCGGCTGGTGAAGCCGCCAGCGCCGAGGATCTCGTTGAGCAGAAGCAGCGGAATTGAATCGGGATCATCACGCTGGATCGCCCGCAGACCCATCACCACCTTCCCCTGCGGAATCTCCTTGGGCACATGATAGAGCCCCGGCGCCAGCACTGCCGTCGGCACCGCTGGATCGGACACCGCTGCCCCCCGCTGCCAGCCGGCAAACGCCTTGGCCAGCTTGGCGAGCATCTCAGGCTCCTCGAAATCTCCCGACACGGCCACGATCATGTTCCCTGGATGGTACATCTGCTTGTGCATCCCGGCGAGCTTGGCAGCCGTGATGGCGGCCACTGATGCGTCCGTTGGCTCGCGCGATTCAAAATGATCGGTGCCATAGACGAGCCGCTTCCATTCCCGCGAGAGGATCGACGAGGCGTCGTCGTTGCGCTGCTTGAGCGCTTCGATCAACCGGGCCCGGTTCGTCTCCAGCCGGGAGGCGTCGAAGGCTGGCGTGCGGAGCATGTCAACAAACAGCCCGAGGCTCTCGTCGAAATTACTCTTCAGGCAGTTCATGCTGGCGGTGGTGAAGGTTTCGTTGGCACTGACGCCCACCTCCGTCGCCAGGAAATCGAGCGCTTCGTCGAATTCCGCCGCCGGCATCTTGGCCGTGCCCCCCTCGCGCACCATCCGGGCGGTCATTCCCGCCAGTCCTGGAATCTCAGCCGGATCGAGCGAGGCGCCCCCCTTGAATGTGATCGAAACTGTGATCAGGGGAAACTCATGCGAGGGGGCGAGAAACACCACCGTGCCGTCGGGCAGCACACGGCGAAAGGCGCTCGCCTCTGGCGGCGTGAACTCAAGCGGCGCAAAGGCGATCTCTTCCGGCCGAGCCGGGATCGGGCTCTCGGCAGGCGCCGCCAACGCACCTCCCTGCCTGCCCACTCCCGCCAAGGCACATACCCCGAACACCACCCACACCGCATTCACAAACAGTTTCATGGTCGGCCTGGATTCCTGATGAGCAAAAAAACCGGACACAGATTCGGGGAGACAGACACCTCAACACAACAGACCAGCAACTCACTTTTCCGCTTGGCGTTTGAATACGGCCACGCTGCGGTTGGTGGGTGCGAAATACTTTTTGGCGACCCGCTGGATGTCGGCGGCGGTAACTGCCTCATACTTCCTGGGACCGTCGTTGATCTCCCGCCAATCGAGGAGGGCCTCGGCAAAGGCAAGTTGCACCAGCAGCGACATATTATTTTCCAGCCGGCGGTAGTTGCCCGCCGCCACCCGGTTTTTCACCTTCCGCAGTTCGCGCTCCGGAATCTCCTCTTCCTGGATCTTCTTCAGCTCCTCATACCACGCCTGCTCCAGCGCCTCAGGCGCCGCAGAGCCGCGGGTTTCTGCTTCGAAGGAAAACAGACCGGCATACTTACGGGTGTCGCTTTCGGTGCGGGCGCTTGAGGCGATGCCCCGTCCCTCGACCAGCCCCCGATAGAGCCGGCCGGTGCGATCGTTGAGGAGTTCGGCCAGCATGTCGAGCGGATAGCTGTCGACGTGGCCGCCGGGCACGGTGTGGTAACGGATGTCGATGGCCGGGGGGAAGTCACCGCTGGCGTTCATCCGCTGCTCGGCAAGCTGCTCGACCTCGAGCGTTACCACGGCCGGCGGGGCCTTTTTGCCCGGCTCGAGCCGGGAGAAATATTTCGTGATGAAGGCCTTCGCTTGGGCGGGGTCGAAATCGCCCACCACGATCCCCACCAGATTGCCGGGGCGATAGTAGGTGTTCCAGTATTCCTGAGCCTGCTCGAAGGTGTAGCTGTTGAGGTCGCTCGGCCAGCCGATCACCGGCCAGGAATAGCCGGAGGAGGCCCAAAACATCGCATCGAACTGCTCCTGAAACCGGCCCGTGGGCGTGCTGTCGGTGCGCAGCCGACGTTCCTCATGCACAACATCGCGCTCGGAATAGAACTCGCGGAACACGCTGTCGTGCAGGCGGTCGCTCTCCATCCACGACCACAGCTCGAGCTTGTTGGCCGGGATCGTGATGAAGTAGCAGGTGAGATCGTTGCTGGTGAAGGCGTTCATGCCGCTGCCGCCCGCCTTGGTGTAGACCTGATCGAATTCATCCTTGACGATCGTGGCGGCCTCGGCCTGCTGCTTTTCGATTTCGGCCAGGCGTTGTTGCAGAGCCGCCGCCTTTTCCTTGGCGCCCGGCGCCGCGGGGTCGAGGGCCGCCATCTCCTGCCTCACGCCGGCAATTGCCTCGGCGCCACTGCGCCCCTGCTGGGCCCTCATCAGCGTGTCGAGCTTGGCCCGCAGCAGGCGGAGTTCCTGTGTGTCGTTGGCGGGATCCCAGGGATCGGCGATTTCACCGCGCAGATAGCGATCGTATTGTTTCGACCAGACGATCCGGTTGATCTCATCGCGCACCTGCTTTTGATCCGCCCGATACTGCGCGTCGCGGGTGGCATCGCGGGTGCCGATCGTGCCGGTGCCCTTGAACATCATGTGTTCGAAGAAATGGCTGATGCCAGTAATTCCGGGGCGTTCGTCGACGCTCCCCACTTTGGCCACCCAGCCGGCGCTGACGACATTCGGCTGATCGGTACGGGGCACCAGCAAAAACTGCATGCCATTGGGGAGCGTGAATTCCTCCACCGCCACCTGCTGCGCCATTCCTGCCGTGCCGAGAGCCAACAGACAGCCACAAGCGACTGCCGACCAGATCAGCGAGCGACCGGTCTGGTGACTCCCCACCGAGGGAAATCGGAGAAACGCGAGCCGACAAACGGAAGTCAACATGCAGGCATCCCGCGGAGGAAGAAAGGGAAGGGGGGAGAACGAAATACTAGCCGAAGCAGGGCCGGTTTGGGAACGACAGATTGCCCGCTATCCCGCCGCCAATCCCCACTGCACCAGCGTCAGCACGATCTCGAACACGATCAGGCCCACGATCGCCCATTCCACGCGCAACGCCCGCCGGTTCTGCAGCAGATCGAGGGCGGTTTGGGCGGTGCGGGAGATGAGTGCGAGCTTGCCGTGGAGCGCCGCAAACCGCTCACGAATTTCGAATTCGTCGCGCAGCCGCGCCCACAGCCGCTCCAACTCGGGATGATCCCAGAGCAACTCTGGCGTGTCGTCGACGCGGGCCCCCGCCACGACGCGGTGCTCGGCCAACAGCGCGCTGCCGAGGTGCTGGAGGAGTTCGCGGGCGGCCCGTCCGCCGCGTCCCCACTGATCGAGGTTTACGGCAAACGGTTCGATCCGCTCAAACTGTTTCTCGATATTTTTCTCATGGTGCGCCAGCGACACGCTCTTGGCCATCACATCGGCCACCACCTGCAGCTTTTCCAGCGACGCATCGGCCAGCAACAGAGCGCTGCCATCAATCGCCTCCTTGGCCGCCGGCTCAACGCGTAATTCGAGCGACTCAGTTTCGCGATCTGCCGGGGAAAACGGCTGCCTGAGCTGGGGAGCGATTGTGGCGAGGTAGTCGGCGCTGGCTGCCGGAGTGGCTGCGAAAAAAACCACCGCGCCATAGCGAAAAAGCACGGCCACTCCCGCTCCGCTGCCAGCCACCGCTGCCCCGGGAGCCGCACCCGTCAGATCGACCACCAGCGGAGCCCCGCCGGTACGCTCGGTCGCTCCGAGCGCCGTCAGATCGATGCCGGTGCCGACGAGCACCGCCTGCGCCTGAAACCGGCCGCTTGCCACCGGGGGCCAGGAGCGGGGCAGGGGAGTTGCGGCGGGAGAATGATCCATGATGTGCCACCCATTCCCAGCCAAGTGTCCCGCCCGCTGAGTCGATCCCCGCGGCTGCAGATCGCTACCGCGGCGCCTCGCTCACCCCTCCAGCATACGCTTGGATGCGGGGGATGTTCACGGACGGGTGTCCACCATTTTTTCTCTGCTTTTTGTCTCTGCTTTTTTCTCCGGGAGTTGCCACCATGTCTTCCATCGATCGCGCCGATCCAGTGATTCTGGGCCACGTGCTGGCCGAGCACCGCGAACTCTTCGGCCAGATGCAGGCGGTGCGGGCCGCCTATGCGGCGGAAGGCCCCCCCACCCGCGACAGCGTGGCGGAGATTGTCACCACCCTGCGCAGTCTGCGCGAACACCTGCGCAGCCATTTCGCGCAGGAAGAGCAGGGGGGATTCATGGAGGAGTCGATCGCGCGGATGCCGCGGCTGGCGGCACAGGCGACCGCGATTCTCAGCCAGCATCCGGTGCTGCTGGCCCAACTCGACAGCTTGATCGATTCGACGCTCTCTGGGGGCACGACGGAGGCTGCCTGGGTGGCTCATAAAGAACGGTTTGCCGGCTTCGCAGCGCAGATGCAGGCGCACGAGCGCAGCGAAAACGCTGTTCTTCAGGATGGCTACAACGAGGATCTCGGCCTCGTCGACTGAGCTGGCAGGCTCAGCCAAACACGACAGTGCGGCCGCCGTGGATGAAAACGCGCTCTTCCAGCACCAGCCGCACCGCTTTGGCCAGTACCAGCTTTTCCACATCGCGGCCGGCCTGCGCCATGCGCTCCGGCGTGTGGGAATGATCCACAGCGATCACATCCTGCGCGATGATCGGCCCGGCATCGAGTTCGGCGGTGACAAAGTGGGCCGTCGCCCCAATCAGCTTGACGCCGCGATCAAACGCCTGCCGGTAAGGACTCGCTCCGGCGAAGGCGGGCAGGAACGAATGATGGATGTTGATGATCCGCTGCGGATAGTGGGCGATGAATTCCTCTGACAGCACCCGCATGTAGCGGGCCAGCACCACCACCTGCGGCGCGTGGCGATCGATGGCCCGCAGGAAAGAAGCCTCGTGATCGGCGCGCGACACAGCCTCGTGTGGCACATGGTGAAACGGCACGCCAAACCGCTCCACCAGCCCCCGCAGGTCGTCGTGATTGCTCACCACTGCCTGAATGCGGCCGGGGAGTTCGCCGCAGGCGTCAAGCAGGAGCAGTTCGCCAAGGCAATGCGGCTCGCGCGTGGCACAGACCACGATCGGCTGCGGCTCCCCCCGCACCACCCGCACCCGCGCCCCCTCCAGCACCCGCAGCAGTTCCGCCTGCAGAGCCGCCACCGCCACCTCTCCGGCGACACTCGTCACCTCGGCGCGGAAGAAGAAGTGGCGGGAGGCAGTGTCGACGAATTCGTGGTTGGCTTCGATGTTGAGCCGATGGGCCGCGAGCACGCCGGTGATCCGGTGGATCAGCCCGACCCTATCAGGGGAATCGACCAGCACGATTTCGCGGGGGCTGCTGGCTGCCATCAGGTGATTTCACCCCATTGCTGCCGACCAAAGCCAGTCGGCGCCGGCACCCAGGCGAGCACCACCTCTTCCACCGACACGTCGGTCTTCTTGGCCGGGATCTCCAGCGGCTCAAGCACCAACCGCTCGGGATGGCACTCCAGCCGGATCCGCTCGAGTTCGTCGGCGATCTCTGTCTCCAGGATCTGCCGCTTTTCCTCAAGACTCGACAGACTCTCCTCGGCATGGACGACATCGGCCTGCTGGCGGGCGGCCCGGCTGGCCGAGCGCATCGATGTGGCTGCCCGGCCGACACTGGTGGAAGTGGCGACTTTCCGTCCCAGCACGGCCGAGAGCACCGCCGTACCGATCGAGACATAGGTCTGCAGCGACTTATTCTTGGCCTCCGCCTTTTCCTTCTCCACTTTCTGGCGGGCCCGGTCGATCCGCTCGGAAAGCGCCGCCAGCTTGGCGGCACTCCGCTCCCGCACTCTGTCGATCTGCCCGTCGCGCCATTCCTTCGTGCGCTGGCCGATCCGCACCCGAAACTCCCCTTCCGTTTCGCCTGGCCGCGACACCGCATCGAGCGCCTCCACCCGGAAGACGGTGATCTTCGCCGTGCGCGCCAGATGGGCTTTGAGCGCCGTGGCCAGCGCCGCATAGCCCTTGGGTCCGGCGAGGCCTGCGGGCAGACTGGCAAACGAGCCTGTCCGCGGCGCGATCTCCAGCTCCGGGATCTCGGCAAACTGCTTGCACATCTCCCACGCCGATTCCCCCAGCTGTTCGCTCGCCGGAGCCAGACAGATGATCTCCCGATCGACATCAACGCGGGCCGCGGCCTTCGTAAACCGCACCCGAGCCCGCCCTAAAATCGCCGGCTGGTAGACCACTTCCCCGCCGGGTGGCAGCGACCCCTCCGGCGCCACAAAAACCTCGCGGACCGCCGGAGGCAACAGCGGCCGCGCCCCGCCAGCACTGCGCCCGGCTGCCGCGGCGGACGTTCCCACACCACCGGCGGCCGCTGTCCCAGCGGATGAGGCGGCCCGCCCTGCCGGCCGGGCGCTCTCCAGACGGCGAATCTCCTCGCGGAGCAGCGGCCCCCGCAGGTACGACATCGTCCAGCGCGACTGAAACAAGATCTCCTCGTCGTCATGCACCGAATGGAGCAGGAATGTCCGCTGCTCCAGACCCGAGAGCAGCTTGTCGAGCCGAGACCTGTCGAAACCGCGCCCCGACGACGATGCCGCACCCTCCAAGCCATCGAGCACGCGGGCCTTGTCACGGGCTGTCTGCAATCGCCCCAGAAACCAGGTGCCGGCGTTGGAAAGCCCCTTGTAGTCGAGGTCGACTGGATTCTGCGTCGCCAGCACAACACCCAGGCCAAAGGCCCGTGCCTGCTTCAGCAGCGTGAGCAGCGGCGTCTTGCTTGGCGGATTGGCTGTGGGGGGGAGGTAGCCAAACACCTCATCCATGAGGAACAGCGCCTTGAGCGACGAGGTGCCCCCCTGCGACCGCATCCAGGCGACCGTTTGCCCGGCCAGGAGCGTGACGAAGGCCATGCGCTGGGCATCTCCCAGATGCGCGATCGAGACCACGCTCACCCGCGGCTTCCCCTCCGGCGTCCAGAGCAGGCGACCCACATCGAGCGGCTCTCCCTCGAGCCAGGCATCAAAGCCTGGCGCGGCGGCGACTGTATTCAGCCGGCCAGCGAGCTGAAAGCGATCGGCGGCAGGATAGAAATTTTCCAGTTCCAGAAAACCAACGCGCTCGATCGGCGGCGCGGGGATCGCGCGTACGAGCGTGCCGAAATCGACATTCTGTCCGCTGCGCCAGAGGGCATCGACGATGGTCGATACCAGCACATGCTCGCGGCTGCGTCCCGGCTCGGCGTCGATGCCCGCCAGCGCCAGAATTCCGGAGACGAGCGATTCGATCCGCTCCCGGCGGGCCTCGGGATCGACGAGATCCCCTTCCTCAGGCGCCTCCAGGCTCTCAAGCATCGCCAGCGGCCGACCGCTGGTGCTGCCGGGGGTATAGACAGCCATATCAACACTGTTGCGCAGCCGTCGGATCCGCTCCGCCGACTGGCCGCTGGCAGCCAGACCATCGCTCCATTTGCGGGCCGTACGGGCAGCAAGCTCTTCCAGCGTGATCCCCTCCCGTTTGGCAGCATCGGCTTCCAGCCAGGGGAGGAAATCGGCTGGCGCCAGATTGGGAAACGAGAGCAGAACGTTGGCCAAATCCCCCTTGGGATCGATCACCAGCGTCGGAATGCCATCGAGGGCAGCCTCTTCAATGAGGTCGATCAGAAGCCCGGTTTTGCCGCTGCCAGTCATGCCGACGCAAACGCAATGCGTGGTGAAGCGCCGGGCATCGACCATCAAGGGCTCGCGGCCGGCGCGGCCTGTTTCGGGATCGACTTTCCGACCGAGGTAGAACACGCCAAGCCCCTCAATATCGATCCTCGCGCCGGCATCGGGGCGGGAGTCGGAAGTGGACCTGGTTTCGTCTGGGCCTGCCATGGCTATTCCCCGCTAGGGGGCTCTCCGAATAGGGGCTGTGGAGTCCCTATCGTACGGTGCAGCCACCGTTTGGTTCCACACCGGAAGGCCGGTTCGTCCCCCACCGGCCTGCCCGCAAGGCCCAGCGGTTGGGGCGATTCAGGGGTGGGCTGGAGGTTCGGCAGGGCCGTGGCCATCCGCCTGCACCGGAACCCCCAGCAGATGCCCCGCCGCCCGGTCGAGCACCCGCACCAATGGCGCCGGGTTGATCCCCAGCACAAAGAGCGTGGCCAGCAGCACCGTCAGCGCCAGCCGTTCGCGGGGCAGAATCTGATGCCGCGGGCCGTCGACCGCCTCCGGACCACCGAAGATCATGAACCAGGCACGCATCACGGCGATGCCGGAGAGCACTGTCGCTGCTATCACCAGCAATCCTGCATACAGCTGCTCATCCAGACTGCCCGAGACGATCAGGTCGTCGGCCACGAACGAGAGCGTGCCAGGCAGGCCGATGCAGGCCAGCCCAAACAGGAGAAAGAAAGCCGCCAGCATCGGGGAATCGCGAAACCGTCCCTGATGGGTCTCCAGTGATAGTGGGCCGGCCCGGCTCTCCAAGGCCCAGGCCACCAGCCCGATGCCGGTCAGCGCCAGGCCGCTGGAGATCCAGACACAAAACGCCCCGCTGAGCTCCATCGGCAGTTTGCCCGATAGGCCGGCGAGCACCAGCGCCGACTGGCTCATCGCCAACATGCCGATCAATCCGCGCAGCTCCCGCTGCACCAGCGCCAGAGCAGCACCATACACCGCCGTCACCAGCGCCAATTGCGAGAGCACGATCAGCTCCACCGCCACCCCTTGGCCGTGATCGGCATGGCCGATGAGCAGACGCACCGCGAGATAGGAGGCCACCTGCGGCATCGTGGCCACCAGCGAGGTCGACATCGGCGCCGCACAGAAGAGCGCTGGATACCAGGAGTGGACCGGGATGATGCCCTTGCGCAGCAGCACCGCCGCCGCCACGAGCCAGCCCCCCGTCGCCCCCACCATGCCGCAGTCCTTTTCCCAGGGGGGATCGCACAGCATCAGCAGCGTTCCTGCCGTCAGGCATACCAGCGCTGGCACCATCGCGAGGGCAAGGATGCGGGCCGTCGGACTCCCTCCGGGCGTGCTGCGGACCGACCACCAGGTGGGCAGCACCGTGACGATCGACAGCGCCACCAGCACCAAGGGATGGGCCGTCGAAAACAGGGCCAGCGTAGCTCCCACCCCCGCCAGCGTGCGCGCCGTGGCGGGAGCGTCCAGAAACCGCTTGGGGGCCACAATCACTATTCCCAGCCCCACCAGCGCCATATAGGGGAGCAAAACCGCCGTGACGCCATCGATGTCGATGAACGCCCCACCCCCCATCCGATCGCCAAATTCCACCGGCACGCCGTGGCCGTTATGCCACTGCCAGGCCACCGCCAGGCTGGCCAGGAGCGATAGAGACATCGCCACCACTGCGCCCGTGCGCGGGCTGCGGTTGGAAAGTCCGCTGGCCATCCAGCCGGCAGCAGCCAGTGGCGCCAGCACCGTGATGCCGAGCATCACCAGCAGCAGATCCTGCGGGGCTGTGAGGTTCACTCCTCACCCCCACTCTGAGCCCTGGATCGGATCCTGCGGCCGAACATCGGCGGGCCTCCCACCCGCAGAGCGGGCTTTTCACCCCCCAGCCACACCGTCCACGCCTGCTCAGCCGTCGCGATCCGTTGCAACAGTCGCCAGATCGGGCCCACGATCAACCGCATCACAGCCATCTCCTCAAACCCCCGCTCCAGCGACACCCGATAGAGCCAGGCCTGAGCTGCCGGGGGTAGGTTGTCGCGCAACCACGATTTCCCTCCCCCCGGATGGCCGCCCAGCGCGGCCTCGAGTTCATGCCGGTCGTGGAGCGCCGAGGGGGAGCGCAGGATCTGCAGGCTGCGCAGGATTGCGTGGCTGACAATGTGCACCAGCGCCACGACCCGTAAGCCAAGCCCGATCTCCGCAAAGATGATCCCCGCCTGCGTCATCGAGGCATAGGCCAGCATGCTCTTGAGATCGGTCTGCACGCGGCCTACGGCGGCCGCATGCAGCGCGGTGCCAACACCGATCAAGACCAGCAGCAGGCGGGCCACGGGGGCGGCTTCGAGGAGCGATTCGCAGCGCAGCAGCACATAGGCACCGGCATGGATCGACAGCGCGCCATAGAAGATGGCGCTCGACGGGGTGGGTCCCTCCATCGCCATCGGCAGCCAGTTGGAGAAGGGCACCTGAGCACTTTTTCCCATGGCGGCAAACACCAGCAGCAGGCTGATGACAGTGGCTGTGGTGGCCGGCACAAGGCAGTGGCCGTTGGGCCAGGCTCCGCTGAACAGCCGCTCAAAATCGCCCGATCCCACCGCCCGATGCACCATCACGCCCGCTGTCAGCAGCCCGACGTCGCAGATCCGGTAGGTGATGAAGGCCCGCACCGCCGCCTTGGCTGCATTCGTGCGATCATGGAAGAACCCAATCAGCAGAGTCGAGGAGATGCCGAGGAATTCCCACCCGGCAAACAGCACGTCGATGCTGCCCGCCAGCACCATCAGGTTCATGCCGGTGCCGAACAGGGCCAGCAGGAGGAAGAAGCGGGTAAAGCCGGGCTCACGATGGAGATACTTGCCGGCAAAGGCATTGACCAGCGCGCACAGGCCGGTCGAAAAGCAGACGTAAGGTACCGACAGACCATCGGCCACCAGATCGATCGTGGCCTCGTGGTGGCCCACGGAAAACCAGGTCCCCAGATGCACCGCCTCCGGGGCAAAGCCCCGCAGCGACAGCACGCACAGCGTGGCCAGACCGGCCAGCAGACCGATCGAGAATCCCGCTCCGACCAACCAGGTGGTCAGCCGCTCCGAGAGGGGCCGCCCCAGCACGGCCGGCACCCCAATGGCCACCAACGTCGCCGCCGGAGCAGCCAACTGCGTGATCACCAGCAGCGACACCGCGTCGTGGGTGGTGGGGAGCTCCAGAGCCGACTGACCGAGGGTGGTGACATCGAGCAGGTTCATGCTGATCCTCCGGCCGTTTTCCATCCCGCCAGCACGTGCGCCGGGGGCAGGTTGCCGCGCTGGCCGCCATACCACTGCGGGGAGGATTGCACGGTGGCAATCTGGCTGACCTCCGGTCTGTAGGGGACAAACGCCCCGTTCTCAAACACTGACAGCCCGCTCCCCTGCGGGTCCCAGGCGGCCAGTTGAACCCAGCGATTGACCACCATCTGCTCCACTCCGGGCAGCCGCTCGGCCGCCTCAAGAATCCGCTGCGTCGGGGCATCGATCACAATCAACAGGCGCACCGGCTCATGGATTTCGACGGTCTGCCAGGGGAGGCCCGTCCGCAGGTCGCTGGCGTGCCCATCCATCACGCCGATCAGTCCGGTGATGTTGTGGGGCAATTTCGTGCCGCATCCATAGCCCAGCGGATCAAGACGGGAGAAGAGGTAGGCCAGATTAATCCCCGAACCAACGGGGCCGACGGCGGCCAGCGTGCGGGTGAGGATCGCCCCATCCTCATCGTGAGTTGGATCGTACGACACGAGGAAGGCCCGGCGGTCGAGAAACAGCCCGCGGGTTCGTTCCCGCCGGCCGATGATGCACAGGGCGTTGGTCGCATGCCCCAACTCCGGCCGCACCTGAGCCAGATCGCTCGAGCGGCCCTCGACCATCCGCACCGCGTCGGCGGGCGTGACATCCAGCGGCACCGAATCGAACCGCCGGCAGCGTTCCTGCGCATCGGTCGCCCGGGCGCGACCGAAGGCGGCGACGAGCATGTCGAAATCGGGGTGATGGCTCGCCGGCAGCCGCTCCTTGTCGAAAAACACCACGCTGTTGGCGCAGGTGTCCTGCATGCACCCCAGAAAAACGGTGGTCGCGGGGATCGGTAATCCCTCCTCTGCCAAAAGGCTCCGCACGCGAGCATCGTTGGCCATCATGGCGAAGGCCCGCGCATTCGGCCCGCCCTTCCCGCCGCCGCAGGCGCCGCAGTCGTAGGCACTTTCGTGAGGATTGTTGAGGCTCGACGAGCCATGGCCGACGACGGCGATGAGGCGGGAAAAACCGCTCAGCAGACCGATGTCTTCCAGCACCCGCCGCACGATTCCCGCCATCTCCAGCACGTCAAAACCGACGCGCGTCCCATCGGGAAACGGTTCGTTGTCTTTCCGTTCAAGACTGAGGTAGGTCGGCACCCGTTCGCTGGCGATCTCAGCCGCCTTGCGGGCCACCTGGGCAGTCAGGCCTGGAAAGGCCACCCGTGCCACCAGCGGCACCGCGGCCAACGCCCCGCCGACGGCTGTCAACAGGCCCCCGCGAAAGAGCGTGCGACTGCTACTGGACATGCTCCCGGTCAACTGCCCCACCCGCCGTCGCACTGCCTGCCGCATGCGGTGGGTGGCGGTGGCCCCATCTTCCGGCACCTCCACCACAGTGTGCATGGGCTTGATGACGATCGGACACAGCGGCGTGGCGTGCCAGTCATCCACCCCCTGGTAGTACATCGGCACCGCAAAAAACCCGGCCGTGCCGAAGGTTTGATAGCCCGCGTCCAGCTCCTCAAAATGCCTGCGAAACGACTCGCAGCGATCATCGATGCAGAAGATGGCCTGCAAGCGCGGCGCGGGCGAACGATCGGCGGGCACACTGGCGTGGCAGGCGAGGGCATCCAGAATCTCGATGCGGTACCGCCGCTCGTAGGCCAGATGAAACAGCCGGCGCCGGGCCACATCGTCAAACGACTGGATCGCGCGCTCGAAGCGGAGGATGTCGTTCTCTTCGAGCGCCCGCATGTCGTGCGCCGATAGCCCGACCAACCGCGCCACCTGGCAGACGAGAAAAGCGCGGGCCACACTGCCCGGCCCGGGGAGGCGGGGATGCCGATCCCGTAACTCCGTCCACAGCCCTGCCAGATCCTGGGGATGCCCGAACCGGGGAGCACACCATTCCGCCGCCACCCGATCGAGCAGCAGTCGCAGCGCCAAAAAATCTTCCAAGGTGGCAGGAACGGCCTCAAACGGCGCCCTGTCGGGCCGCTGCTGAAACTGCTGCACCATGCCGGCCCAGCCCCGCAGCGCCACCAGCGACCGCATGATCAGCGCGTCGTGATGCTGCAGCGGAACCCCGCTGCGGTCGAGCTCCTCCCGAATCACAGCGCTGCTCGGCCGACCACGAACGGCCCGCAGAGCGGCAGGCAGGCCCGCATTCCAGGGTTCCGTGGGGCCAAACGGGACCGAATAAATATCGGCAACGGCGGCCAGCAGCCCCCGCTCCCGTCCCGGCATTGGCCAGGCAGCAACCCCCTGATCGAGAAAGGCACCGCACATGCGGATCAAGAGCGGGTGGACGAGGGCATCGGTGTTGAGCCTGGGATCGATGGCGAGGATCAGGTCTTTGAGCCGCACCGGCGGCTGGGCATAGGCCACCGGACTGCGTGTGAGCGTGACGCATTCCAGACAGGCGTGCCACAGATCGGCCCACTCTGCCTCGTCTCCGGCACCCCCCTCAGAGAGCGTCCACCGCACTGCGACATCCGACTCCTGACGCACCGCATGTTGCATCAGTGCCAGCTGCAGCGTCCGCACCGTCACCCGCCCGCCCGCCAGCGTCTCGCCCCCCCCATCCCCCAGTTCGTCGTCGAGAACCGCCTCCACATCTGCCACGCGGATCCGCCCCCGGGCCAGTTCCTCCCGGTAGAGCGACTCTGGCAAGAATGGCTCCGTGCCGTAGACCCGCGCAGCCTTCACCACCGCCGATTCAAACGACTCTCCCTCAAATCCCTGCAGAATGTTTTGGGCGACAAAGACGCCGATGGGGCCCTGGGTGGGGAGGTAGACCGCAGCGCGGGCGATCGCCTGCCCGATGGCACGGTCACGATCGTCTGGGAGGCTATTGCCTGCAGAGGCGGTGGGATGGTGAAGATTGCTGGGCATCGAGTCGCCGGAGGACGGATGAGGCGGGCCACTGCCACCTCGGGGAGTTGGCTCAAGTATCCCATAAACGGGCTGGGAAAGCGCCGCCGATCCCAGGCACCGGGGACTTGCAATCCGGCAAGAAACGTCGCTCCAATACCTCCTGCGCCGACGGCAGCCCGCCAGCCCGCAGGCCGTGCAGGATGCGGTTTTGGTAGCATCTGCGTATCGCTCACCCCTGCTTGCGAGGAGCCTGCTCCGTGGACACTCCGACGCCTCCCAACCCCCGCGGTGTGACGGTTCTGCTCGTCGATGACCAGCCGATCATCGGCGAGGCAGTGCGCCGCATGCTCACCGGTGAGGTGGATATCGAGTTCCACTACTGCCGCGATGGGGCCGAAGCGATCGCCAAGGCGACCGACGTGAATCCCACCGTGATTCTGCAGGATGTGGTGATGCCCGACGTCGACGGCATGGAACTGTTGCGGCGATTCCGCGCCGACCCGCGGTTTCAGGATGTTCCGATCGTGATGCTCTCGACCAAGGAAGAGGCTGCCGTCAAGGCGGAATCGTTCGCCCGAGGAGCCAACGATTACCTTGTAAAGCTGCCCGACCGGCTGGAATTGCTGGCCCGGCTTCGCCACCATTCCCGGGGCTTTATCGCCCTGCAGGAACGCAACGAGGCGTTTGAATCGCTGCGGGCGAGTCGGCAGGTTTTGGCCAACGATCTCTCCACCGCTTCGCAGTATGTGCGTTCGCTGCTCCCGCCTCCCCAGCAGATCGGATCGCTGCGGGCCGATTGGCGATTCATCCCCTCGGCCGATCTCGGCGGCGATGCCTTTGGCTACCACTCCCTCGACGCCGACCATGCGGCGATCTACCTGCTCGATGTTTGCGGCCACGGCGTGGGGGCGGCGCTGTTGAGCGTTTCGGCCCTGAATTCGATCCGCAGCGAATCCCTTCCCCACACCGACTTCCACGACCCTGGGGCGGTGCTCGCTGCCCTGAACAAGGCGTTTCCGATGGAACGCCAAAACGACATGTTTTTCACCGTCTGGTACGGAGTTTACAACTCGGTCCGCCACACGATCCGCTGGGCCGGCGGCGGCCACCCCCCGGCTCTGCTCCTCTCTCCCGACCAGCCGCCGCAGCCGACCCTCCTCGAATCCGACGGGCCCCTCATCGGGGCTGTTGACGAGGTGGCCTACGGCTCCCGCGAGGTGCCTGTTCCACCCGGCAGCCGGCTGTATGTCTACAGCGACGGCGCCTTTGAAATTGGGCTTCCTGATGGGGCAATGTGGCGGTTTGAAGACTTTCTCACCCGGCTCGCAGAACCCCCTCGCGAGGGGACAGGCAGACTCGACTCCCTGATCAGCCATGCCCAACAACTCTCCGGAAGAACCGATTTCGTCGACGACTTTGCTCTGATGGAACTGGTTTTGAACTGAGAATTCGCACCCCCACCGACGCAAAACGCCCAATTCGCCCGCCGCGGCCCCTAAAAACGGCCGTCTTGCACGGAGAATCCGAATCCGTACACTCAGGTGTTTCGGGTCCTCGGAGGGCCGCTAGCGTAGCTCAATTGGCAGAGCAGCTGATTTGTAATCAGCAGGTTGCGGGTTCAACTCCCGCCGCTAGCTCCATCGCCTGCATCACACATGCAGGTGGGGATGAAAATCTGATCGGTCGCACGCCAACGCACACACACGAACACACATGGGGGAGTTTCCCGAGCGGTCAAAGGGGTCAGACTGTAAATCTGATGGCTTATGCCTTCGCAGGTTCGAATCCTGCACTCCCCAGTTTTGCTCGGGCAGTCGGGCTCGCTCCGCTCGTTTGGATTGCCACGGCAATCCGGGCTTTCGGGAGGCAGTTCGGTGCCCAAAGCAGATCGGGTTCATGCCTTCCGTTTTTAACCACAGCCCCAAATGTCCACAGCTCCAGAAACGCGGTTGCCTGCCGTTGAACGGAACGCGCTGCCTGGACTTGTCCATGCGGGTGTAGCTCAATGGTAGAGCAATAGCCTTCCAAGCTGAAGACGAGGGTTCGATTCCCTTCACCCGCTGTGCCGCTTTGTGTTGGCCCTATACCCGCTTGCTGCCTCTGATACTGTGTCTGATTCAGTTCCGTAAATAACGACAGAAACATCCCACCAGAGAACCCCGTCAGTCATCGTAAAACCCTGCTTTGGCCCCGTTGCCACCGTCGCTGCTGTAGCTCAGTTGGTAGAGCGCGTCCTTGGTAAGGACGAGGTCATGGGTTCAAATCCCATCAGCAGCTTTGAGCGACTCCGTCGTGCAGGAACCAGCTTCAGGACAGCATGCGATCGAGCTCGTGCAGGGCAGTGAGTCAAGAAATCAGGTTTTTCGTCCGTTAACAGCAATGATTTTTCAGTCCGCCCGGGTCGTTTCCGGGCGGTATCGATTGAGTTGGGCATCGACGCAGGCTTTTTTGTCTGCATCCACCAGAGAGGAAGATTGAGGGAGAAAGCATGGCAAAGGATACGTTCTCGCGGACGAAACCACACGTCAATGTCGGCACCATCGGGCACATTGACCATGGCAAGACGACCCTAACGGGCGCCTTGGTGGCTGTTCAGGCCGCCAAGAATTTGGCCGTGGCCAAGAGCTACGCAGATATCGCCAAGGGCGGTACTGTGCGCGACGAAACCAAGACGGTGACGATCGCCGTCAGTCACGTGGAGTATGAGTCGGAGAAGCGACACTACGCCCACATCGACTGCCCGGGACACGCCGACTTCATCAAGAACATGATCACCGGTGCCGCCCAGATGGACGGCGGCATCCTCGTGGTGAGCGCTGCTGACGGCCCCATGCCCCAGACCCGCGAGCACATCCTGCTGGCTCGTCAGGTAGGTGTGCCGGCCCTGGTGGTGTTTCTCAACAAGGTCGACCTCGTGGATGATCCCGAGCTCCTCGATCTCGTCGAGATGGAGATCCGCGAGCTGCTCACCAAGTACGGATTCCCCGGCGACGACGTGCCGATCATCCGCGGTGCGGGCAAGCCGGCCTACGACAGCCCGAAAGATCCTGAGAAGAACAAGTGCATCGCCGAACTGCTCGCTGCCATTGATGCCTACATTCCGGAGCCAACCCGCGAACTCGACAAGCCGTTCCTGATGGCGATCGAGGACGTCTTCTCGATCGAAGGCCGCGGCACGGTCGCCACGGGGCGTATCGAGCGTGGCTTGGTGAAGGTGGGCGATGAAGTTGAGATCGTCGGTCTGAAGGAGAAGTCCGAGAAGACCACCTGCACCGGCGTCGAGATGTTCAAGAAGGTTCTCGACAGCGGACAGGCTGGCGACAACGTCGGCTGCCTTCTCCGCGGCGTCGCCCGCGAAGGCATCGAGCGTGGGCAGGTTCTGGCCAAGCCAGGTTCGATCAAGCCCCACAAGAAGTTCGAGTGCGAGGTCTACGTTCTGTCGAAGGAGGAGGGTGGCCGCCACACTCCGTTCTTCGCCGGTTACCGTCCGCAGTTCTACTTCCGCACCACCGACGTCACCGGATCGACGAAACTGCTCGGCGGCACCGAGATGGTGACCCCCGGCGACAACGTCAAGATGGAGGTCGAGTTGCAGGTGCCGATCGCCATGGACGACGGCGTGCGTTTTGCCATCCGCGAAGGGGGCAAGACCGTCGGCTCGGGCGTTGTGACGAAGATTCTCGACTGAGAGTGTGTTGTTGGCAACTCCCGTCACGGCGGGATGTTGCTCTGAAAAAACTGTTTTTCGGCGGGGTCCCTCACGGGGCCCCGCCGTCACAGGGGCGTAGCTCAACTGGTAGAGCGCTGGTCTCCAAAACCAGAGGTCGCGAGTTCGATCCCCGCCGCCCCTGCTCGTGTTGGTGGTTGGTGGTTGTTCGGGGCTGTTGATGGTTGGTTGCAGTGGTTCGCGTCGGTTGTCGTGCGAGTCTTGGCCGGAGTTGAACGTAGAAAAACCCGTTTTCAGGCGCTAGGCAGGCATTTGGGCCAGTCGCTTGGCCGCTGAAAGCCCTTGATGGAGCGCCCGCAGGGGATGGAGCCGACGATGGCAGGTATGCACGAAGAGCACACAACGGGTGGATCACTGTGGCACGAACTGCTCAGTTTTTCTCTCTACAAACCGAATCAGGGACGGATTGCCCGGCAACTCACCGGCGCAACGCTCTTCCTGACGCTCCTGATCGGCGCGTGGCGGCTGGCAGAACTGCTCCCCCTGTGGCTGACCAGCGGGACGGCCCTCTCTCCGGCGGTCTCCGCGACCGATTTGGGCGTGGTACGATTCCTGATCCCGAGCCTGATTGTGCTGGCTGGGGGATGGCTCTTCTTTCGGTTGATGAACGTTCCGCGGGTTGCCGACTTCCTGATTGCCGTCGAAGCTGAAATGGCCAAGGTTTCCTGGCCGTCGCTGGACGAGGTGATCCGGAGTTCGGCGGTGATCATTTTCCTGATTTTCGCGCTCTCAGCGATTCTGGCGGCATACGATCTGTTCTGGTGGTTTGTGCTCCGGGCCGTTCAAGGTTTCAATTAGCAGGGCCCTCACACGAGACTCCCGGCAGAGTGCCGGCTCGACTCATCCAATCTCCTCCTGTTTCAACCCAATATTTTTCAATTCCCATCCGCGAGCGATCCCTTGAGCGACGAGCAGCACGAACCGGTCCTCAGCCCCACGGACGCCCCCGAGGCGGTCTCGGCTGACGCCTCAGCCGACGAGCCCACCTCGGCGCCGGCAGCCAAAGCGCCGCGGGCGAAGCCTCCCCGCGCGAAGCCTGCCCCGAAGGCAGCAGTCCCTGCTGCGCCTGAGCCAGTCGCCGTTGAAGAAGAAGAGGAAGACGATGGAACGCCGGCCCAGCTGGCCGATCCGTTTGCCGGGGGCGAAGACGCCAAGCCGGTCGCTTTTTCTTCCACCGAAGAGGAACAGCCTGCTGGTGCCAAGCAGTGGTACATCCTCAAAGTTCAGAGCAACCGCGAAGATTCCATCCGCGACACGCTCATCCGCCGCATTCGCATGCAGGGTCTGGAGCGGCATTTTGGCGAGGTGATCGTTCCCAAGGAGCAGGTCACCGAGTTCAAAAGTGGCAAAAAACGCGTAGTTTCACGCAAGCTCTACCCTGGCTACATCCTTGTGAACATGATCTTGAATGACGAATCGTGGTATTTGGTTCGGGAAACCGGCGGCATCGGTGATTTCACCGGGTCGGCTGGGCGTCCGAGCCCGATGCTCCCACAGGACGTCGCCAAACTCCTGAACAAGACTGAGGTGAAGGCAGACGAGGCCCCGCGGCTGAAGATCAATTTCAAGAAGGGCGACCGTGTGAAGATCACGGAAGGCACCTTCGAGAATTTCGAGGGCGAGGTCGAGCAGATCGACGAAGCCAATGGCCGCGTGACTGTGATGCTGAGCATCTTCGGACGATCCACTCCGGTGGACATCGAGTATTGGCAGATCGAAAACGTGTGACGTTTTTCGTCGCCCTGTCCTGCCCCCCCTCACACGGGGGCAGAGATGGAATCTGGCCTGGGTTGGCGTGTGCAGGTGGTGTGTCGACGACTCCGGCATCGGGAGGCGTTGGCGAGTTGGTGATCGGTTGGTCGATGTGCGTTTTTCTTTGTGAACAGGTGGCAGTGACGGCAGGCTCAGGAAGGGTTCAGGCATGGCAAAGCAGATGGTTGGTCAGGCTAAATTTCAAATCCCCGGTGGTCAGGCAACTCCTGCCCCCCCTGTGGGAACCTCGCTGGGGCGCTACGGCATCAACCTCGGCCAGTTCGTACAGCAGTTCAACGACCGCACCCGCGAAGCTGCCGGCATGGCGATTCCGGTTGTGGTCACGGTGTACAACGATCGCTCGTTCGAGTTCTACACCAAGAGCCCCCCAGCGGCGGCCCTTCTGAAGAAGGCAGCCGGCTTGGCCAAGGGTTCAGGCGTGCCGAACAAAGATAAGGTCGGTAAGGTGACCATGGCTCAGGTCGACGAGATCGTGCGGCTCAAAAACGCCGATCTCAACGCCCGCGATGCCGAGCACGCCAGGCGGATGGTTGAAGGAACCGCCCGCAGCATGGGAATCACCGTAGAAGGCTGAGCCGACGCAGCGGTGATTCAGCCCTCCGCAACGCATCTGGCTTGGCACCTGATGAATCGGGTCCAAGTCAAACACAACACGTTTTCAATCGTTTTCAAACCTTCCTCCAGAATTCCACAGGATCCCAGCCGTGGCCGTCACGAAACGCATGCGGGCTATGCTCGCGAAGAAGCCCGAATCCGAAGCCCCCATGCCCATCGCCGATGCTGTGGCGCTGCTGAAGAGCTTTCCACCCCCCAAATTCGACCAGTCGGTGGAAATACATATGCGTCTGGGGATTGATCCCAAGCAAGCCGATCAGATCGTTCGAGGCTCGCTGGTTCTGCCCCATGGAATCGGCAAATCGAAGCGGGTTGTGGTCTTCGCCAAGGGCAATATGGCCGACGACGCGCGGGCGGCCGGCGCCGAGGAGGTGGGCGCTGACGAGCTGGCCAAGAAGATCAAAGAAGGCTGGACTGATTTCGATGTCTGCATCGCCGCGCCCGACATGATGGGACTCGTCGGCCCGCTCGGGAAAGTGCTCGGGCCCCGGGGCCTGATGCCGAGCCCGCGTGCTGGCACTGTGACTGCAGACATCCGCAAGACGGTCAGCGAGTACAAGGCGGGAAAGGTGGAGTTCCGCAACGACCCCACCGGTATCGTTCATGCGGTGGTCGGAAAGAGCAGCTTTGATTCGACCAAGATCGCGGAAAACATCCGCGCCTTTATCGATTACATCATGTCGCTGCAGCCCAACAGCGTCCGCGGCCAGTACGTGAAGAGTATCTCCATCTCCCTCACCATGACTCCGGGCGTGATGATTGCGGCCTGAGAAGTTTCCACCAATCCGAATCCCCACTTTCCTGCGAACTGTCCGAAAACCGGCCGTTTCGCCTTCCCATTGAGCAGACCCATACAGTCATGAGCAAACTCGTCAAGAACATGCTGGTCGACGACCTCAAGCAGCGCCTCACCAACGTCAACGAGCTGATCGTGGTCAGCCTGGGGCGGCTGGATGGCCAAAAAACAACACAGCTGAGGCAGTCACTCCGCAAGAAGAAAATTCACCTCCAGCTGGTGAAAAACAGTCTGGCCCGTCGGGCCACGCTCAACACTCCTCTGGCCCCTGCCTTCGGCACGACCGAAGGGATGCTGGCCATTGCCTGGGGCGGCGAGGACGTAGTCGATCTGGCGAAGGAACTCGATCGCGTCAGTGGGGCCAAGGAATACGCAGGCTTTGAGTTTCGCGGCGGGGCCCTCGAAGGGGCTCGCATGGATGCCAGTGAGGTCAAGGCGGTGGCCAAATGGCCCAGCCGGGCCGAACAGCTGTCGATCCTCTCGGGACAGATTTCCTCGATGGGCGCCAAGCTTTCCAGCCAGATCGGAAGCGCTGGAGGCCTGCTCGCTGGTCAGATTTCCTCCCGCGTCGACGACCTCGAAAAGGCCGCCGGAGCTGAGGTTCCTGCCGCCTAACCCCCGTTATCCCCGTATTTTTTGTGGCCGGTCTTCACTTAGCCGGTTTTCGTGGTATGACATTTGGTTCGCAAATTTGAAAACCGTCTTTCGGGCCACGCGATGTTCCCTCGGGAATCGCACTGAAACGGCGTTTTTCAAGCACAAATCACCAGATCTACGGCGTCCGCCGTGGATCATATTCTGAAGGGAAAGGATCTCGAGCAATGTCTACGGCTGAAGCAACGCGTGAATTCACAACGGAAACCAAGGATCTTGGCGACCGTATCGTGCAGCTGACCCTCAAGGCTGCCAAGGAACTGTCGGACTATCTCGATGAAGTCCACGGGATCAAGCCGGCTGCCGGCGGGGCCGTCATGATGGCCGCCCCTGGAGCTGGTGCTGGCGGTGGCGAACCTGCCGCTGAAAAAACCGAATTCGACGTTATCCTCGAGAATTTCGGCGACAACAAGATCGGTGTGATCAAGGTCGTCCGCGCCGCCACCGGCCTGGGCCTGAAAGAGGCCAAGGATCTGGTCGAAGCTGTGCCTGCAAAGGTCAAGGAAGGCATCTCCAAGGCGGATGCCGAGAAGCTCAAGAAAGAGCTGGAAGAAGCCAAGGCCAAGGTCACCATCAAGTAAGAAAAGTGCGAAAACAACCGACTGGCGGCGGGGAGCTTTGTCTCTCGGCCGCCAGTTGGTATAGTATTTGCATGGATTTTACGGCTGGTGTTTTTGAGCCTGAGGTGCGCCTCTCCCGGTGCACGACATGCGTACTCCCGAGAGCCTTCCTGTGGGTGCGCAGCCGGTCGTGGCTGGTTCTGTTCCTTGTCGTCTGTCGCTTGGTTGAAAAGTGAAGTATTGATCGCTGGCCGAATCGCTCGCCAGAGGGTGCCCTCTGGTTTGCGGTGGCTGTTGGTGTGCGGCAGCGCTCGCTTCCGTGGCTGGTCTTGTCCTGCTTTCGAACACAATTGCTTTCGAGAAAAGGTGACCCGTCCCGCTTTGTTTTCAGCCGTTCGCGGCCCTGCTGATTTCCTGCCGACGTCTTTTCCTCATTGTGGTTGCAGCCTGTCCACTGCTTGAGTGGGCCGCTGTCCGATTCGGTTATCGCTGCCTGCCTCTGGTCTTCGGCTTTCGTTCTGACTAGGACTCCACGGGAGATTCTTTTCTATGGCAACTCGCGCCGTCCGCCGCCTCCAGCCCACCGAGATTCGCCACTTCGGCAGCCGGCGCACCAGCCATGCCATCCCCGACCTCACAGAAATCCAGACTAGGTTCTACGATCGGTTTCTCCAATACGATGTTGCGCCCAACAAGCGCAAGGACGAGGGGATCGAGGGCGTTCTACGCGAGATTTTTCCGATCGAGAGTTACGACCAGACCGTCAAGCTGGAGTACGTCCGCTACGAACTGGGGAAGCCCCGCTACGATCCCGACGAATGCCGGCAACTCCGCCTGACATACGGCCGCCCCTTACGCGTCTGGCTGCGGCTGACACGCGATCAGCCAATGGAGGAGGAGGTTTATCTCGGCGACATTCCGATCATGCTCGGAGGTGGTGAGTTCATCATCAACGGTGCAGAACGCGTGGTGGTCAGCCAGTTGCATCGTTCGCCAGGTATCGACTTTGTCTCGGATACCGAGTCGACCGATCGCAAGACCTACAACTGCCGCATCATTCCCGAACGCGGCAGCTGGATCGAGCTCAATGTCTCGAAGAAAGACACTCTCCAGGTTCGCATCGATCAAAGCGGTAAATTCTCCGCCCTGACCCTCCTGCGGGCCATGGATCCGCGGTATTCCCACGACAGTGAGATTCTCAAGCTCTTCTATAAAGTGACTGTGGAGAAGGTCAGCGGTGGCCGGAGCGTCGTCAAGCTGGAAGGCAAGATCGCTGCCGACGACATCGTCTATCCCAAGGAGAGCGAGCGGGCCGGCGAGATTATCGTCGATGCTGGCACCAAGATTTCCCACGACGCTGCAGAGCTGATCTGCACATCGGGACTGAAGGCGGTGGAATTGATGGAGGAACAGAAGGTTCCTCTCATCATGAACAGTCTCAAGGAAGATGCCGACGAATCGAAGCGCCGCACGGCGGTGGCTCCCAGCCACGAAGACGCTTTGGTCCGGATCTATCAGCGTCTGCGACCGGGCAACCCGCCTGCCCTCGACAAGGCGCGCTCGCTCTTCGACGAGAAGTTCAAGGACACCAATCGCTACCGCCTCGGTCGCGTCGGTCGCTTTCGCATCAACCGCAAGCTGGGGCTGACGGTTCCCGAAACCGAGATGACGCTCCGCCCCGACGATCTGATCGCGGCCATCAAATACATGCTGCAGCTCAGCGATGGCGAAAGTGCTGTTGAGGTCGACGATATCGATCACCTCGGCAATCGGCGTCTCCGCACCATCGACGAACTGGCCAGCGACGAACTCCGCAAGGGTTTCCTCAAGCTGCGTCGCACGGTACAGGAGCGGATGAGCCTCAAGGACGTCGCGGAAATGTCCCCGCGATCGCTGATCAACCCCAAGAGCATCTCGGCGGCCATTGAATATTTCTTCGGCCGCGGCGAGCTCTCTCAGGTCGTCGATCAAACCAACGCGCTCTCCATGCTGACGCACGAGCGACGGCTTTCGGCACTCGGCCCTGGTGGACTCAACCGGAAGCGTGCTGGATTTGAAGTGCGCGACGTGCATATCTCCCATTACGGCCGGATCTGTCCGATCGAAACACCGGAAGGTACCAACATCGGTCTGATTTCGAGTCTGGCCATCTACTCCGGCGTCGACTCGTACGGGTTCCTCGTAACTCCGTACCGGAAGGTTTCGAAGTGCCGGCTCACCGACGATGTCGTGTGGCTGCGGGCCGACGAAGAGCACGATGCGACCTTGGCCCCGGCCGATGCCGCTGTTGAAGACGGAAAAATTGTCGGCGACTCGATCATCGCCCGGCGCAAGGGCGACTTTGTTCTCGTGCCCGCCGAAGAAATCCAGTACATCGACGTCGCACCGAGTCAGATGGTGGGTGTCTCTGCCGGACTCATTCCGTTTCTCGAGCATGACGACGCCAATCGGGCTCTCATGGGATCCAACATGCAGCGTCAGGCTGTGCCGCTGCTGGTCACCGAACCACCGATCGTCGCCACGGGGATGGAGCGGGATGTGGCCGCCAACTCCGGACTCATCGTGCGGGCCGCAAAGAAGGGTGTCGTCAGCTACGTCGACGCCGAGCGGATTGAGGTCTCGCCCGCTTCAGGTGCCGGCGGCACCGATATTTACAAGCTCCGCAAGTATGTCGGCCTGAACGAACGTACCTGCCAAAACCAGAAGCCAATCGTACAACTCGGCCAGAAGGTCGAGAAGAACGAAGTTCTTGCTGACGGGGCCGGCATCTACAAGGGCGAGTTGGCTCTGGGCCGTAACGTTCTGGTCGGCTTCATGGCCTGGGATGGTTTCAATTTCGAGGACGCTATCATCATCAGCGAAGAACTGGTGGAGAATGACGTCTATACCTCGATCCACATCGAGGAATATGACATTGAAATTCGCGATACCAAACTCGGCCGTGAGGAGTTCACCCGCGACATCCCCAATGTTGGCGAAAGGGCTCTGCACAATCTCGACGAGACGGGCATCGTTCGCATTGGAACCTACGTCCGGCCCGGCGACATCCTTGTTGGCAAGGTCTCTCCCAAGAGCAAGACTGAGCTGACTCCAGAGGAAAAGTTGCTGCACGCCATCTTCGGCCGCGCTGGCGAGGACGTGAAGAATGATTCGCTTGAAGTTCCCTCCGGTGTCGAGGGGATCGTGATCGCTGCCGAAAAGTTTTCCAGGCGTATGAGCCTGTCGGAAGACGAGCGCCGCGAATTTGAGAAGCAGCTCAAAGAGGCTGAGAACGAAGGAAACCTCCAGATCGCTGAGGCGTTCAGCGCCATGGTCTCCCAGATGGAGGAGGTTCTTCAAAAGCCTCTCACTGGCACCGACGGCAGTCCGCTCGTCCGCGACCAGGAACACAAGGTGGTCGCCGATCGGGCCGCAGCCTTCAAGCCAGATGAACTCGACGTGCGGTCGCCACAGCGCAAAACAGAGATCGACAAGCTCTATAAGTCGATGTGGCCAGCAGTGGATGAGGCAATCGACGCCCGCGAGCGTCGGCTCAATAGCATGAAGCGGGGGGATGAGCTGCGTCCCGGCGTCCTGCAGATGGTGAAGGTCTACGTGGCGGCCAAGCGGGCCATCAGCGTGGGCGACAAAATGGCCGGTCGGCACGGTAACAAAGGCGTGATCGCCAAGATCCTGCCCAAAGAGGACATGCCGTTCCTCGCCGATGGCACACCGGTGCAGATTCTGCTCAATCCGCTGGGCGTTCCGAGCCGGATGAACGTGGGTCAGATTCTGGAAACGCATCTCGGCTGGGCCGGCATGCTGCTGGGCTTCCAGGCTGTAACACCGGTGTTCGACGGGGCGAGCGAGACGGAAATCAACGACCTTCTCGTCACCGCAGGCCTTCCCAGACATGGAAAGGCACAATTGCACGATGGACGCACCGGCGAGCGGCTCGAGCAGGAAACAACTGTCGGTTACATCTACATGCTCAAGTTGCATCACCTCGTTGACGACAAGGTGCATGCTCGCTCCACCGGCCCTTACTCGCTCATCACGCAACAACCGCTCGGCGGCAAGGCTCGCTTCGGTGGCCAGCGTTTCGGCGAGATGGAGGTGTGGGCACTGGAGGCCTACGGCGCAGCCTACATCCTGCAGGAACTCCTCACCGTGAAGAGCGACGACGTCGAAGGACGTACCAAGATTTACGAGAGCATGGTCAAAGGCGAGAACACACTGGAGGCCGGTACTCCCGCCAGCTTTGACGTACTCACCAATGAAATCCGCGGTCTGGCCCTGAATATGTCGCTGGAGAAACGTCGGGTGTGACGCCCTCACGCCCCGCTCGGGATTGTCAGGCGGTTGGCCCGCCAACGATCGGACGATGTTTCTCTCCCAGTACCGCATCCATTCTTTCCATCCTCTACGCCCGGTTTCTCCCCAAGCCTGGTTTCTCTGAAGGAGACGTCTCGTGAGCATCGGTGAATCCACCTACGATCGCGTCAACGACTACTCGGCCGTCAAGATCAGTCTGGCCCGCCCACACGACATCCGCAGCTGGTCGTTTGGCGAGGTCAAAAAGCCTGAAACGATCAATTACCGCACCTACCGTCCCGAAAAAGACGGCTTGATGTGCGAGAAGATCTTCGGACCGGAGAAGGACTGGGAATGCTCCTGCGGCAAATACCGCGGCATGAAATACAAGGGGATGATCTGCGATCGCTGCGGCGTCAAGGTCACGCACAGCCGCGTTCGCCGCAAGCGGATGGGGCACATCGAACTGGCCGCTCCCGTCGTCCATATCTGGTTCTTCAAGGCGATGCCCAGCCGGCTGGGTGCGCTGCTTGATATGAAGACCTCGAGCCTGGAGAAGGTGATTTACTTCCAGGACTATGTGGTTCTCGACTCGAAGGACACGCCGCTGAAGCGGCAGCAACTCCTGACCGAGGAAGAATACCGGGAAGCTCGCGCCACCTACGGCGACAACGGCTTCGAGGCCGAAATGGGAGCCGAGGCTGTTCGTAAATTGCTGCTGGGCCTTGATCTTGTCACGCTCTCCAAGGAGTTGCGCGAGGAGCTCAACACGACCGGATCGAAGCAGAAGAAGAAGGATCTCGTCAACCGCCTCAAGATCGTCGAGGCGATTCGCGACAGTGAAAACAAGCCGGAGTGGATGGTGCTGGATGTGATTCCAGTCATCCCCCCTGACCTTCGTCCACTGGTCATGCTCGATTCCGGCAACTTCGCCACCAGCGATCTCAACGATCTCTACCGGCGCATTATCAACCGCAACAACCGGTTGAAGAAGCTGGTCGATCTCAACGCCCCCGAGGTGATCATCCGCAATGAGAAGCGGATGCTGCAGCAATCGGTCGACGCCCTCTTTGACAACAACCGCTGCAAGCGGCCGGTGCTGGCTTCCAGCAACCGTCCGCTGAAGAGCCTCACCGACATGATCAAGGGAAAGCAGGGCCGCTTCCGCGAGAACCTGCTCGGCAAGCGCGTCGATTACTCGGCGCGGAGCGTGATCGTGGTCGGGCCAACCCTTCGTCTCCACCAGTGCGGACTCCCCAAGAAGATCGCGCTTGAGCTCTACCAGCCGTTCATCATTCGGCGCCTTAAGGAACTCGGCCATGCCGACACCATCAAGAGCGCAAAGAAGATGCTGGAGCGGAAGGATGCCGAAGTGTGGGACATCCTCGAAGAGGTGATCCGCAACCACCCGGTGCTGCTCAACCGTGCCCCCACGCTCCACCGCATGGGTATTCAGGCCTTTGAGCCGATTCTGGTCGAAGGCAATGCCATCAAGCTCCATCCGCTGGTCTGCAAGGGTTTCAACGCCGACTTCGACGGTGATCAGATGGCGGTCCATCTGCCACTTTCAATCGAGGCTCAGGTCGAGGCCCACACGCTGATGTTGTCGACCAACAACATCTTCAGCCCCGCCAACGGTGCGCCGATTATCAGCCCGTCTCAGGACGTGGTGATGGGATGCTACTACCTCACCATGCTCATCCCCGGCCGTAAGGGTGAATTCTCCAACGTTGGTTGGAAGAAGACCCGTGTCTTCCGCAACGTTGAGGAGGTGGAGATCGCTCACTCCCTCGGTGAGGTCGATACACACGCCAAGATTAAGTTCCAGCTGTCGGACAACCGGCGGCTGAAGATGGAAGACATGACCCAGTCGAAGCCTGGCGCGATCATCGAAACGACCGCCGGCCGCGTACTGTTCAACGCTGTCCTTCCGGAAGGGATGCTCTTTTACAACATCCCGATGCGTTCGAGCGAACTCGCCCGGGTCATTTCCGACTGCTACCAGGCCCTCGGTCGCCGACGCACGATCGATCTCCTCGATGACATGAACCGCACCGGCTTCAAGTGGAGCACCAAGAGCGGACTGTCGTTCGCGACCGACGATCTCATCACGCCAGCCAACAAGACCAAGGTCATTGGCGACGCTGAAAAGACCGTCATGAAGATCATGAAGCTCTACCAGCGCGGCGTGATCACTGACGGTGAGCGCTACAATCAGGTGCTTGACGCCTGGACGCATGCCCGTGAGCAGATCACGAAGGACATGATGCAGGATCTGGAGCTCGACACAGACGCCAAGGAAACGCGGCGTCCCGGCTACGTCAATCCGATCTTCCTGATGGCCCACTCCGGCGCCCGCGGCGGCGTGGAGCAGATCCGCCAGCTGGCAGGCATGCGCGGCTTGATGGCTAAGCCATCGGGCAAGATCATCGAGACGCCGATCAAGGCCAACTTCCGTGAAGGCCTGACGGTGCTGGAATACTTCAGTTCCACGCACGGCGCCCGCAAGGGACTGGCCGATACGGCACTCAAGACGGCCGACTCCGGCTACCTGACCCGCAAGCTCGCCGACGTCGCCCAAAACGTGGTTGTTACGATGCACGACTGCGGCACATCGCAGGGCATCACCAAGACCGTCATCTATCGCGGCGAAAAGGTGGAAGTGAGTCTGGCCGACAGCATTCGCGGCCGTGTGAGCCGGTCCAACATTGACAACCCGATCACTGATGAGGTGGTTGTCCGCGAGGATGACCTGATCACCCCCAAGGTGGCGCGTCAGATCGAGGAACTGGGACTGGAAAAGATCCAGGTGCGCAGCCCACTGACCTGCGAGGCCACGCTGGGTGTTTGCCGGCTCTGCTACGGAATGGATCTCTCGACCGGCTCAATGGTCGAGGAGGGCATGGCCGTGGGGATTATTGCCGCGCAGAGTATTGGCGAACCAGGCACGCAGTTGACGATGCGTACGTTCCACATCGGCGGCGTCGGCCAGCGGGCAATCGAAGAGAACGAGAGCCGAGCCAAGAAGGCCGGCATCGTGAAATTCACTCGGCTCCGGACGGTGGCCAACGAGCAGGGCGAGCAGATCGTTCTGGCTCGCAATGGCGAGATTTCGCTGCTCGATCCGAAGGGCCGCGAGATGGAGAAAGTGGAAATCCCTGCCGGTGCTATCCTCAAGGTGACGGAAAACGAGGAAGTGAAGGCAGGGACAGTCCTTGTGCAATGGGATCCCCACTCCATCCCAATTCTCTCCGAAGTCTCGGGGAAGGTGCGATATGAGGATGTGGTCGAGGGCGAAACGCTGCGGGTTGAAAAAGATCCCAGCGGTCACTTGCGTCGCATGATCATGGAGCACAAGGGCGTTTACCATCCTCAGGTGGTGCTCGAAGACGAGACTGGCAAGATTCTCGACTTCTACTATCTGCCGGAAAAGGCCTATATCGAGGTGGCGCAGGGGGAGATGGTCAAGGCCGGCCATGTGCTGGCCAAAACTCCCCGCGAGGCCTCTGGCACGCAGGACATCACCGGCGGTCTGCCCCGCGTGACGGAGATCTTCGAGGCCCGCAAGCCGAAGGACCCCGCGATCATGGCTGAGATCGACGGCAAGGTCGAATTGCTCGGCGAGAAGCGCCGCGGCAAACGGACCATCGTTGTGAAAAGCGAGAGCGGCATCGAACGCGAGCATTTGGTCACCCACGGCAAGCACATGCGGGTGCATGCTGGCGATTACGTGAAGGCTGGCGAGGCGCTCGTTGACGGCCCACTCGTTCCGCACGATATCCTGCGAATTTCCGGTGAGGAAGAGGTCCAGAAGTATCTGGTCCGCGAGATCCAGAATGTCTATCGCAGCCAACGCGTCGACATCGACGATAAGCACATCGAGATCATCGTGTCGCAGATGTTGCGCAAGGTGAAGATCGAGACGGTCGGAGACACCAACCTCCTGCCCGGCAGCGTGATGGACAAGTTTGATTTCCGTCAGGCCAATGACCGGATCGCCGGTGGTTTGCGAATCACCGACAAGGGCGATAGTGAATTCGTGCTTGGGAACGTTGTTCCCAAGGATGTGCTGGCCCAGACAAACGCCCAGATTGAGGCCCTCGGCGGCACACCCGCCAAGGGGGGGAAACCCAAGCCGGCCACGGCCAGCACCCAACTCCTCGGCATCACCAAGGCGAGCGTGCAGAGCTCCAGCTTCATCTCGGCCGCCAGCTTTCAGGAAACCACGAAGGTTCTCACCGAGGCAGCTCTGGCCGGAAAGGTCGACAACCTCGTTGGCCTGAAGGAGAATGTTATCCTGGGCCACCTCATCCCGGCTGGAACAGGCTTCAACACGTACCAGTCGTCGGAGGTGCGGGTGCGTCCGGAGGCGTTGGAATCCTTGCGTCTGGATCGCGACAACGTGCTGACGCGGCAGTTCCCGCTGTTGGAAGCGGTTGTTGGTGGCGATGAACTGCGTCTGGCGGGAGACGGTGGCGACACCAGAACGTCAGCAAAGCCGGAGAATGTGTCAGAATCGCTCTGATCGTTCGCGTCATTCGAGAAAAACCTCGCAGAGATTCCTGCCCGGTAATCCTGACTTGCGTTGAGATGCCTTAAAGGACGAAATACCTTTGAGTGTGGTCTCGCAAAGGAGCCGGTTCATGGAATGGCACAGCCTACTGTTGAGGATGACCGCGACCGGTCTGTTCGTTGCCGCTGGCATCGCACCGGCGGCCGGGCAGATTGCCGCCTATAATCCCTACGCGGATAGCCAGGGCATTCGTCCTCCGGTGGCGGCTGATGGCACGATCCATTGGGGAGCGTTCTACAAATCGGCCTCGCTGCAAAAGACCTACGAACGCCTTTGGCATTTGGGGGCCTGCCGCGGCACCAACAAAGCGATCACGGTGCCTGTGGAGCTCAATAAGCTCGACATTGATTCCCTTCCGGAAGCCGAATTCCGCGGAATCGTGCAGAGCGTGGAGGGCTCCAATGCTGGCGGAATGATCTCATTTGTCGCGGCTGATGCCGGCGATGGCTCCACGGTACGGGTGGCGCTCCTGCATCCGGCGGGGGTTTCACAAGTGGTTGTCACCGGCAGCACATCCCCCCTCTTCCTCGCTGCCGGCATGACTGTGCGCGTCCATGCAGTAGTGGATGCCAAGGGACGCGGAACCGCGCCTGTGGAGCATGTGGAAATCCTTTCTCCCGCCAATAACCACACGCCGTCGGCACTTGAGCCGGGCCGTGGGGAGCCCATGATTGGCCGGGTTGTTCAGGTCCGCCACGGAGTGCTGCAGGTGCGGGTCGATGCCGGAAAAATCCGCCGGCTATCGTTGCCCCTCGCAGAGAACGTGACGGTGAGCGTCGATGGCTCACAGTTGAATCTGATCTCCCCCGGTGATTCGATTATCCTGCGGGGCCGCCTCTGGACAGGAGAGGGTGCGCTTGCCTCAGGCAACGTGTTCGCTTCGCAGATCACCGTTACCAAGGCGGCTCCGCTGCACGGGGGGCAGTAGCAATCAGGCAGCACTGACTCTCGTCGGCCTGCCGACTGCCCGTGGAGAGACATTCCGAGACACCCCGATCATGCTGAACTCTCAGGGCCGACTGCGGTTTGCCTCATATGCACTTCTCGGCTGCGGTGCTGCCGCTCTCACCTGGGGGCTGTGTCGTTTGGCACTCCCCCCGGCCATGGCTCCCTCTGCCCGGCCCCCGACGGCCGCCCCAGCTTTCAACTTCCAGCCCACGGTGCCCCATGCCGCCCCAGCCCCCTCTCCGGCGCCTGACGGGATGGCTTGGATTCCCGGCGGGGAGTTTTCGATGGGCTGCGACGACCCGCGGGGCAAACCCTTTGGCGGAAACAACGCGATGCCAGATGCCCGGCCGGTCCACCGCGTAGCACTCGATGGCTTCTGGATGGATCGCACGGAGGTCACCAATCGCCAGTTTGCGGCATTCGTGACGGCCACGAGTTATGTCACCGTGGCGGAACGGGCGCCGAAGGCAGAAGACTTCCCCGGTGCTCCACCAGAAAACCTCGTGGCTGGATCGATCGTCTTCACTCCTCCCGCGCACAGCATCTCTTTGGAGAATCATTACCAGTGGTGGGCCTATGTGCCGGGGGCCGACTGGCGGCATCCCACCGGGCCACAGAGTTCGATCGAAGACGCCCTGGATCACCCCGTGGTTCAGGTCGCCTATGACGATGCAGTCGCCTACGCCCAGTGGGCGGGCAAACGCCTTCCCACCGAGGCCGAATGGGAATGCGCCGCTCGCGGCGGCCTCACCGGCGCCGTCTATCCCTGGGGGAATGAGTTCCGTCCCGGAGGCCGCTGGATGGCGAACACTTGGCAGGGAGCTTTTCCCGCCCAGAACACCACAGAGGATGGATACGCCGGACTCGCTCCGGTGGGCACCTATCCGGCCAACGCCTACGGCTTGCACGATGTATCGGGGAATGTCTGGGAGTGGTGTTCTGACTGGTACCGCCCCGACACATACGTCGGGGGGGCAACGGCAGCCCAACCAGTCATCGATCCACAGGGTCCTTCTTCAAGCTACGACCCGCAGGAACCGGGGCAGGCCAAGCGAGTGATGCGGGGCGGATCCTTCCTCTGCACCGAGCAATACTGCTCCCGCTACATCGTGGGCACCCGCGGCAAGGGGGAGATCTCGTCCGGATGCAACCATATTGGGTTTCGCTGCGTCCAGTCGCCAGCCCGCTGAAATGTGCCAACGCCCGGCTAGAGCGCATCCGACTTACGTGTAGCGTCGGCTTCGGGACGGCAAAAGTCTCGTCGCTTACGCTCCTCGAGCGTTCGCCGACCCCTCCGCCTCCATCGCTCGATCTATTTGCCCAGTCGTCGCTACAGCTATCCCGGATGC
>CAISJI010000176.1 GCA_903885565.1 uncultured Planctomycetaceae bacterium
AGCTTCGGCTGCACGCACGCGGCCACGTCTGGCCCGGGTCGGAATCGCCCGGGCAGAATCTCGGCCAGCTTCGCGATCACCGGCCCCGGATCGGCCACCAGTTCGGGATACGACACCTCGACGAGCGTCACCCGCTCACTTTTCTTGAGTACCTCGCGGATCTGCCGGCTGTGATGCTCCTGCACCTCGATGAGGTGCTGCTTCTCGCTCTTGGGCTGCGTGCCCTGCCGGGCGAGCATCGCCCACTGCGAATCGACCACCTGCTCCGTCGGCCGCACCATGTAGATGATCGTGTAGTGGTGCTTGCCCGGCAGGCTCGGCAAGAGCGCCGAGATCACCTTCACCGCCTTCCCCTCGGCCTGCTCGATCAGCCGCGGGTCCTTGGGGAGTTTTTTGATCGCCTCCCACTCCCAGTAGCCTTCCGGGTTGTCTTCGTCGGCCGTCCGCGTGGCATCGGTGAGCGGCTCGATCCCGCCAGCCCGCAGCATCTGCATCATCAGCGACGTGCCCGACCGCGGCAGCCCCGACACGATCACAAACTCCTTCGGCACGATCGCGTCATACTCCGCCTTCTTGCGGTCGATCTCCGCCTGCCGGATCCGATCCTGCTCGGCGCGAACGGCCGCCCGGGCCGTCGCCTGCTCCCGCGCAGCGGCCTGCGTGGCCGCCTGCTCTTTCCGCAGGTCGTGCAGCGTTGCGAAGCTCCGCGACTCGTAGACCGCGGCCCGCTCCGGCTGCCCGAGTCGGCGATACACCCGCGCAAGCAGCCGCTGTGCCCGGAGAAACGTGGGCGCGAGCCGGATCGCATTCTCCAGCGGCCGCACCGCCTCCTCGAACCGCTCCTGGCTGGCGAGCGCTGCCCCCAACAGAAAATGCCCGTGGGGATTGCCGAACTGCAGGCCGATGCACTCGGCGGCCGCCTCTTCCGCCTGCTCAGCCTGGCCGGTGCGGAGCGCGCACCGCGCGAGAACCAAAAATGCCTGTGGGCTGTGCGGGTCGGCGGCGAGCACGGCGCGGGCGGCGGTCTCGGCATCGCCCCAGCGGCGAAGCGCCTGGTAGCTCTGTGCCAGCATCAGCTGCAGCTGCACCTCGCCCGGGCTCTTCTCCCGCACCCGCTCGAGCGCCGTGATGGCCGCATGGAAATCCTCTTTCTGGATCGCGATCGACGCCCGAACGAGATCGGCCTGCTCGGTGCGGCCAAACGTCTCGGCGGCCTTGGCAACCGTGGCATCGGCCTCGTCGAGGAGGCCGAGCTGCATCTGGCAGGTGGCGAGCACCTGCGCGTAGTCGGTGCGGAAGGGGCAGGCATGAAAGCAGTTTTCGAGCAGCGGCAGCGCTTGTTCGTACCGCTTTCCATACATGCACGCCCGGGCGATGTTCCAGTCGTTCTCGCGGTTGGTCTCGGCGGCCGCCTGGCCGGGGTCGTCGGGGATCTCGTCGATGTAGCCAAGCGCCACGAACTGCTCGAGGAGCGCCTTGTCGGCCCCCGCCCCGAGGCTGGTTCGTGCTGGGCGAGTGCCCTCGGGCTTCTCCCACGTGGGCACCGTCTCCACCGGCCGCCGCGCGGCCGCAGCAAACGTCTCCTCGAGCACGCGGCCTTCCATGTCGGCGCCGACGGGCAGGCCAAACCAGTGGAGGATCGTGGGGGCCACGTCGAGGAGCCGGGCTCCATACACAAGCTCGTCGCGCTTGAACCCCGGTCCGCTGGCCACAAACACTCCCTGCGGCCGGTGCCAGATGGTGATCCCGGCCGGCACGCGGGGCGTGAACTTCGGCCGCAGATGGTCGCTGTGAAACCCGTGGTCGGAGACGAGCACGATCGCCGTGTCGGGGCCGACGAGCTGCATGAGCCGGCAGAGGAAGAGATCGTGGAGCTTGTAGATGCCGGTGACCACGTGCTTGTAGAGCTCGTAATCAGCCTCGGGAATCCCCGCCATCCGCGGCGGATGGTAGGGCATGAACAGGTGGCTGATCTCGTCGACCGTGCGGTAATACACCGCCATGAAGTCCCAGTCGGTCTCGGCCTCGAGCAGATGCGTGGCGGCGTTGTGGGTGGAAAAGGCCTCGGCGAGTTTTTCGGCGAGGGCCCAGAGCCGCCGGTCCTTCGTCTGATCGACCGTGTGGGCCTCGGGCACGAACAGCCTGATCACCTGATCGGGGTCAATGTCGTGCGGGCTCACCCGCAGATCGTTCATCGCCGCGGCCAATTGCGGCGGCCAGTAGGTGCCGGGGGGCGGCACCGGCCATTCAGAAGGGTCCTGCCCGGGCTTCGTGTTCTGCAGGTGGCAGAACATGTTCGAGACGACGCAGCCGGGATGGTTCTCCTCGCCGTGCGTGGCGAACCAGCTCACGACGTGGCTCCGCAGGCCGCGCTCGCCGAGGATCTCCCAGAGCGTGCGGCTCTTTCGCGTCGCGGCCGAGACGGGCACGACGGCACCGCTGCCGGGGTCCACCTCCGTGAATCCCGGCACGCCGTGATGGTAGGCCATCTTGCCCGTGGCGATGCTCGTCCACAGCATCGGCGAGAGCTGCGGTTCGAGCGTCGTCAGGTTGCCGCTGGTGCCGGTGTCGACGAGCCGGGCCAGGCCCGGCAGTTCACCGGCATCGAGCAGCGGATGGATGATCTTCCAGTCGGCCGAATCCCAGCCGACGAGGAGA
>CAISJI010000177.1 GCA_903885565.1 uncultured Planctomycetaceae bacterium
CCCCCCTCCGGATCGTTATCCACCGCCCGAGTGATGTCGCCGCGACGGCGCCGTACAGAGCGGTTCTTCCGCAGATTGATCCGATGTGTACCCGGCTTTCCCATGAATAGCAGTGTACCAGCCGGCCCGCTCCGCCATGGCGGCACGCACACACCAGACCTGCACGCCCGCCCGGCTATCGCGACTGCCCGCCCGGCGTGCGGGGGGAATCTCCTGCGGCGGCACGCCGATCGGTCGCGGCGTGCCCAGGCTGGCGGGGCTTCGATTCCAAGCCTGCCTTTTCCAGCAGGCTGCGGCTCCACGGATCGATGGAGGAGGCTTTGTCCACCACCGCTCCGCTGGCCCCCAGTTTGGAAGGCTCGTAGCAGATCTCGAACTTGTGCCGGGCAACCGCCAGCATGTCACCCGGATCGAGGCGGAGTTCGGTGACCCGGACGCCGTTGACCTTCGTGCCGTTGCTGCTGCCGAGATCCTTCACGAACCAGTATCCGTTGACGATGAAAAGTTCGCAGTGGCGGCCAGACACGTTGGGAAACCGCAGCACGATGTCGGAGCTCTCCCGCCGCCCCACCAGGAGTTGGGGTTTGAGGAGCGGAATGGGGTCTCCGCCGCCGCGAGGTTGGAGTTCACCGTACATGGTGGTGTATACGCGACTGGTCGGGCGTCGGTTCGGAAAGGTTGTGGCGGGGTGGGGCGGAGAGACACGTCGCTGCCGGGGCCTTCAAGTGCTGTGAAGGGGCCTCTGGAAAACTCTACGTGGTGTTTGGCGACCGGGCAAAGCCGGAGGGGGCAGGAAGGCAGAGGAAGGGGGAAAAGCGAGGTGGGACCGACCGGCGTGGATTTGCAGGGTACACTCTTGTTTCAGGATCGTCACGGAACACAGGGACTGGAGCGGACTGGATGATCGCCGGTCGGCAGCCTTCTGGCGGGCGCTAGGCCCGGGAGCGCTGTTGGCGGGAGGAAAGTCCGGGCTCCATAGGACGCGATGGTGGGTAACGCCCACCGGCCGCAAGGTCAGGGAAAGTGCCACAGAAAGCAAACCGCCGGTCGGGGTTTCCCGGTCGGTAAGGGTGAAACGGTGAGGTAAGAGCTCACCAGCGGACCGGGCGACCGGTTCGGCTCGGTAAACCCCATCGGGAGCAAGGCCAAGCAGGAAGAAGCCCGGCCCTTCGGGTCCGGCACGAAACGGTCCGTTTCGTACCCACTTCCGGGTCGGCTGCTGGAGGCGTCGGGTAACCGGCGTCCTAGAGAAATGGTCGTCACCGCAGGGTGCCCTTCGGGACACCTGGCGGTACAGAACCCGGCTTATAGGTCCGCTCCAGTCCTTTTCCGTCGGCCGGTTGGCCGTAACTCATTCCGTCAGGCCGCGCCGGTCTGGCTGGTCGAGGATTTTCAGCAGTTTGGAGATGCAGAGGGTGTTGATGCTCACTTCCATCGACTCAGCCTCTGCCTTGAGGCTCTCGTGGAGCGTCCGCGGCATCCGCACCGTCACCACCCGCTGCGTTTCCCGCCCGGCGGGGATCGCCTGCTGACGATTGCGCAGGTCGTCGAGCATCTCCCTTATCCGCGCGTAGTGGGGGGAGCATTCGAAACGCACCAGTTCCTCCGACTCCCGGAACGTGCGCCGGACGACCCCGTCGACCCCCAGCACCTCCCGGAAATAAACCACCCATTCCGGATTCATGCCATGGAGCCGTTCGGCCACCTGCAGCACAGCCAGTTCACGCTGGTGGAGAAGGTCAGCCGGGGAGGGAGGGGCTTCGGTTTTGTTGGTCATCGCTGCTTGAGGTCCTGGGAAAAGGCGGGGGCAATCCCGGGGGTGGCCGCCGTGAGGCAACCGAGCCAACCGGGAACGGGATCGATGACATCCGGCCATCGGGTGCCGTCACAAGAGATGCTGGCACGCGAGTCAAGTCATGGCGTGAAGTGCTTGCAAAGCAACGACTTACAGCACCTGATCGAAGGCAGTCCTGTTTTCAGGCAGCAGTGCCTTTTTTGCAGGCAGCGGGGGTGCTGCGCAGAAAAGAGGCAGCTCCCTCGAGTCTCAATCTGCTAACTGTCCCGGTTGTGAGGCCTCAAAAAGGAAGACTGCAGAAGCTGGGAAGGAGTGCCGACAGACTCGTGGGCCACCGCAGCCTTACGGCACCATCCAGGCCAGCGGTCCCGCCTGCAGCCAGACCAGCAAGCCCATCAGGATCGCCAGCGCGAGGCTATGGGGAAAGACCCGGCGCAGAATCGCCCCTTCCTGCCGGTGGACGCCGGTGGCGGTCGCCGAAACGACGATGCTCTGGGCGTCGATCATCTTCCCCATCACGCCGCCGGTGCTGTTGGCGGTGCATATAAGGAGTGGGCTGAGCCCGAGCTGCTCGGCCGTCACCCGCTGCAGGCTGCCGAACATCGCGTTGCTGGAGGTGTCGGAGCCGGTCAGGGCGACCCCCAGCCAGCCGAGGAGCGCGGCAAAGAGAGGATAGGCCGCCCCGGTGCGGGTCATCGCCAGGCCGAGCGTGACATCGGTGCCTGAGTAGCGGGTGACAAAGGCCAGGGCCAGCATGGCGGCGATCGTCACCAGCGAGGCCCGCAGGCGGTGGAGGTTTTCCCACCAGATCGTCCATGCCCGCCGCCAGGAAATACCCAGCCACGGCACGGAAACCAGCGCCGCCAGCAGGATGCCGGAGCCCGCAGCGGAGAGCCAGTTGAGCCGAAACACCGCCCGCTCGATTTCCTGACGTTCGCGAGTCGCTGGCGGCACCTTCGCCACGCGCCGATCGAGCCGGGCCACCGGAAATTCCGGAGCCAGGATGCCGTGGGCCGGCAGGCCGTTGGGCAGGGATATCTGCTTGCCATCCAGGACCCCCTTCACGCCTGGCAGTCCCCAGCAGAACACCGCTGCCGAGAGAAAGAGCCAGGGCATCCAGGCCCAGGCCACGGTCCGGGGAGTATCTCTGATCTCGCTGCCCGCAGCCGGGCGTGGGGGGCCGCCGCTGGCCGGCGTGGAAAAACCGTGGGTGTGCTGCCAGCATTCGCGGGGTTGCCACACCGTCATGAAGAGTGCCAAGGCCGCCAGGCTCGCCAAGCCCCCCACTACATCGACCAGCGCCGGGCCGACGAAATTCGCCATCAGCGCCTGCACGATGGCAAATGAGGCGCCGCAGACGAGCACCGCCGGCCACACGCCCGCCAGCCCACGCCACCCGGCCATCGTGACGACCATCCAGGCCGGAATGATCAGCGAGAAAAATGGGAGCTGCCGGCCCGCCATGGCGGAGATCGCCTGCTCGTCGAGTCCAGTCACTTTCGCCAGCGTGATGATCGGCGTGCCAAGGGCACCGAAGGCAACCGGGGCGGTGTTGGCGATCAGCGCCAGGCAGGCCGCCTCCAGCGCCGGAAAGCCGGCCCCGGTGAGGAGGGCCGCAGAGATCGCCACCGGTGCACCAAAGCCTGCCGCCCCCTCCAAAAACGCGCCGAAGGCAAAGGCGATCAACAGCGCCTGTACGCGGTGGTCGGCGGAGAGCCGCGTCACGGAGCGCTTCATCACCTCCAACGCCCCTGCTTCCACCGCCAGAGAATAGAGAAACATCGCCGTGACGATGATCCAGCCGATCGGAAACAGGCCAAACGCCGCGCCATACATGCCCGCGGCAAACGCCGCATCGGCCGGCATGCCACAGATGCCGATGGCGATGGCCAGGGCTGTTGTGAGGCCGGCCGCCGCGGCCCCCACCGCCGACCAGCCGCAGCCGGCCAGCAGGCCCAGCAGCACCACCAGCGGCAGCATGGCCACCAATGGGGAAAACAGCGGCGACGAGAGCGGGTCGTAAACGTGCGACCAGACCATATGAATTCCCCTCAGAGCGGTTGTGAACCGGAAAGATTCCCCCTCTCCGGCTGCGGCAGCTACCCCTCACCGCGCCACAGGCAACATAAAGAATCCCGCAGCGTCGGCAATGCGCGGTGATGAATCTGCCCTGTGGGCGACCGGCAGGCCGCTTGCTTCCCATCGACTGACGCATCTTCTATCCTTGCTCCCTGGGAACTTTCCTCCATTCTCTCTTTCAATAGCGTGCGCCCACCGGCACCCCTTCTGGCATGAACAACAACCATCCCGCTGAACGCGTTCTGCTCGGTCCTGGTCCCAGTCCCGTGCCGGCCCGCGTGCTGCAGGCGCTCTCCGCCCCGACGCTTGGCCACCTCGATCCGCAGTATGTCGCGATCCTGGATGAAACCTGCGAATTGCTCCGGCAGGTCTATCAAACCAAAAACAAGCTCACGTTCCCCGTCAGCGGCACCGGCATGGCAGGGATGGAGTGTGTGGCGGTGAACCTCGTCGAGCCGGGGGACGAGGTGATTGTGGGCGTCAACGGAGTCTTCGGCGGCAGAATGAAGGATGTCATGCAGCGCTGCGGCGCCACCGTGCATCCCCTCGAGGCGCCGTGGGGAGAAATCTTCCCGCTGGAGCAGATCGCCGAGACGCTCAAACGCCACCCGCGCACCAAGCTCGTCGGTATTGTGCAGGCTGAGACGAGCACCGGCGCCCACCAACCGATCGCCGGGCTGGCGGAGATTGTGCATCGGGCCGGGGCGCTGTTGGCTGTCGATGCGGTCACCAGCCTCGGTGGCCATGAGCTGCGCGTTGACGACTGGGAGATCGATGCGATCTACAGCGGCACGCAGAAGTGCCTCAGTTGCCCCCCGGGCCTGTCGCCGGTGAGCTTCGGCGCCCGCGCCATCGAGCGGATGGATGCCCGCAAGCAGAAGCCGCAGTCGTGGTATCTCGATGTTTCGATGCTGAAGCAGTATTACTTCGGCGGCGGTGGCGGCGGCCGCGTGTACCATCACACCGCGCCGATCAACATGACCTACGCCCTGCGGGAAGCGCTCCTGATCGTGCTGGAGGAAGGGCTCGAGGCCCGCATCGAGCGCCATGCGCGCATGCATCAGCGGCTCCGCCGGGGCCTGGAGGGAATGGGCATCAGCTATATCCCCACCCACTCGCTCCACTCGCTCAACTGCATTCGCATTCCCGAGGGGGCCGACGACGCCGGCACCCGCCGCCGGTTGCTGGAGGAGTATGGAATCGAAATCGGTGGTGGGCTCGGCGTGATGGCGGGCAAGGCCTGGCGCATCGGCCTGATGGGGCATGGGGCCACCCAGCGCAATGTCGATCTGGTACTGACGGCGCTGCAGCATGTCCTCGCCTGACACGTTCCTGAAGTTTTTTACGGGCCCCACCTACCATGCAGCCTGCCGCTTTGAATCGTTTTGCGTCGGTGCTGCCGGCGAGCCGGGTGCTCGTGCGGCCGGCGGAATTGGCTGCCTATGAGAGCGATGGGCTCTCAGCCTACGCCACCCGCCCCTTGGCGGTCGTCGTGCCGGAGACGTGTGCCGAGGTGGTGGAGGTGGTGCGGGCCTGCCGAGATCTGCAGCTTCCCTTTGTGGCCCGCGGCAGCGGCACGAGCCTCTCCGGGGGATCGATGCCGGTGGCCGATGGCATCGTCATCGCGCTCAATCGGCTCAATCGCATTGAGTGCATCGATCCTGTCGAGCGGATCGCCGTGGTGCAGCCGGGGGTGGTCAATGCGCAGGTGACGGCCGCCGCCGCGGCCCATGGGCTGTATTACGCTCCCGATCCCTCCAGCCAGTCGGTCTGCACGATCGGCGGCAACGTCGCGTTCAACTCCGGCGGGGCCCACTGCCTCAAGACCGGCATGACGAGCAACCACGTGTTGGGCATTCGGGCAGTGTTGGCCACTGGGGAAGTGGTGGAATGGGGAGGGAGAAGCCGCGAACGCACCGGCCCCGATTGGTGTGGGCTGTTCACCGGGAGTGAGGGGCTCTTCGGCGTGGCGCTGGAGATCGTGTTGCAATTGCTCCCCGTTCCAGAAATGTTTCATACGGTGTTGGCCGGCTATTCATCGCTGGAGGCGGCGGGCGATGCGGTCTCAGCGGTGATCGCCGCCGGGCTGCTGCCGGGGGCACTGGAGATCATGGACCGGCTGGCGCTGGAGGCAGCCACCGCGGCAGTGCATGCCGACTATCCACCCGGCAGCGAGGCGGTGTTGATTGTGGAGTTGGAGGGGCCGCGCGAGGTGGTGGAGGTGGAGCGGCGGAAGCTGGAAGAGATTCTCCGGGCGAGCGGGCCGCTGGAGATGCGCCCGGCCCGTGATATGGGTGAACGGGCAGCGATCTGGAAGGGGCGCAAAAGCGCCTTCAGCGCCGTGGGGCGGCTCTCGGCCGATTTCCTCGTGCAGGATGGCGTGGTTCCCAGACGCCGCCTGGGGGAGGCGCTGCGGCAGATCGGCACGATGGCCAGTGCTGCGGGCCTGCGCGTGGCGAATGTGTTTCATGCCGGCGACGGCAACCTCCATCCGCTGATTCTGTTCGACGGTCGTCAGCCCGATGGCTTGGCGCGGGCCGAGGCGCTGGCTGGTGATATCCTGCGGATGTGCGTGCAGATGGGGGGCTCGATCACCGGCGAGCATGGCGTGGGGATGGAGAAGCGCGACTACCTTCCCGACATGTTTTCTGCCGACGAGATCGACTGCATGCAGCGGATCCGGGCAGCCTTCGATCCGCTCGGCATTGCCAACCCCGGCAAGATGTTTCCCGGCGGGGAGGCGCCTGCTCTTTCCCACCATGGCCTCCATCCCCTGGAAAAGGCGGGAACGATTGAGCGGATGTGAGCAGCGTTTCGGAGTCGGGGATGGCTGCGGTCGGAAGAGGATGTCTGGTCTGAACGAGTCTGCACGAGGATATCTCTGAGCGTGTTTGAGCCTGCCACACTTGCCGAACTGCAGGATGCCGTGCGGGGGGCGCCGCGCGTGCTCTGCGTCGGCGCCGGCACGAAGCCGCGGCTGTCTGCGGTGGAAGGGGTGAGAATCTCGACGCGGCAACTGTGCGGCATTGTCGAATATGACCCCGCGGAGTTCACGTTCACGGCCCTTGCCGGCACCCCCCTTGCCGAGATCGTGGCAGTGCTCGCCGAGCAGGGGCAGCATCTTCCGTTTGATCCGGTGCTCGTGGAAGCGGGCAGCACGCTCGGCGGCGCGGTCGCCTCTGGCCTGAGCGGGCCGGGCCGGTTTCGCTTCGGTGGCGTGCGTGATTTTCTGCTCGGTGTGCAGTGTGTTGATGGCCTCGGGCGTCTGTTGCGTCTGGGGGGGAAGGTGGTGAAAAATGCCGCCGGTTTTGATGTGCCGAAGTTTGTGGTGGGGAGCCTCGGACGGTTTGCCGCGATCGGGGCGGTGACGTTCAAGGTCTTCCCCCGGCCGGCGGCGACGCGCACGCTGAGCCTGCCGGCGAGACCCGGTTTGCTCGAGCGTCTGGCGGCGGGCCGCTGGAATATCGACGCGATCGACATCCCGCCCGGTGGCCAGCGGGTGCTTGTGCGTTTGGTGGGGCCGGAGGAGGCGCTCGAACCGTTGGCAGCCGATCTGCTCCGCGCGCTTTCCGCAGGGGACGATGCTGCTGAAGTGGCTCCCGAATTCTGGAACGACCTGCGGGAGTTCCGCTGGGCCCTACCCACTGGAGTGCTCGTGAAATCGGCCATCACACCCGGGCAGGTGGGAGACTTTACCGCCGGCCATGTCAGCTGCGGGGGCAACGTCGCCTATACATCCGTGGCCACGGCTGCGGAAATCCCAGCCCATCTCGTTGGCCTGACGCTGACTGGAAACGCTCCGCTGTGGGTGGGTGGACGCCCGCGGTACGCTGTTGAGGCCGCCGTCAAACAGGCCTTCGATCCCGATCACCGCTTCCCCTCGCTGGACGACTGATGCAGCACTCCATTCCATGCGAAGTCTTGGGGCCCTTGGGGAAGCCGATGGCGGAGGCGGTATCTGCCTGCGTGCACTGCGGCTTCTGCCTCGCCGCCTGCCCGACCTACAAGGAACTGGGGCAGGAGATGGATTCTCCGCGCGGGCGGATCGTGCTGATGAAGGAGGTGCTCGAGGGCTCGCTCAGCTTCGCTGCCGCCGCCCCCCATATCGACCGCTGCCTGGGGTGCCTCGCCTGCGAGCCGGCCTGTCCCAGCGGCGTGCCCTACCGCGATCTGATCAGTCCCTTTCGCGCCCTTGCCCAGAGGCAGGTGAAACGTGGCTGGATGGAGCAGGCTCGGCGATTTCTCGTAGCGCAGACACTCCCCTATCCGGCCCGCTTCCGCCTGGCGATGCTGGCCGGCCGCCTCGCCAAAGCGGTGACGCCCACACGCTGGCAGGGGATGCTGGAACTGGTGCCCGATACGCTTCCCGCTGCGGAAACCTGGCCGGAGATAACGCCGGCCTGTGGCGTGCGACGGGCACGAGTGGCGTTGCTCGCTGGCTGCGCGCAGCAGGTGCTGGCGCCCGACATCAACACCGCCACGATCGCCGTGCTTTCGCGCGAGGGGGTGGAGGTGGTGGTGCCGCGGGGGCAGGGCTGCTGCGGCGGGCTCTCATGGCATACCGGCGACCTGGCCGCGGCACAGGCCTTCGCCCGCCGCAACCTGCAGGCTTTTTCGGGCGATGTCGATGCGATTCTCACCAATGCGGCTGGCTGCGGATCGGCCATGCATGAGTATCACCTCATCCTGCGTGGCACCCCCGACGAGGCTCGGGCCGAGGCTTTCCGGGCCCGCGTTGTTGATGTGAGTGCGTTTCTGAGCCAGCTTGGCCTGCGTGAGCCGCTGCGGGAAGTTCCGCTCAAGGTGGCCTATCAGGACGCCTGCCATCTGGCCAATGCGCAGCAGGTAAGTGCGCAGCCGCGGCAACTGCTGCGGGCGATTCCCGGCCTGAAACTGTTGGAAATTGCCGACGGCCAGCTTTGCTGCGGCAGTGCCGGCAGCTACAACATCGACCAGCCGGAGATTGCCGCGACGCTTGGCGAGCAGAAGGCCCGGGCGGTAATCGCCACGGGAGCCGATGTGGTCGCCAGTGGCAACATCGGCTGCCTGACGCAGTTGCAAATCCATCTGCGCCGGCTCGGCTCGCCGATCGTCGTGCGGCACACGCTGCAGATCCTGCGCGATGCGCTCGGCGTCGGTGAAACAATTCCCCCCTGAGCCTTATCCATAGCTCGATCGCAGAGTCACGGGGCAGGATGGCTTCAACAGCCGATCAATCCCAGTGGGATGACGGCTACTCCGTCGGGCCGGCGATAGGCCTGCGGTCCGGTGTTGATAACTGCCAGATCGAGCACCCGTTCACCGCTCTCCCGCTTGAGCCAGTGCAGATGACGGACGTCATCATCATTCACAGCAGCGCCGAGTTTGATCTCCAGGGCGACAACCCTGCCATCATCCCGTTCGATGATTAGATCGATCTCATGCTGACCGGAGCGAACGCGCAGATGTGCCGGGCGTGCTTCTGCTGCTTGGGCGCACACCCGCAGGCAGAGCGTGGCCAAGGATTCGAAGAGAGTGCCGAGGAGTGGAGTCGCACCCTGTGTAACGCTTGCTCCTGCGAGCAGGCGGTCGGCGTTCATGCCCAGCAGACGGGCTGCGAGAGCGGGATCGGCGAGGTGGTGTTTGGGGGGGGCGGAGAGTCGGGCGATTGGGTTGGCGCTGGGAATCCATGCCGGCAGCGGGTCGATGATCCAGAGCCGCTGCAAGATATCCCTGTAGGGAATAGTCGTTGATTTGGCAGGAGTCCGTCCATCCCCAGAGCTCGCTGCATCGCGGATGGTCTCATAGGAGGCGGTGGTGGCCGTGGCGGCTGCATAGGCCGCCAGCCAGCGGCGCAGCGTGTCCGGCCGGCGAATACGCAGGCCCAGTTCCTCAAAATCGGTGTCGACGATCCGGGCAAGATAGCCATCAAGCTGCGCCCGCAGCGCGCGTCCCTGAAACGCGCGCAGGCCGGGGAAGCCCGAGGCGACGATTTCCTGTGTGTAGTCGGCCAACGTGAGTGGACATTCGCCGGCGATGCCCGGCCGGCTGCCCGTCAACAGGTCACGCAAACTCACAGCAGGCCGGCAAACACCCCGCTCGGAGAGTGTCATGGGACGCATCCGCACTGCTAAGATGCGGCCCGCCCCGGAGTGGGTGCCCGCTGCCATGCGGTGGGAGGAACCGGTGAGCAGAAAACGACCGGGCTCCGCGTCAGCGTCGACGGCGCGTTTGACCGCATCCCAAACCGCCGGCACACGCTGCCATTCATCGAGCAGCACAGGCGGCGCTCCCCGCAGAAAGGCATCTGGGTCGGCCGTTCCCAGAGCCTGTTCGGCGGGGCGATCGCAGCGGCGAATGGTGCCCGCCAGACGCAGGGCCGACTCCGTCTTCCCCACTCCTTTGGGGCCCTCAAGAGCGATGGCAGGAACTGCAGACAACAGTTCTGCAAGGTCGGTGTCGACGATTCTTGGGGAATAGGTTTTCAATGCTTATTTGCCGATGAAAAACGATTTTCGGAAAGCTGAAAAGCACCAAGCGATCCCTTTTTGCGGATCCATAAGCTACCAAAAAGCCAGTATTTACGCTACCATTACGCCATAAATAATTTGGCAGACCAAATGCCGCACAACAAGGAGTTTCAAGATGAAGGCCATCGAGCAGATTCCAGCGTGGGGCGAGTCGCACCTGCGGCCCTGGATCAACGCTCGCGTTGGCGAGGCAACTGCGTGGGCAGAGCGAAATAAAGCAGTCTTTGCGGTCCTGATGCTGCTGCAGATCGCAGCCTACAGCTATTTCTACACCTCGATCATCCTCACCAATCACACGCTTCCGGAAGTCTGGCTCTACCCATTTCCAAGCGGGATGACCCGTATGGGCCGCTGGATGGAAGACCTGACGCTGCTAGCGCAGGGTGGATCGGGCGTGCAGTCCTTTGCGATGCTGTGCGCCACGGCATTGCAGGCGATCAACGGCATTCTTCTTGCTGAACTGATCGGACTGCGCAGAAAACGCGACGTTCTGGGCGTCGCTGCCCTCCTCTGCCTCTACCCGGCGTTCCTCGACTATTACTCGTTTGTGGCTGATCAACTCTCGTTCGTTGTGGGCGACCACTTTGCCATTCTGGGCATCCTTGTGTTTGTCAGGAGCCGGCTAGGTGCGGTTCGCGTTATGGGCGCTGCATTTTTCTTTCTGCTGGCGATCGCATGCCACCAGCCGAGAATCGCCTTGGTGAGTTTTCTGGCAGCCGCCGTCGTTTTGCTCACGCTCGGGAGCGAAACGAAGAAAACGGACGCCAGACTCGCGCCCGACCGGCAGGCGATCCGTGATGGAATATTGCTGCTTGTGGCGATAGCGATCGCAGTTGCGGCCTATTGGGTTTCGTCAAAGATTCTCGTCGAAAGCCGGTTCCGCATTGCACCGGGAGCCTCTGTGGTCACGCACGTGAGCACGCTGCCCGAGGCCCTCCGGCAACTTACCATCGCGCACAAGAAGTTCTTTGCCTTCTTTATCCGAGATCTGCCCGGCCTTCCGACGCAACTCCAGTTTTTGCCTGCGCTGGGAGTTGCCATCGGCGCTCTTGCCCTGCTCTGGCGAGCAGGGCAGCGAGGCTGGAGGACGGCTCTGCTTGCGGTCGGCGTTCTTGCGCTGATGCCGATAGCGCTCCGCGCGACCTACGTGATCAACTGCCGGTCTCCCGAGACGTTTGGACGAATTCTGTTCGTCAACGGCTACTGCCTTACTTTTTTCATTGGATGCGGGCTACGAACAGAGAGGGTAAGGGCGGTGAGTGCTGCTGTGGCCATCACTTTGCTCTATTTTTTCCTCATTCTCGCGACTCAGGAAAGTAATTACGCTGTCTATAAGACGACTTACGAACTGAGCATGATCCAGCGTATAGCTGCCCGAGCCGAAACACTCATTGATCCAACGGTGCCACCGAATCCCATGGCATTGGTCGTGGTCGGCACCTACCCAGAATTGAAGCGGAAGCCTTACGTGAGGCATCCGGGAGGAGCGAGTTTAGCGGAGATCCACGAGGAATCATTCTCGCACTTACGTCACGCGGATTATCTGAACTTCTTTCACGGGAGGCCCAATTTCCGGAGACCGACTGAAGGCGAAGTGAGCCGGGCGATCGAATCGACACAAGACAAGGCTCCTTGGCCCTCAAGTGAGTCGGTCTATCGGTTCGAGGATACACTCGTCGTATTTCTTGACCGCCACGGGCCGGGCGTTCCAGTCACAAGCGCCGGGCCTGCCAAGGTTCCGAAGGGCCCAGCATCTTCCGCCGTTCCACCAAAATCGCCGTGACGTCCAGAAAGCATTCATGCCTCACACGGCCTTTCCGATCGTTGTCGATCTCGACGATACGCTGGTGCGTACCGACACACTTCTAGAGCAGTTGGTGAGCATCGTTTTCAAGCGGCCGGGCCGGCTGCCTGCCGTTGCTGGCTCGCTGCTGCAAGGCAGGGCTGCGTTCAAAAGGCAGGTGGCAAAAACTGCCCCGCTCGACTTTCAAACATTGCCCTACCACGAAGGCGTACTTGCCTATATCGCCAAGCGGAAGCAGGCCGGCTCCACCATCCACCTGGTGACCGCGGCCGACCAGTCGGTCGCCGATGGCGTGGCTGAGCACTTGGGCCTGTTTGACAGTGCCACCGGCAGCAACGGAACGACCAACCTCAAAGGGATCAAAAAAGCAGACGCCATCGGACAGCTGTTTTCCAGCGGGTTTGCCTATGTCGGCGACTGCGCCGCAGACCTTCCCATCTGGAGCCGTGCCCAGGAGGCGGTTCTTGTGGGAGGGAGCCCGAGGCTCCGCCGGCAACTCGACAGTCTGGGACTCAGTCACATCGACACGATACCGCGTTCTCGGCCGGGCCTGGCTGCCTGGCTCAAGGCACTGCGCGTGCACCAGTGGTCGAAGAATGTGATTCTGCTGGTTCCGCTGCTGCTCTCACAGCAGTTTCGGGATCCACTGATGCTGGCTCGGGGTTGTGTGGGCCTGATGCTCTTTTGCGCGGTGGCATCAGCCACCTACCTTCTCAACGACCTGAGCGACCTGAGTGCCGATCGCGTGCATCGATCAAAGCGGTGGCGGCCTCTGGCGGCTGGAACGATCCCGATTGGCAGCGCTTTGCTGGTGGCAGTGGTCCTGTTGCTGGGGGGACTCACGGCAGCCTTTGGGCTCGACTCCCGCTTCGGCTTGATCACATTGGCCTATGCGGCCATCTCGCTGCTCTACACGTTTCGTCTCAAAACGGAACCGCTGATCGATGTGCTCACGATCGGCGGGCTGTTCACGATTCGTGTGCTGGCCGGCATGATTCTCTTCGCGACCCCGATCTCCCTCTGGCTGAGCACCTTCACCTTCATCCTGTTCACTTCACTGGCACTGGCCAAGCGGACGGCGGAACTCGCTCGGGCTCATCGTGACGGTCGCAGTATCGCGGGGCGCGGGTATCTGGCTGGCGACACGCAGATCACCACACCCCTCGGCGTGGCAACCGGTGTTGCCGCGATCATCGTGATGGTGCTCTACATGGAATTGGAGGCGCGTAAAACGGGTCTCTACATGTCAGTGGAGCCGCTCTTTCTCATTCCTGTTGTGCTTTCCGCGTGGTTGCTGAGAGTTTGGATGCGGGCGCACCGGGGCGTGTTGCAGGACGATCCGGTTGTGTTTGCGCTGCAAGACTCCACCAGCTGGATGGAGGCTGCAGCGATCGTTCTTTTGTGGTGGCTGGCAACCCACTGGGCCTGATGTCCGTTGCCAAAAACAGGATCAACTGCCCGTCCGGCGTTCCACGCAGGCGACGACTCGTCCGGCGATGTCGCTCTCAGTGACCGATTCGAGCCCCTTCCAGCCCGGCACGGCATTCACCTCCAGCACGAGCAGCCGGCCATCCCGAGCCGGCAGCAGATCGACACCGGCGATCGTCGTTTCGAGCGTGGCGGCCGCCCGGCGGGCGAGATCGATCCAATCGGGAGGGGGGCAGAAGGCTTCGGCACGGGCTCCCAGCGCAAGGTTGGTGCGCCAGTTGTCGGCCGCCACTCTGCGCATCGCATAGGCTTCATCCCCGACCAGCAGAATCCGCGCATCCCAGCCATCGTGCGGCACGAATTCCTGGAGATAAACCACCTTCCCCGCCGCCTCCTCCGCGGCTGACACATAGGGTTCAAGGTCTGCCACGGTCTGCAGTCGATCGATCCCCCGGCCGCAGGAGCCAAACAGCGGCTTGACCACAGCATTGCTCCCCAGCGACTCCCAGGCGGCCCTGATCGATTGCGGCTGTTGGGCCACGATCGTGCGCGGCACCGGCAGGCCGGCCGCGGCCAGGCGCGACAGCGACAGATATTTGTCGATCGCCATCTCCAAACTGCGTGGGCTGTTGACCACCGGCGTGCCCCGGCTGGCGAGGCGTCCGAGCAGATCCATCCGGAATATCACTTCCTCCAGTCCGCCTCCCGGCATTCCCCGCACGATCACCGCCTCGGCAGCAGCGAGCGCCTTCGGGGAGGCGATCTCGGCGGCTGCGCTGCCGCAACCAATCTCAGCGCCCAGATCCCGCCAACGCACACAGCTAGCGGCATGGCCTCGAGCCCGCAGGGCGGCGAGCAACCGGCCGACATGCCAGCCAGAAGGCTCGCCAATAACGGCCACGCGCATCGCTTAGGCCCCCGCCGGCGTCGTTGGCACGCCGAACGACGTCTGCACCAGAGCGGGGGCGAGGTGGCCGAAGATGTGGCGGGTGCCGGTGTCGAGGTTATGCAGTTCAACGCGGGCGGGGGCAAAGAGCGCCGGATCGAGGGCATAGAAATCGTGGCCCGCCTTGGCAAAGAGCTGGCAGAAAGGCTCGCCGTAGGAAGATGAGGCGGAGCTCACCATCTTTTCGCCGATCGCGGCGAGGCTCGCATCATCGCCAGTCACTTCGAGGGTTACGCAGCCACCATAGAGGATGGCGTCGTTGGTGCGACCGATGGCGGTGAGGTCGTCGGCTGGCACTGGCGCCAGCGGGGCGGCCCCGGCTCCCCGGCGGATACGGCGCAAGTCGAAGTGCAGGTCGTGGAGCTTGTGCAGTGCTGTTTCCAGCGAGCGGGCAATCACTTGCAGCGTTCCGGCGGGGCTCGCCGTTCGCGCCACCAGCAGGATCAAATCTTCTGGGGCGACACCGGCATCGAGGGCGAGCTGCCGGCAGACGCTGTCGGGGGGGAGTTTGCCAGCTTCGAGGAGTCCCACGGCGCTTGAAGGTCGCTCGCGCAGGCCGATCTCATTGAAAAGTTCCTCCCGGCCGATCGCCGCCCGCAGCGGGCCGCTGGCCATCGCGAAATACTTGCCTTCCTGCACCTTCCAGCCGGCGTACTGCGCCGCGAGGCAGGCCGCCACTGGCGTTTCGCTGGCCACACTCACCAGCGTCCAGGGGCACGCTTGTCCCCAGGCAGCGGCGTGTGGCGGCAGGGGGCTACCGGCAGGGACCAGCTCGACAGCTCCCAGATCGGCCATGGCGGCGCGGGCGAGCAAGATGCCCGCCTCATTTCCCCCCGGCTTTTTCACGCCGCAGTCGACGATGCGCACGCCGTCAGCGGAGCGCTGCACCTCCACGCCGAGTTGCCCCGCCTCGGCCATGAGGTGTTCGGCAATCGCGCGGGCCCGGTCGTTGAGATGCATGGAGGCTGCTCAGGAGAGGTCGAGGGGAAAGAAACGGGGCGGTTGTATCACCGCCGACACATGCAGAGCGTTCTAACTGGTAGACGACAGGGGCTGCAACATTCGGCGGAGTGTGGCCGGATAGTGAGGCCTCTCTTTCGACACGCAGGGGGCCGCGGCCTCGGGCCGGTGTCGGCTCACCAGTCGAGCGTGCCGGTGCTCTGGCCGAATGAGCCGGTTTCGATGCCGGAACGCTCGAGCATCGTGACGAAGAGGTTTGAAAGTGGCGTGCCGGCTGGCTTAGCCACATAGCGGCCATGGGGGAAGCCGCCGCCGGCCAGGATGATCGGCAGATTGTGGGCATGATGGGCGTTGGCATTGCCGAGATTGCTGCCAAAGAGCACCGCTGTGGAGTCGAGGAGCGTGGGGCCCGCTTCGGTATGGGCTTTCAGTCGGCCGAGGAGCGTGCCGAAGCCGGCCACGATCCCCGCCTCGATCCGGCGGAGTTGCTCGATCTTGTCCGGGTTTTGGCCGTGGTGCGAGAGCGTATGCTGATTTTCTGTAACCCCCTCCACCTGCGGCACCGCGAGGTGGTCCTGGATCATGATGCTGATGACGCGGGAGGAATCGGTCTGCAGGATCAGCGGCACCAGATCGAGCAGCAGCTTTTCGCGTCCGAGCAGATCGGCATCATCGGGAATGTCTGCCGGCGGCTCGCTGGCGACGGCCGGCTTCGGTTTGGTCAGCCAGGCCCCAGCCGTCTGAATATTCTGTTCGGCACTGCGGATCGACGCGAAGTAGTCGCCGAGGAGATGGTTGTCTGCCCGGCTGCCCCGGCGCCGCAGTGCCGCTACCTTCGTGCTGAGACCATCCAGAATGCTCGCGCCGTCGGCGAGCTGTTGTTGGCGGGCGCTGATCTCCTCCGGCCGGCCCGCGAGGAAGAGCTGCGCGAAGAGCGCAGCCGGGCTCGTCTGTGCCGGGATCATCACGCCCCGGTTGGTGTACGACTGGCTCAGCGGCAGCAGGGTGCCGAGCGTGATCGAGGGAAACCGCGTCAGGCGGCCGATGCGCTCCGCCGCCACCTGATCGACCGAGATCGAGTTGCGGAAGCCGGTCGTCGCCGGCCCGCGGGCCGCGGAGAGCCAGGTCAGTTCGCTGTCGTGTGGCTGTTTCCCGATCTGATCCTCATGCTGCAGACCGGAAAACAGCGTGAAATCCCGGCGGTGTTCCCGGAGCAGATCGAGATAGGGGGAAGAGGCAGTGCCGGGGCTGCTCGGCCAGAGGTGTTGGGGATGCAGACCGAGTGTGGCGCAGATGAATACCAGCCGGCGCGGCGGCGCGCTCGTCGCAGCACCGGTGGCCCGCTGCATCGACTCCAGCCAGGGGAGAGCGAGAGAGACGCCCGAGGCCTTGAGGAACGTGCGCCGACTGAAGGGGATATGCATGGTGATAATTTTTCAAGTAAGGGGTTTTTCAGGCGCGGCGTTGTGAATGTGTGGCATTGCCAACCTGCTACAACCGGCTAGCGCTCCCGGAACAGCCGGCTCTGCACGCATTCGTGCAGCAGGTCACGGATCGGAAACCCGCGGTCTCGCGTGTGGGCGAGGATCGCCTCGATCTCTTCCCGGTCGGCAAACTCGATCTCGCCGCCGGTGGAATAAACGATCAGCCGCGACACAAAATGGCGGGCAATCTGCTCCTGCTGGTCGAGGAGCAGCCGCTTGAATTCCACGATGCCGGAAAAGGTCCTGCCGTCAGCCGTCACGCCGCTGGCATCGACGGGCGGACCTTCCCGGTAGGTTTCTGCGCTGGCGAAGAAGCGGGCCCACGGCAGCGAGGAGGGGACGGCGTCGGCCCGATACCGCGTGCGGAAACCGCCGATGGGATCGAAGCATTCCAGCGCGAATCCGGGCGGATCGATTTGTTTATGGCAGCTGTTGCACTCTGCGAGCATGCGATGGGCCGCCAGCATTTCGCGGATTGTGGTTCTGCCCCGCGTATCGGGCTCGATCGAGCCGATCCCGGGGGGAGGTGGCCGCGGGGGCAGGCCGAGGATATTCGTGAGAATGAAATTCCCGCGGGCGACCGGCGAGGTGACGGTGCCGTTGGCGGTAGTTTTGAGAATCGCCGCCTGGGTGAGAAGGCCTCCCCGCGGGCTCCCCGGCGGAAGGCTCACCCGCCGCATCTGATTCCCCTGCACGCCCGGTATGGAATAATGTTTGGCGAGCCGCTCGTTGAGGAACGTGAAGTCGGCAGCGACGAGGTGGCCGATTGCCAGATTGCGTTCGAGAAGATCGCGGAAGTAACACTCGGTTTCCTGCACGGCGGCGTCGCTGAGGGGGGAATCGTATTCCGGATAGAGCTTCTCGTCGGGGGTGGTGGCGTCGATCCGCGAGAGCCGCAGCCACTGGCCGACGAAATCGCTGATGAAACGCTGCGCTTTCGGATCGGCCAGCATGCGGTCAACCTGCACCGCCAAAACTTCGGGAGCGGAGAGGCGGTGGTCGGCGGCAAGGGACGTCAGCTGTTCATCAGGCAGGCTCTTCCAGAGAAAATAGGAGAGCCGACTGGCAAGCGCGTGATCGTCGAGCATTCCCGGAGGGCCCTCGTGGCAGAGGAATGCCGGCGCGCAGAGCAGCGCCTGCAGGGGAATCCGCAGCACATCGAGCGGATCGCGCCCGGCTTCAATCGGCAGCTTGGCGAGCGCCACAAAGCTCTCGATCTCTTCCGCAGCGACCGGCCGGCGAAAGGCGCGGGGAGCCAGTTGCGCGACGACGTCGTGAACATGTTCTCGCATCTCTTTCCCGGGCTCGATGCGGTAGGGGCCGGCGGGCGCGTTGGCTGGAGCAACCAGACGCAGGCCGGCGAGCAGTTGCCTCGTATTGGCCGGCGGCCAGGGATCGACCAGCGGGCCCTCCACCTGCTGCGCCTTGAGGGCGATTCCGGGGCCGGAATAGTGCTGGGCGCCACCGGCGGCCAGGATCGCTGCGGCGGGATCGGTTTTGGTTTGAATCGTGGTATGGAAGGAATCGCCCTGCTGCATCAATGTGGAGACGACGATGGTTTCCTCCCGGCCGGGAACCAGTTTGTGTGACACCAGGATGTGGGTGGTGCCATCGGGTCGACATTGAACCACCCGCAGTTCGACCGGATCCTCTGCCTGGAATGCAGCAGCCTGGGTGGTGATCCGGTAGATGCCCGGCGCCGACAGGTGAAACCCCCCTGCGGCGCTTGTCAGCAGGTAGTCAGCGTCGCGGAACAGTACCACGCTATCGTCAGTCCGGCGGCTGATGTTTCCACCGAGTGATAACTCCTTGTCGTGGAAGTGATTCAGCAGTGGGCTTTCGCAAAAATCGAGCGTTTGCTTCTGCGTGGGGTTCACGCCGAGTTGGATGGCCAGATGGAGTGCCTTGTCGGCCGCCTCCAGATAGCCCTGCAGGTGGAGTTCGGAGATGCGCTGGGCTGAACCGACAGTATCAAAATTGCCTGAATCGGTTTCGGCAGGAACGCTGGCGGTCACCTCCCCGTCGATCGAGAGGAGATCGTGGAGCGTGTATTCCAGTTCGAGCTTGGTGAGCCGCCGGGCAGGCACTCTTCCTTGCTCCTCCTGCTGGGCCCGATTGGCCGCGGTCAGGCTGCGTTGCAAGGCTGCCAACGCCGTGGCGACCTGCTCTTGATCGGGCCGCTCGGCTTCCGGTGGCGGCATCTCTCCTTTGGCAACACGATCGTAGACGCTCTCCCAGCAGCGGAAAATACGCGGGTCGGAGAGGTCGTGCCCGAGAGCGGTCAGATCGGGACCGGAGGTTGAGCCGGCACCGTGGCATTCGCGGCAGGAGGCTTCGAGCAGCGGAGCTACGTCGGCCTCAAACGAACGGTCCTGCCCCGAGCAGGCGACTGCCCAGCAGAGAACCGTAAAACTGAGGCCAATCCGCAGCATCGCTGTGCCTGCATAAGGTTTCTCGACTCATTCAATCGTATCACCCTCTTGCCAAGTATTTTATTCTCTTGTGGCGGCAGCCGCGGCCCCCACCGCACCGGGGAAAAAGGCTGGGGAATAAGGCTTGGAAAAACAGCATCAAAGGCCCTCTGCGTTCCGGCGAGTCCCGCGGCGTGCGCCGGCGGGCGCAATCGGCGCAGGGGCCGATTTGTGAACACCGGGCTTCAAATCAGGTCTGTGAATTCCCTCAGGCTCGCAACGGTTTGGGCGAGCCCCTGGCGTTTCAGCGACGCGAGAAACTCTTCCACACTCATCGGCGGGTTCTGCAAGCTCTCCCGATGTTTCTGGGCTGCGGCGCAGACCACGGTTGGGGCGAGTTCAAGCTGGCAGAGCAGGAATTCATCTGGATGCTGAGCCTCGATTCCATACGGTTTCAGGGCATCCTCCGGGAAGTCTTTCAGATTGAACGTCACGATGATATCAGCTTCGCAATGGATGGCGGCGGCGAGCACCTGTCGATCATCCGGGTCTGGGAGTGTGAGGCTCATGATGAGCGACTCGTAACCTGTAACGAGGCAGTCACGAACATGCGCGTTCATGAGGTCTCGGATGCGCTCGACTTGTTCACGCAGAATATCGGCATGGTCTTTGACGACGTTACGCATCCACTCCTCGTGGATGTCATTGGTCCACCGGGCGTGATACAGGTCGGTGACCGCCAGATACATCAGAAAGCTGCGCAGCGGTGCCGGATAAAGAACGCAGGCGTCGTAGACGACCGTGCGGCGACTCATTCTCAGTAACCGAGTCCAAGTTTTTGATCGAGGGCAGACAATTCTTCGAGAGACTTCAGGCGATTGTGGTCCATTGTCTGTTTGTATTCCATCAGATCCTTGAACATGACTCGGCGGTGCGTACCGACTTTCCGGTATGAAATGACACCCTTCTCAAGTTGCTCGATGAGAAATGGCCGGGAGACATTGAGGATTTGGGCCGCTTGCTGGGTCGAAAGTTCGGCATGGACGGGGATCAGAGCGACCGCGTTCCCCTTGGCCATCTCGGCAAGAATGCTGTTGAGCAACCGAAATGCGGTGACGGGAATCGAGATCGATTCTTCCGACTCGTTCTCCGGTTCGATTCGAACTCGAAGCGTCTTCTTTGGCCTTGCCGCGAGGAGGGTGGTCAAGCGCCGGTTCGATTCCAGAGCGAGTCGCGCATCTGCGGCCGTGGGGGGGGCAGTTTCTTCGATTGCTGCGAGCAATATGGCCATGTTTGCTTCTCCTCTTTCTCAATAAAGACTGTGAAAGACTGTGGAAAAAGCGATCCAGGGACTTTTTCCACTCCTTCGACCGCAGAAATCACCCCCGGCGAGGGGATCGCTGGCGTTTTCTGGGGCGACAACTGCCGCCTGACAGCGGCGAACCGTTCGATCCGCAGCCCACATGAAAGGATACCAAACAAACGCAATAAACGCAACATTCGAAGCAAGTGATTGAGTGAGAGATTTCGGAAAAATTCTTCAGATCAACGAATTCTTTGCTCGTCTGCCTAGCAGGCCGTGGCCCAAGTCGTTTTTCGTGTCTGTGATCGCCTGATCGTCATCCGCCGACGGGTCGCCATCGATCCGGCCCATATCCGGCCAGCGCCACCAGCAGAGCTTCCAACGCCGATATGAGTTGCTCAAAGTGATTCC
>CAISJI010000178.1 GCA_903885565.1 uncultured Planctomycetaceae bacterium
ATGAAATTGGCGATCGCGTTCGCTTGCGTGTTGAGCGTGATCGGCGAGCCGATGCCGCTCACGAAGAGCGTGTCGGCGGAGATGGCAGCCGACTGTGAAACAGCCCCGCCGACCTGCAGATAGACATAGCCACCAGTGATCGGGCCGACGCTGACCGGCCCAGAGCCGCTCTGGAAGAGCACCTGTCCAATCCCATTCGACGCAGCAAACGCCCCAACGTTGTTGGCCTGGGTGTGCAGCAGGATCGGTGCCCCAGTGCCGGTGATCGAGAGCGACGTTGCGTTGATGGGGGCGATCTGCGTCACCGCTCCAGCGGCCTGCACCGTGACGGCCCCGGCATTGGCGGTGCCGAGTGTCAGATTTCCCACCGCATCGCGAATCGAAACGCTGCCAGCACCATTATTGAAGTTGAATGTGCCGATGCTGTTGGCCTGCGTGCCGAGATTGATCGCGCCCCCCGATCCGCCGACCGTGAGCGTGCTCGCGGTGAGGGCTCCCGTCTGCGAGACAGGGCCTGCCGACTGCATATAGACATAGCCACCGGCAAGGGCACCGACGGAGAGCGGATTGGAGCCAGTTTGCAGCAGGATCGCCCCCGAGCCGTTGTTGCCAGTAAATGCCCCGATCTGGTTAACCTGCGTGGAGAGATCGATCGTGTTGGCGCCGCTGCCGCCGACGGTGAGTGTGCTGGCCGTGATGGGGGCCGTCTGCGAAACCGCACCGGGGGAGAGAAAGTAGACGTAGCCGCCGGTTACAGATCCGATCGAGAGCGGGCTTGAGCCATTTTGCAGCATTACGGCGCCGGAGCCGTTGCTGGCAGTGAACGAGCCGACGTTGTTCGTTTGCGAAACGAGGTTGATGTCGGCGCCGCTGCCAACCACGGCGAGCGCGGTGGCGTTGATCGGGGCTGTTTCGGTGATCGGGCCGGTGCCGGTGGAAGTCACCTTCACCGCGCCGCCGGTGAGCGGGCCGAGAACCAGGCTCCCCAGAGTGTCGATAATCGATGTCGTTCCGCCGACGTTCGTGCCGGCGAAGCCGTCGATCTGGTTCGCCTGAGTATCGAGCGTAACGGCCGTGCCATTGCCGTTGACCGTGAGCAGGCCGGCAAGGATCGGCGCCGACTGCGTGATCGGGCCGCTGCCGGTGGAGGTGATTGTGGCGGGGCCGCTGATAATCGAGCCGAGCACGAGGCCACCATTGGAATCCTTGAAGGCGACCGCGCGGCCCGGATTATTGGCCGAGAACGTGGGCGACTGGTTGTTTTGCGTGTCGAGAGCGATGCCGCCGGTGGCTCCCTGATTGGTTGCGGTGAGCCCCTGAGTGGCGATCACAGGCTGCGACTGCGTCATCGCCCCCTTGCCGCCGAGCGCACCGGTCGTGAGGGAGATCGTTTCGCCAGCGATTCCCTGTCCATTCACGCCGATGCTGAACGATTCGTCGTCGCGCACCGTGATGGAGGAGCCGATGGTGGTGGCCGTGGCGGCGAGCGAATCGACGTTTGTCTGCACATTGATCGATCCGGTAACGGCAGTCAACACGGCGCTGGCGGCAACTAGATCGGCCGTAGGATCTCCCGGCGTTGCTTCCCGGATCGATCCGTTGGCAGAGAGCGTGGCTGTGCTGCCGGTAGCGACAAGGCTGCCCAGGAGGATGTCGGCGTCAGCGCCCAATGCGGTGAGGGTGACCGCTGCCGTGGTCGCAACGCTCGTCGCGAGAATTGTGCCCAGCGAAGAGATTTCAGCCGGACCGGCTGCCACGATCGATCGAAGTTCTACGCCGGCCGACGTGCCTGTACCGACATCGCGGATCTTCATCTGCTTGCCCGCCTGCTGCGTGGCGGCGGAGA
>CAISJI010000179.1 GCA_903885565.1 uncultured Planctomycetaceae bacterium
ACAGCCGCCAGGGCGTTTCAGGCCGACCGGGATCTGCTCTCGGCCGGATGACACCAACTGGACCGGGGCTGAGATCAAGTCGTGCTGCAGGCTGGCTTCGCTCTTAGACGTTCCCTTGGTTCAGGCCGCCCAGAACGTCGTCCCCGTGGCTGTCACTGCGGGGGACAAGATCGAGGCTCTCCGCCAGTGGGCCTCGGGAAGATGCCTGTCGGCGGATAGGGCTGGTGTGCATTCGCGGTCGGAAGGGGTGAGTGGCGGTCGGGTGCGGAGAGTGGTGCGGGAGCCGGGGGTGAATTGAGTGGCTTTTCGTGCGGGTCCCAAAAGACACTGGGCCGCGCACCTTGCGATGCCCAGCCCAGAGTGAATAGTCGTTGGGATCAAGTCGGATCAGCCGGCCTTCAAGCCCCGCCGACGCCGCTGCTCGATCATTGCAAGCACACCGGCGCCGAGCGAGAGGGCGCTGCCACCCGTGGCGGGGTCGATCTCAGGGACTGCGGAGGGCGTACCTGAGGCGACGAGTTCTGGAGATACGGCAAAAAGTGGATAAGAAACCGAAGCGTCGGCACTACCAGGAGGATCGGTAAACAGCCAATTGGCAAAATAGTACGTGTGGCCGACTGTCACGTTCGGTGAGGAACCCATCGGGAGTAGTCCCGCCGTTCCATCATTTGCGGAGCCTGTCCAGACGTTCGTATAGTCGGCACTTGAGCCATCCAAGTATCGGCTCACAGAATCGTACGAACCTACACCCGATATACCCGACCAGAGGCCGCCGGTCGCTGTGTCGAGAGAAGAAGCTATCTGGGTGCCGTCGGGGCGCCACACGGAGACTGACGAAGAGTATCCGCCGAGGTGGTCTTTCGCGCTGACCGTTGGCGTCGAGCCCACGGCCAGCCAGTTCGTGATTGCACTCCCGTCGTAGGTCACGGTTCCGTAGAGGGAACTCACGCTGTTCCGCACGAATGTGTCGTATGCGGTGATGTCGGAACTCGTAGCGGCTGTGGAAGATCCGGTCACAAAAATGAATCGGAAATGATCGCCAGCGCTGAGCCCGCTTGGAGTACTGAGGATCAAGTCTGCCGAAGCGGGGGATGTACCGACTGCGGCGAGTGCGACCAAGGCACAGAGTCTGAAGAGGCGGTTCATGAGGCGGTTCATGGCGATGGAAAATCCAGTGTATGGAAACTTTGTGAGACGGTCACCGGCGGAAAGGCTGCGAGCATCGATGGCATGATCATAGGCTTCCCGCCTGTATTCGCAAGCAGCCGACGGCCACAAAATGCCGAATCGACACCGGCGCGCACGAATCGCCACGGGGGGGATCGGCGGCAGATCGAGGTGGTGCACAGGGGCCGGGAGTGGATTGACCTCCCCCAGATGCCCTCATACGACCCCACATCCCCCTCCCGGCAGCGGCCCTAGGGACCAGCAGCCGCGCACCAGCATCGACATTTCTGCCGACCCCAGTTCAGCACGTATGCCGACCTCCATCGACACCAATGCTAAACCGGTTCTTTCTCCTCTCTTCTATCTCCTTCTTCTCGTCTCCTCTCTTCTTTCTATCTATGGGGTACCGCTCCCGACATCCCATTCAGCCCGAGAGAAGCCCGCCATCTGGTCGATCTATATCCAACACTACGGTCTGGACGCGAAGCAGGCCCGTCCGGATGACACCAACTGGACCGGGGCTGAGATCAAATCGTGTTGCAGGTTGGCGTCGCTCTTGGACGTGCCGCTCGTTCAGGCCGCGCAGAACGTCGCCCCCGTGGCTGTCACTGCGGGCGACAAGATCGAGAGCCTGCGGCAGTGGGCTTCCGGAAGATGCCTGTCGGCGGATCGGGCTGGGGTGTATTCGCGGTCGGAAGGGAGCAGTGGAGGTCGGGTCGTGGAAATCGACACCCGCCTCGCCTGCGGTACGTGAGAGCGAGCCCGGTTAATGCCGCTTCACGAGAGCCGTCTGGCCGCCTGTTTCGCGTAGTAGGTGATGATCATCTGTGCCCCGGCACGGCGTATCGTCGTCAGTATCTCCAGCATCAGAGCGTCGCAGGCGGGGCTGGCGAGGCCGTGGCTGTCGATGAGCGGTCGGTAGAAACCGGAAACGTCATACCCTGCCATGGGAATCGGACAGCCGCGTTCCCTGGCCAGCGCGAGGATGTCGAGCGATGTCTGGGCGGGCTTGACGATGACCATGTCAGCGCCTTCCTCCACGTCAATCCAGATTTTTCGGAGCGCTTCGCGGCCGTTGCCCACTTGGATCTGGTGGGTGGCATGCAGGCTCTCGCCCGGGGACGACCGGGAAGCTGCCTTGAAAGGACCGTAGAACCCCGAGGCGAACTTCGCGCTATATGGCATCAGGGCGACGTCGCTGAACCCGCCGGCATCAAGAGCCCGTCGCAACGTGCGGACGGTGCCGTCCATCACCCCCGAAGGGGCGATGACGTCGACCCCGGCCTGGGCGAGATTGACTGCCGCTCGGGCGAGCATCGCAAGCGTACCGGCGTTGTCGATCCGTCCGTCGTGCACCAGACCGCAATGGCCGTGTGACGTGTATTCGCAGAGACAGAGGTCGGCGATGACGGCCATACCGGTTGTGTGCCGCTTGATCTGCCCGATGGCTCGGCACACCGGGTTGTCGGGGTCGGCCGCTGCCGAACCGGAAGGGTCCTTATGACGAGAATCGAGGACGCCGAAGAGAAGGACCGACTTCAGTCCCACCGCGTTCGCGGCGTCGATCTCCTCCGAGATGGCCTCTCCGGCAAGCAGATCGACCCCAGGGAGCGTCTCCAAGGGGGTGCGCCACGGCGGTCCGTCGGTGACGAACATCGGCAGGATGAGGTGTTCTGGCGCGAGGCTCGTCTCGGCGACCATCGCCCGGATGGCGGGACTGCGCCTCAGTCGCCGCATCTGAACGAACTTCTCTTCATTCATCGCTGGAAGGGCTCCGATGGGGTGGCGTGCTTGTCTGGCAGCGCGGGAGCATCGTGTTCCTCAAACTCGATGCGACGGGGGAGTTTGTACTCCGCGAGTCGGCAACGCAGGTGGGCGAGAACGGCGGCACGGTCGATGCCCGAGCCTGAACGCAGCACGACCGATGCACAGACTTCCTCGCCGCCGCGACCGTCTTGACGGCCGCTGACACGGCACCGGGCCACGCCTTCGAGGTCTCGTAACGCCGATTCGATCTCACTCGGGTGGACCTTATTGCCCCCCACGTTGATGAAATCACGCATACGGCCGCGGAGGTGCAGGTCGCCCCCGGCGTCGAGCAGACCCCGGTCGCCAATCATGTACCATCCGTCGGCGGTGCGGGCCGGATCGATGCCGTCCGGGGTCCAATACCCTTGCATCACCGCCGGGCTCCGGATGGCCACGCGTCCCTCTCTGCCGCACGGCAGTGCCAGCCCATCCTCCGAGAGGATGGCCACCTCCACTCCCGGAACTGGACGACCGGCGCTCCGAGGCGTGCCCGGCTCACGATTCGGCTCGATGGAGACCGTGCCGGTCTCCGACGAACCGTACAGTTCGCGGATGTGAACACCGGCAAGACGGACGGCCATATCGGCGACCTCGGGGGGAAGCGGTGCTCCGCTCGAGAGCGAGTGTCGCGTTCGTCTCAGGGCCTCGACGCCCGCCTCGCAGGCCAACAACCCTCGGTAGACCACCGGGGATGCGATCAACGCGTCGACCCTTGCGTCATGGATTAGCCGCGCGAGCGTCGCGGGAAAGAACCGGTCGAGGATGACGATGCAACTTCCCCGCAGTAGGGGCATGAGCAGGCCGTTGGAGAACCCGTTGGCGTGATGGAAGGGGGTGACGGGAAGGATGCGGTGGTCGGAGTTCCAGCCAAGTGCCCGCCCGAC
>CAISJI010000180.1 GCA_903885565.1 uncultured Planctomycetaceae bacterium
TGCTCGTCGTGGGGGCCGGCATCCCGGCCAACACCACAATTGCTGGGTTTAATCCCGACGGTACCGGCAATTCTGTCCGGCTCAGCGACAACGCCACGCTCTCCGGCACCGTTGTGCCACTCTCATTCATCAGCACCCAGGCAATCACGCTCAACACCACCCCGCTCCGGTTCCTGCCGGTGGGGGGGGGAGTGGCGATTACAAGCGCCACTGACATCACTGGTAAAGCCCAGATTCAAGGCACAACTGCCGTGCTCACCGCTGGCGGTCTTTTGCCAAGCCAATCGGGGATCATCGATTCCAAGACGAATGTCGGCTTGGTGGTCGCCTCAGCGCCTGGGTCGATCACGCTTGACAACCTCGGTCCGGTCGAACTAGCCAATGTGAGAACAACTACTGCTGGTTCCATAACGGCTAGCGCCACCGGCTCAATCACTGCCACGCTGATATCGGCAATCGGACTTCAGGACGCACCGGGCAATGTAACGTTGAGTTCGCAATATGGCGATATTCTCGGCAATACGGTGACGTCAACGCTTGGCGACATCAGCCTGGAGTCGGCCAACCACAACGTTCTGCTCACCACCGGAACAGGCCTGCCGGCCAGCATCATCGCCTCGCAGGGCAACGTGACGGCGAGAGCCGATTTCGGCAAGCTTCTGGTCGATGGCCGGGTGCAGGCTCAGGGAACTGGCAGCGACCTCACGCTCGCCTCAGCCAACGGCTCGCTTGAGATCACAGCCCAATCGACTGTCTCAGCCGCCGATCAACTGACAATCAGCGTGCCCAACAGCACGCCGACAGTCGGCACCGGTGCCCAGATTGCCGCCGCCGGGCTCAATCTCACCGCTCAGTTTGGAGCCAGCGAGAAGCCCGAGGGCCTCGGCACGAATTACAGGTCGGTGTCGCTCAACCGCACCGATACCGGCAACATCAATTACTCCTCCCCCAGCGCCCTGATCGTGGCCGGCGCTTCCACGATCGACGGGTCGATTGCCTTCACGGCCGCTACGCTAAAAATCATTGGCGCGATCACGCCCAACGGCACCGACAAGGATGTGGCCCTCACCGCCACCGGCGGCGACATCCTGATCGACAGTGAGATCGTCAGCGGACACGACCTCACGCTCTCTGCCATCCAGGGCAATATTGGCGGCTCGGGGGGAATTCAGTCGGCCAAGCTTACGGTGCCGGGCGATCTCACGATCACGGCCCTCTCTTCGGCGCAGGTTCATACCCAGGCCGCGAGGCTGAATGCCTCGCTCACGGAGCCGAATGCTCTGCTGCTGGTAAATGAGGATGATGGCCTCGATATCCAGAATGTGTTGCTCAGCGGCACAGGCGGCACCGCAACATTCAATATCGGCTCCCCCACGCTCGGCGGCGTCGCCAAGATCGGCCTGATCAACACCGGCACCACCGGCAGCGTCACGATCAATGCGGCCAGCGACATCGTGCAAAATACGCTCGATCCGGCCGCCGATGTGCTGGCCCAGTCGCTCGCGCTGACATCAGCCACCGGCACCATCGATCTCGATGTTGATGTTGCCGTGCTCTCCGCCACAACGCAGCAGGCGGGCAAGGAGATGAAGATCCGCGATGTCGGCACAGGCACGTCGGCCGGCGTGGAACTGCGATCGATCGTGGCGGCCGGGCCGGTCACGATCTCTTCTGTGGGCACCATTCTGGCCACGAGCGTTGCCGGCACTGCGGCGGTCAATCTCTCGACCAGCTATGTTGACACCGACATCCTCTTAGGGAGCGTTGTCGCCGCCGGCAGCACAGCCACGCTCCATGCCGTTCGGTCGATTCTGGAAGCCTCCCCCGGGGATGATGCGGCTGATCTGATTGCCGCCAGCGCCGTGCTGATCGCCGACACCGGATCGATCAATGTGCAGACGAATGTCGATTCGCTCGCTGCCACGGCCACCACCATCGGCACCTCCATCACGGTGCGCGACGACGAATCGTTCAGCATCGGCGTGAATGGACAGGGAATCACAGGCGAAACGATCTCCCTCACGACCGGTGCCCTTGGCGGCAAGGGCACGCTGACGCAGTCGCAACCTGTGATCGCCACGCAGGGGCTGACCGCAACCAACCAAGGGGCCACCGGCGGGATCAATCTCGACACACAAAACAACCAGTCGCCCACGTTCTCGGCGAATAATCCGGGCCGCGCGGTCGCCTTCAAAGATTCCAATGGCGGCCTCGTGCTCGGCTCGATTATCAGCGGCCCCGCCACAATCACATCCACCGGCAGCGGCCCGATCACGCAGTCGGCGCCGATCCTTGCCGGCCTGCTCACGGTCAACAGCAATGGCACGGCCGTGACGCTCGATACGCAGCCAAACCAGATCGACGGCTTCGCCGGCACGAACGTCGGCGGAAACATCTCGGTCAAAGACACGCTGGGAGGCCTGGTTCTCGGTCCGATCAGCGGTGGCACCGTGAAGGTTACTTCCACCGGCAGCGGCCCCATCACCGAAACAGCCCCGATCAACGCCGCCGCGCTGAACATGATCGGCAGCGGTGCCGCCATCAACCTCGATTCGCAAACGAATAACGTCGCTTCGTTCACCGCCAGCAACGGCTCCGGCGAGGTGAAGCTGCAGAATGGCTCGAATCCGCTCGCAATCGGAGCGGTGACCGGCGGCTACGTCTACTTCCTCTCCCCCGGAGCGGTTTCGCAGACCGCGCCGATCATCGCCAGCACGCTCACCGTCGGCGGCAGCGAAGCCAACCCGATCGATCTCTCGACGCAGGTCAACCAGATCGGGGCGTTTACGGGCAACAACGGCACGAACGCGATTCTCCTGCAAACCGGCTCCAATCCGCTCTCGGTCGACGCCCTTACCGGAGGCTACGTCTATCTGCGGTCGGCCGGCCCTGTCTCGCAGACGGGGGTGATCACCGCCACTACGCTGACTATCGGCGGGTCGGGCAGCGCGATCGATCTCGGCACGCAGGCCAACAACATCGGCACATTCAACTTCAATAATGGTGCCGGCAGCGTTTCGATTCGCGATGCGGTGGGGAATCTGACGCTCGACACAGCCTATGCCGGAAACGTCACGGTGCAGACAGCGGGGGTTTTGACACAGTTAGCCCCCATCAATTCAACGTCGCTTTCGATCACCGGCACTGGGGCACCGATCCTGCTGCACACCCAGGCCAACAACGTCGGGGCGTTCGCTGCGTCCAATGGGATTGGACAGGTGCTCTTCCAGAGCGGCTCTGGGCCGGTCAGCCTCGGCCCCATCACTGGTAGCTATGTCTATCTGCAGGCTGGCGGGGCTGTTTCACAGTCGGCTGCCATCTCCGCCGACACGCTCTTCGTGAGCGGCATCGGCTCGCCGATCACGCTCAACACGCAAGCGAACGCGATCGCCAATTTCATCGGCTACAACCCGGGCGGGGCGATCGCCATCTCCGACACCAGTGGCAATCTGACGCTGGGAAACAGCCTGTATAACCCCGCCGTGGGCGTGACATCTGGCGATTTCAGCGCCAGCACCGTGGGCGATCTGATCGTGTCGCTGCCGATCAATGCCGGCAGCACCGTTCCGCCGGGCGTGAAGGGGGATGGCAACATCTCGCTCACCTCCA
>CAISJI010000181.1 GCA_903885565.1 uncultured Planctomycetaceae bacterium
ATCAGGAAGGGTGATCAGGAAGGGTGATGGAGGCGGAGGGGTCGGCGAACGCCAAGGGTTTCCCGGGCCGACGGGCATCGCATCCGGCGCTGTATGCTCCACCGAGGGATGGAGGCGGAGGGATCGGCGAACGCTTGAGGAGCGTACACGCGACGAAACTTTTGCCGCTCTGACTCCATGCGGTCAAAGCCATCCATGGCCTTTGTCCGCTGAGGTCGCCCGGTGGAAAAGCCGAGGTTTTCCACCGTCGACGGGCATCGCATCCAGCGATGCTGCACGTTATCCACAGCATGCTAAATTCCCTGCCGGCCAGAGTCACCCGCCCGCGGCGGGCAGTCGGCGGTGGGCCAGTTCCGGAAAGACTTCGCTCGCTGAGCGGCCGGAGCGGGAGCGGATCCCCAGGGCAACCAGCAGCGCGCGGCGGCAGGTGCGAAAGGGCACGCCGACGAGCCGGTGGAGCCTGATCCACCAGGGGCGCAGGCTGTCCAGCTCGGCATCGCTCTGCCGGAGTTGATCGCGGCGGTGGCGGCAGCGGTGCTTGAGAAGGTGGTAGCTGTCGCACTGCTGCAGAATGGCGGTCAGCCAGCCGAACAGCAGTCTCGCCAGCCGGCTCTGCGGCGGCAGGGCCCATGAGATCTGGTAGTCGAGCAGGTGGGGGCGACCGTGCGAGTCGACCAGAATATTTTCCCGCTTATTCAAATCGACATGCGCCACGCCGCGGGCATGCATCCCGGCCACGATCCTCTCCAGCCGGGGAAAGAAGCTGTCGTCGACCCACTGCCCCTCTCCCAACGCCTGCCCCTCGATATAGAGATGCGACACGGCGTTGGGAACTGGCCGGCCGGCAGCAACGATCGGCCCCAGCGAAACTGGAATCCCCTCGATCCCCGCCAACCGGTCCATGAACCACTGCTCGCGGGAGCCGAGCAGCCGGCCGAGCCACTCCATCGGGAGGATCAGAACCGGCTGCTCCCGGTTGAATTTGCAAAAGGCCACTCGCGAGGGGGATGCGTAGATCGCCGAGGCGGCCCAGGAGTCGTGCTTGAGAATCTCCGTGCGGCAAAACTCCTCGCCGTCGAGGTGGATCGTTTCGGGTGGCTCCCTGGGCCCGAGCGCGCGGAAGAGCGCGGGGCGGGGGCGCACAGGGGGTTGCCCGATCGCTGCGCTCGAGGAGTGTTGGCCGGCTGGTGTCGCCATGGAACGAGCGGCTGCCCTGAGGCAGTCGGCGGCGGTGAACGCAGGTGCGGAGAAGACGCGATCCTTTCATCGACGGCTGCCCCCGCTCCCCTCCATGGCGGCCCCCGCCGCGTCACCTGCGCGGCGTTCCCGGCAGGAGTGGCTTGTTCGCTACGGCCGGTACGATCGCCCCGCCGAGAGCGGCCGCCACCACTCGCACCCTGGCAGCCAGAGACTCAGGTGGCGGAGTAGCTGGGGAAATCGGTATAGCCGGCAGCGCCGACCGGGGCATACCAGGTGGCCATGTCGGCCGCGTCGGCCAGCGGCCAGCCGTTGGCGAACCTCTCCACCAGATCGGGGTTGCTGATGAAAGGCCGGCCAAACGCCACCAGATCGCAAGCGCCTGAGGCGATCGCCTGCTCCGCCGATTCAAGCGTGTAGCCACAGTTGCCCATGAGTGGCCCGGAAAACACCTGTCGGGCCTCAGTCAGCGTGACCGGCTCGCCGAGTGAGTGAAACCCAAATGCCAGGCCGTCAACGACGTGCAGGTAGGCGAGGCCAAAGCCATTGAGCTTGCCGGCAGCCGCCAGAAACTGCTCGCGGTATTCGGGGGAGCCCATGTCGTTGAAATTGCCATTGGGTGAGAGCCGCACGCCGACGCGGTGGGCCGGCCAGACCGAGGCGACCGCCGCCACCACATCGCAGAGGAACCGGCAGCGGCGGTCGACGTCGCCGCCATAGGCGTCGGTGCGCTGGTTGGTTTTGGATTGCAGGAACTGATCGACGAGATAGCCGTTGGCAGCATGGATCTCCACGCCGTCAAATCCTGCCTCCTTCGCCCGCAGGGCAGCAGCTTTATAGTCGGCCACCACGAGCGCAACCTCGGCCGTCTCGAGGCTGCGGGGCACCTCGTAGGGCTGCTTGCCAGTGGGGGTGTGGATCGAGTCGCCTGCGAGCTTCACTGCCGACGGGGCAACCGGTAGCTGGCCCCCGTGGAAAGCGCTGTGCGAAGCCCGCCCCATATGCCATAGCTGCAGGAAGATTTTTCCCCCCCGGGCATGCACGGCGGCGGTGATCGGCTTCCAGCCCTGCTGCATCGCATCGGTGTAGATGCCGGGCGATTCGATCCAGCCGTTGGCCTGCGGCGAGATGGTCGTTGCCTCCGAGATGATCAGGCCGGCAGAGGCCCGCTGGGAGTAATACTCCTGCATCAGCCGATTGGGGATGCGGTTTGCCCCGGCCCGCGAGCGGGTCAGCGGTGCCATAACAACACGATTGGCAAGCGGCAGATCTTGAAGCGCATAGGGTTCGAGGAGGTGGGGCATGATTTTTATGTGTGGTAGCAGGGGGTAGGTTGCTCAATTGCATTCAACGTACGTGAAGCATCGGCTTCGGGGCGGCAAAAGTCTCGTCGCGTGCGCTCCTCAAGCGTTCGCCGACCCCTCCGCCTACAACCCCCCTTGGGGTAAGCCAGCTGTCCCTGAGGCGCTCTCACCGGAAGAGTATCGGGCAAACGGAGCATCCTGCCGAATGACGCCAAACCGAACCGCGACCGCCCTGCCCGTGCTGTTTCCTGCCGTCGGCAGGGAGGGATGGGTGGTTTGCGGGGGCGGAATCCCTTGCGCAACCGGAAAATCTCAGTCAGTCGGCAGATTCTCCCGATAGATAACGGCGGGAGAGGTGCGCCGCGACGGCAGCCCTGCTGTTGCCCCCTGCCCCCCGCCGGGAGCCGCTGCGCGTGATCGGTTCGGGACTGAAATTCGCTGCCCTGTGGGGATGGTTGGCCGCCGTCCTGATAGCGGCGTGCGCCGTACCGGCTCTGGCCCAACAGGATACAAACCAGCCGGGCAACCGGATTCTGGAGTTTCCCAATCTGGGGCCGATCCCCGGGGGGATGGAGCCGAGCTTTGGGCCGGGGCCCGGGGCGTTTGAGGCCAACAATCTCTCGGTGCCCAGCGGGGGCGTGATTGGCGGCACACGCCGCACCGGCCGCATCCCGCGGACAGGCCATGGCACGCGGAGCGGCCTGCGGTCCGCCGCCACCTCCGCCCGCGGCATGCAGGTTCCAGAGAATCTTCCCGCTCCCAACCCCGGCCGGCAGTTGGCCATCTCGACCACGGTCTTCGACCGCACACTCGCCGATGACGCCGGACCGGCCGGTGGGCTCTCCCTCGACGCCGCGATCGAGCAGATGATCGAGGCAAATCTCGATGTGCAGGCGCTGCGGCAGGAGCTGACGCAGGCCGACGCCGACATCCTCACCGCGGGCCTGCGCACCAATCCGCTGATCTACCTCGATTCGCAGTTCATCCCCTACGGCACATTCAACGACGCCACGCCCGGCGGGCCGACGCAATACGATCTCAACATCACCTATCCGCTGGACGTATCGCAGAAGCGGCAGGCGCGCACTGTCGTGGCCCGGCTGGCCCGCACGGCACTTGAGGCGCAGTTTCAGGATGTGGTGCGCCGGCAGATCGACAACGTCTATCGGGCGTTTGTCTCGCTGCAGTCGGCCCGCATCGACTTGCGGGCGACGCAGGCGGCGGTGCGTCGCGAGGAGACGATGGTCGACGATCTCCGTCGCGCCACCGGCGCCCCCGGGAAGGATGCTGCTGCCCAGGAGAAGGATCGCGAAACGCTCGAGCATCTTTCCTTTGCCCTCGATCGGCTGCGCGGCGTCGCTGCCGAAGCGCAGGAAGCCTATGAAGATGCGCAGGAATCGCTGGCGCTGCTGCTCAATATCTCCCCGGAGGAAACGGCTGCACTGGAGCCGCAAGGGGCGCTGCGCAACAGCTCCCCTGCCCCGCCGGAGCTGGAGGAGCTCGTGCGGATCGCGCAGAATTGCCGGCCCGATATCCGGGCCGCCCGGCTGGGCGTCAGTCGGGCGAATGCCGAGGTGGGGCTGCAACGGGCCAACCGCTTCGACGATGTGTATGTCTTTTACGATCCGATCACGGTGCAGGACAATGGGCCCATCCACCGACCCGATTCCCGCAGCTGGGCGGTCGGAGTGACATTCGCGCTGCCGATTTACAACCGCAATCAGGGCAACATCGCCCGCGCCCAGAGCAATGTCCAGCAGACCCGAGGTGAGCTGTCGTCGCTGGAGCGACGGGCCGTTTCCGAGGTGCGGCTGGCAGAACGGGAATTCCAATATTCCAAGCGGTCTCTGGAGCGGATTGAGACGCTGATCCTGCCGCAGGCCGATACGGCCCTCAAGCGGGCCAGCGCCGAATTTGCCTCTGGCGATATTGATCCCGACGCCTATCAGGATCGGCTGGAGGAGGCGGCTGCGGTGGCCCAGAACCACCGCGAGGCGGTGGTGCGACACCGGCGGAGCATGCTCGACCTGAATACGGCCGTAGGGCTGCGACTGCTGCCGTAAGCTTTGCGAAATGACTGTCCGCTGCGCACTGCTGATATCGTCTGGCCGCAGTCATTGCCCGGTGAAAACGCCCCCCGTTCGCGCAGGATTTGCCGTTCTCGTGCGGTGAGTGTATCGTCGCGCGTGGGTTTTTGTGCCGTGTGGTGCGACGCCAGCAGTCCGTCGCGACAGCAGGCCCGATTTCGGAGTGTGGTGCATGTTCGGACTCAACCGACTGGGTGTTCAGTCGAGGTTCATCCTCCTGATGTTGCCCGTCGCGCTCGGATCGATTCTGGCGATCGGCTGGATCGGCTACCAATCGGCGCGGTCGGCCATCACAGCCACCGTGCAAAACCACCTGCAGAGCCTGCGGGCCTCCAAGACGATCGCCCTGCAGACGACGCTCGATTCGATTCGCAGCCAGGTGATCTCGCTCTCCGATGGCCGCATGGCTGTGGACGCCATGAGGGCCTTCAAGCAGGGCTACCGCGGCCTGGCGGATGCCCGTCTCACCCCCGAGCAGGAGCAGACGCTGCGTGAATATTATGCGACCGAGTACATCCCCAAGCTGCGGGCGGCGCTCGGCGGCAATCCCGATCCCGAACAGTATCTGCCGGCCGATCCGATGGAGCGGTATCTCCAGTACCACTACGTGCTGCCGGCCGCGGCCGAGGAAGATCGACGTGCCGAGGAGAAATCGGCTCGGGCGGATCGCGGCGAGGGAGCACCTTCCGAGGTGGCTGCGCCCGAGGCCTCGCCATTTGGCGAGGCCCACATCGCTCTCCGGGAGCGGTTTGGCCGGGCAGCGATGCTCTTCGGCTACGAGGATATGCTGCTGATCGACGAAAATACGCTCGAGATCGTCTACTCGCTGAAAAAACGTCCCGATCTGGCCACGAGTCTCCGCGACGGCCCCTACGCCTCGACCAACCTCGCCCGGGCGGCGGTTGCCCTCTCGCGAGCCGGGGAACGCGACGCCTACCAGATCGTCGACATCGAGCCTTACCGCCCGGCGCTGGGCAAGTCGGTGGGGTTTGCCGTCAGTCCGATCTTCGACGGGTCTGACATGGTCGGCATGCTGGCGCTCGAATTCCCGGTGGAGCAGATCACCAAACTGCTGACGGGGAACATGCAGTGGCAGGCTGAGGGAATGGGGGAGACAGGCGAATGCTATCTCGTCGGCCCCGACTTCACGATGCGCAGCCGCAGCCGGTTCATGATGGAAAATCCGCAGGGATTTGTGGCCGACTTGCGCCGCAGTGCCCTGGCCACGGCGGTCGTCGATCAGATCGAGCGTCAGGGGAACGTTCTCAATACGCTGCCGGTGAAAACCTTCAGCGTAGAACAGGCGTTGCAGGGGCGCGAGGGGATCACCACCACCAACGATTATCGGGGCATGCCGGTCTTGAGTTCCTACGGTCCGCTCGATCTGGAATCGCTGCGTTGGGCCGTGATTGCCGAGATGGACATTGCCGAGGCGTTCCGGCCGATCCGGAGCTACGCCCGCAATGCGCTCCTGGCCGCCACGGCGCTGGCGCTGGCCACGTCGATTCTGGCGCTGGTGAGTTCGCGATTGCTGGTGCGGCCTCTGGAGAAGCTGACCAACGCTGCGAAGCGGATCGGCCATGGCGAACTCGACGTGCGGGTTGATTTGCAGTCGCGCGATGAGTTTGGAGAGTTGGCCGTGGTGTTTAACGAAATGGCCAATAACCTGCGGCTTCAGCGGGGTGAGCTGGAGGAAAGAGCCCGCGAGAATCAGGAACTGCTCCTCAACATCCTGCCCGCCTCGGCGGTCGAATTGCGCCGCGATGGCGATGCCAAGGCGACCCGCCAATTCGCCGACGTAACGGTGCTTGTGGCGGAGTTTCACGGGCTCGATGGCCAGCAGGGCGGGCTGAGCGACACGCAGCGGCTATCGCTTCTCAGTGACGTGATTTCCGCCTGCGATGAGGCGGCCGAACGCTGCGGGGTGGAGAAGATGCGGGCCGTGGGGGCCGTCTATTTGGCGGTGTGCGGGTTGTCGGTGACCCGCCCCGATCATGCCGCCCGGGTGATGCTGTTTGCCCAGGAGGTTTCGCACCTCGCCACCGCCTTTAGCAAAGAGCATGGGGCCACCATATCGGTGTCGATGGGGATCAATTCCGGGCCGGTCGTCGGGGGCGTGGTGGGGCGGTTTAAATTCCGCTACGACCTGTGGGGCGAGACGGTCGCCATCGCCTCCCGTCTGGCAGAGCAGGGCGCCGGAGCGATCCGTGTGACTCGGCCTGTGGTGGAGCGGCTCGGCGATCTCTACACATTTCTGGGGCCCACCGACGTGGAAGTGCGCGGCAGGGGGAGCGTGCCGGTCTGGCGGTTGCAGAGCTGACGCTGCTGCCGGCGGAGCTTGACGACCGAACCAAACCCCTGCATTGAAGAAGACCTGGCGATGACAACCCACTCCCTCGAACTCCTCTCGATCCCCTGGCTGCCGGCCATCCTGCTGGCGGTCGGCTTCCCGCTGCTGCTCTTGCTGTTGACCGAGATGATCAACTCCGGCGCGCGGCGGAAGTGGGCGATCACGCCGACGCTGCGGGCGGTGCGCAACACGCTCATTCCGGCGCTCGGCGCGATGCTGTTTGTGACGGAAGTGTGGCAAATGCCCGTCGATAGCACAGTGGTCCGCGCTGTGAAAACCCTCTTCTGGCTGGCGGCGCTCTACTCGATCCTCACGCTCATCAACGACACCATCTTCGGGGCGGCCGGCCCCGATTCCTGGCAGTCGCGGGTGCCAAAGCTCTTTCGCGATCTGGCCCGGACCGGAGTGATTGCTCTCGGGGCGGCAATCATCTACTCGCAGGTATGGAATCAGGAGATCTCCGGCGCACTCACGGCTCTGGGGCTCGGCAGCATCGTGATCGGCCTGGCGCTCCAGGAACCGCTGGGCAATATCGTTTCGGGTCTGATGCTGCTGTTTGAGCGGCCGCTCAACATCGGCGACTGGGTGGTGGCCGACGGCACCACAGGGAAGGTGATCGAGATCAACTGGCGCTCGGTGCACATTGAGACGCTTCTGCACGAACTGCGAATCATCCCCAATGTGCGGCTCTACAAGGAGTCGTTCAGCAATCTCTCCCGCCCCACCGACGAGCGCACCGACACCTACGACATCGGTTTTTCCTACGACCATCCCCCCAATGTCGCCAAGGCCGCCCTGCTCGAGTTGCTGCTGGCGACGCCGGGCGTATTGCGCAGTCCCGCTCCCGAGGTGCACACGCTCAACTACGGCGATTTCTCGATCATCTACCGGCTCTATTTCACTGTAACGCGGGAGGAAGTGCGGCTGCAGGTGCGCGACGAGATTCTCTCGCGCATCTGGTATGTGGCCCGCCGGGAGGGGCTGGAGATTCCGTTCCCGATTGCGATGCGCTACCATCCCGGCCAATCGACCTCGCCTGCGGAGGCGACTGTCGGCGAGGTGCTTGCGCACTTTCCCCGCTACCGGCAGGTGCTTGAGGCGATGCGGGCCGAAGCCGAAGGGCTCCATGATCATGGCACGCATGGGGAGCAGGTTGTCTTCGCTGCCGGCGAAGAGATGCTCCCTCTGGGCGCGACCGACCAAGGCTTCGTGCTGATCACAGCAGGCCGGGCACAACTCCTGGCGCCCGATAGCGACGGCCATGAGGCGGTGGTGGCGGTGGTGGAGCCGGGGGATTTCTACGGCGAGGCATCGATGTCGGCCGGTCAGCCAAGCGCCTTTCGCGTGGTGGCTGTGACCGACGTCCGGGCGGTCGAGTTTGATTCCATGCTGATGGCTCGGTGCCTGCAACACTCCAGCGGCTTGGCGGCCGAGGTGGGGGATGCGATTGAGCTGCGCCGGCGGGCTGCTGCCGAATTGAGGCGGAAGAAAAAACCGGCCGACCTTCCGGCTTATAGCCGTGAAGAGGATCGCATGCCGCGGCAGGGCTAGAGCGCAGCGGCGATGGCCGTGGCGATGACTGGCTCAAAGAACACCGAGAGATGAAGGCGGAGAACTCGGCGAACTTTTCGTGCGCGTTAGCCACGAAACTATTGCCGGCCCGAAGCCGACGCTCTATGGAACCCGGATGCGGGCTAGCTTCCTGGCTGATCGAGCGCTTCCCAGCGGGCAAACGCCTCGGCCAACCGCGTTTCCAGCTCGCTTAAGCGGGTCTGCCCGCGGGCCAGCACGTCGCCTGGTTGCCGGAAGTAGTCGGGCACCGCCATGCCGGCATGGAGCTCTGCCAGAGCTGTTTCCAATTCCTCGATCTGCTTCGGCAGCCGGGCGAGTTCCTGCTGCTCGCGGAACGAGAGCTTGCGTTTGCGGGTCGGCTCGGCGGCGCTTGTCGCCGATTCGGCCCGGGGAGCAGAACTCGCGGCGGCTGCCTCGGCCTGTTTTCGCTGCCGGAGCCAGTCGTTGTATCCGCCGACATACTCTTTCACGCTGAAGGTGTCGGGCTGCGTGGCCGTCGGTTCGAACACAAGCGTGCTGGTGACGACGTTGTTGAGGAAGGCCCGGTCGTGGCTGACCACCAGCACGGTGCCGGCATAATCGACCAGCCGCTCTTCCAGCAGTTCGAGTGTTTCCGCGTCGAGATCGTTGGTCGGTTCGTCGAGCACGATCACGTTGGCCGGCTTGGCAAAGAGCCGGGCCAGCAACACCCGATTCCGCTCGCCACCGGAGAGAAACTTCACCAGCGTGCGGGCCCGCTCGGGGCTAAACAGAAAATCCTGCAGATAGCCGACGATATGCCGGGCCTGACCACCGATCTGCACGGTCTCATAGCCGTCGGCGACATTATCGGCCACCGATTTCTCGTCGTCGAGCTGTTCGCGGAGCTGATCGAAATAAGCGATCTGCAGATTCGTTCCCAGCCGCACGGAGCCGCTGGTGGGAGCCAGCTTGCCCAGCAGGATCCGCAGCAGCGTTGTTTTGCCGGCGCCGTTGGGGCCGATGATGCCGATCCGATCGCCCCGCATCACGGTGGTGGTGACGCCATCGAGGATGCGCCGCTGCTCCCGCTGAAAAATCACTTCATCAAGCGCGGCCACGAGGGCCCCTGAACGCTGCGCTTCCTGAATCACGAGGTTTACTTTGCCAACGGCATTGCGGCGATCCCCCCGCTCCCGGCGCAGCTGTTCAAGCGCTCTCACCCGCCCCTCGTTGCGGGTGCGGCGGGCCCTGATGCCGGTGCGAATCCAGACCTCTTCCTGGGCAAGCTTCTTGTCGAACAGGGCGTTCTGCTTTTCTTCTGCGGCCAAGCTCGCCTCTTTCCGCACCAGAAACGTGTCGTAGTCGCACGACCAGTCGAACAGCCGGCCCCGATCGATCTCCAGAATGCGCGTGGCCAGCGAGCGGAGAAACATCCGATCGTGCGTCACAAACATCAGCGTGCCGTTCCACCGCTTGAGGAAATCCTCGAGCCATTCCACGGCGTCGATATCGAGGTGATTGGTCGGTTCATCGAGCAGGAGGAGATTGGGGGACGTGACCAGGGCCCGGGCCAGCAGCACCCGCCGTTTCATCCCGGAAGAGAGCGTTTCAAACGCCCGCTCGCCGTCGAGATTCATGCGGGAGAGGATCTGCTCCACGGCCCGGTCCGATTTCCAGTCGGCTTCGGGGTCGGCCGCAGGATCGGGGGGCATTCCGGCGGCGACTATTTCGGCGATCGTGCCGACGAGATCCTGCGGCACATCCTGCTGGAGAAGCGCCACAGTGGCCTGCGGGGCGAAGATCACCTCGCCCTGATCGGGCACCACCGTGCCGGCGAGGATTCGCATCAGGGAGGTTTTGCCGGCGCCGTTGCGGCCGAGCAGGCCGATCCGCTGGCCGGTCTCGATATGGCAATCGACACCGTCAAGGAGGGCGGGACCGCGGTAGCGGAGATGAACATCACGGAGTGTGGCAAGTGGCATGGGGGAGAGTCTAGCAGGCCTCAGCCCGATCGCATCCAACCCCTGCGGAGCGTCGGCTTCGGGGCGGCAAAAGTCTCGTCGCGTGCGCTCTTCAAGCGTTCGCCGCCCCCTCCGCCTTCATCCCCCTGTCTTGCCCCGTTTTGGTGGCTGGCACCTTTTTTTCACCTTTTTTTCCCGTCTGCTATTCAAAATCGCCTTGAGCGCGCCGCCAGTTGGCCCGGATGGCGGCCAGTTGCGCCGCCGTGAGATCGGCGATGGTGTCGAGGCCTGCTTCGCGTAGCGCCCGGTCGCGGGCTGGCAGCCCCTCGGCATCGGCACGGGCCCCGTTGCCAACGATCAGATCGGCCGCGATCGCCATATAGAGCAGCTTGAGTTTGACCGGGAGCCGGGGCTCGTCATGGGCGATCCGCAGGCAGTCGTCGGCAAATTCCCGGAGCCAAGCGGCAGCGGCGGGATCGACATCGGCAACTGGGCGATTCCAATGGTTGGCCGTCAGTTTCCGAAACGTCTGCTCGCGTTCAAACAGGGGGTCGCTGGTGAATCTTGAGCCGATCGTCTCGGCCGTTGTCTCTTCAGGGAGGCGGCGGTAATTCGACATCGACACCCGGCGCAGTGGAGCGGGCCCGCCGACTTGCCGTTTCTGTGTGCCAACCCGAATCCGATGGGGAAGATCGACAGCGACTCCGCCGATCGCTTGCGGGGAAAACTCGACCAGAACCATTCGCCCGTCCGCGTGATACCGGGCGGGGAGTTGTTCGATGACGACACCGGCGGGGAACTCCGGAGTTGTGGCTTTGATCTCAAAGCCTCCGACCGGCACCTGGACGGCAAAACTCTCGCCGAGAATCGTCTTGAGCCTCCCCTCTTCAAGCCCGTATTCAAAAATCCGTCGTTCGGTTGGCTGGTCCATCTGAAATGTGAAACTGATCCTTTCCGGCTCGATCCCAGACACGCTGATTCCTGTCGGCGGCCGCCCCGATCGATCAGGGAGCGGTGAGCCAATCCCCCCGCAGCGGGCGTTGGCTTCGAGCGCCGGGACGTCGCTCACCCTCAAGCGCCTCCCGCGCGCTTCCTGGTAGGCAATCCTGGCATCAACGAGCGGGTAATTGCCGCAGGTATGCATGAACCTGCCCCGGGGCTCGGCGGGAAGACTCTGCTGCCACTGGACGTCATTGAGCGCATGGCGAACGACAAAACGCGAATCATCGGCGTAGAGGCTGGTGCCGGTCGGCGGACAGGGGAAATGGATCGATCCCCAGCAGGGCTCCGCCCAGAGGATTGAATAGGCGATCGACTGCGGGGAAACCGCATATTCGAGAAACAAAACCGTCTTGGCCGCGGCGAGAGGCGCGTCCTCCTCGATAACACAGTCGAAGGCGACCGCGCCCACATCTTTGCCCACCGGCCATGGGGCCGCTCCACTGTGCGGCGGTGAGTTGCTCTCCGTAGCGACAAGTGCGGCGATGACCGCGAGCCCGACCGCACCGGCCAGGGACAGGCGGCGAAATTGCGGCAGCGCAGGATTCTGATCACTCTTCGGGATAGGTAACAATGTCTCCCTCCGTGATGGCGCCTTGTACGATGAGCGCGGGCGTAAGCAGGAAATCGACATTCTCACGCATCTCGAGAGAGAGCAGCGAGGGGCCGGTGAAGGTGCCGGCCTCAATCTCGCCCGCCAAACCGATCCGATTGAGCGGCAGCGTCCGCAGATCGATCGGCTGCTCCACGCCTGGTGAAGTCTGAAACGACTCCCCCAGCCTCAGTTCGGTGAGCATAAACAGAGCGCCATTGACCACAACGAACAACGCCAAAACCCCAAGCGCCGTTTGCCAGTTGGAATGCATGCCAAATCTCCGTCGCAGCGGCTGGCTCACGGCTGCTCAAACCGACGAGCCAAGCATCAGATCGAAAAAATCCCCGGGCCAATTTCTCACTGATCGCGCCGCCGCTCCAGCGGCAGCGGCCCGAGCGGCGGTGCTCCACCAATTAATCACGGTTTTGCCTCCTGCGCAAGACGCGTGCGACGCCGCATCCACATGATGAAGGCCAGGATGGCGACGAGCGCGGCGTTGACGAGGAGGTAGATCAACCGGGGATGATTCCCCTTTTTCACGGTTCGTAGTTGCTCTTGCGCCTGGGGCGATCGGGTAATGACTGCTTCGAAATCGCGCCGACTCTCGGCTGCCCGGCGCTCCATATTCGCTTTTCCGATCGCTGAAAGTTCTTCTCTCCCGGCCTTGATTGCAGCGGTATCGATCATCGCAGCTCTTATTTCATCATGCTTACGATAGTCATTTAGTACCGTCGCTGGACAGGCCTCGCGAAAAGCTTGCTGCGGAACATCAAAGACCGAATCGATCGACGAATATAGATTCATCTCAAATTTTCCTGTAGTGAAGCGCCAAAGCCGTTGCGCTTCTGTGTCATCCCCTGCCTTTTTCGCCGCCATTAACGATGAAACTAACGATTCAAAACTGTCTTCGCTTATCGGAACGAACTGCTCCACGACGGTGGCCCCGGCAACTGCACGCATCCGCTGCTTCGTTTCAGCAAAAGCGGAAGGGGCAATGCGCTGTCTCGGAAATAGGTTCAAATCGTCGTCCTCTTCTAGTGTCATGCCCATCAGGAGGTTATCGATCACGGTAGTCGCGAGAGATTCGACTTCTTGCGTGGTCAGAAATGCTGATGCCGCAGCGCTCTTTTGAACGGCAGTTGAAATACAATTCCGGACCTTGGGGAAAAGGTCCTCAAGAAGGATCTCGCGAATCTCGGCCATTTGCAAATCGATCGCCGCTGCCTCTTCGGGCGGCGTGAGCATCGGTGGAATTACAAAGAGAGCTGCAATCGACTGCATGATGTACCAGGAATGCCCGCGCGTGGTGGCTTGAGTGCGATCCTCAGGAATAGGAAAACCCTTCGCCCATTCCTCAATGAGCCGCAGCAGACGGTTTCGTCGCCATGCGGAGATCGTCTCAAACGTTAGGACGGCATTTGGCGATTGCTCAACTGCAGTGATTCGCGCTGCGAAGAATTCGGCGTCGGCTTTCGGAATGGAATAGATTTGAGCGACGCGGCTAACCTCGCGATCTGTCTCCGGCGAGGCGTCTGCCACCTGTGCGAACGCGATCGACAGGAAACAGCACAGGCCCGAGAGTGTCGCGACAGCGGTACGGTCGATTCTCATCTTGAGGCGCGACCCAGATCCCGCATACGACATTCGGTTAGTTGGATTCGGAGTGGGAATTAGACTTGGTCGGAGCATGGACAAGCTCGAATGACATAACCCCGCGAAGTTCGCCACGTTGCAACAAGATCGCCAATGCCACGGTAATGCCCGCGGCTCGCCATAGCCTCGATCGCATGAGATTGCTTCTCCTTTAAAGGGTTGCCCCCGGGCCCACATGACTAAGATGGGGTGCTGAGGGGTTGAGCCACCTTGTGGCCAGTTCTCCCAGCGACAGTGACGTCGCTCGATTCCCCACCAAAAATGAATCTACACGCGGCGCCCCCCTTGGCAAGGGAAATGACGGCCCTCATGAAAAAAACGCGTGATGTCTTCTTCTTGCGTTCGCTCGTCGGCCAAAGCTGCGAGCGGGGCAGGCATGGCGGAACATCAATGACCAAAGGACTTACGGCTCACTTTGAGCCAATCGGTGCCGGCACCCCTGTGCCGCCAGGTTACCGCTTGAGGGCCAGCAGCACTGCACCGGAAGCGACTAGCAAAATGCCGGTCCACTCTCGCGGCGTGGGCCGCTCGCCCAGAAACGCCACGGCGAAGATCGCCACCAGCACGACGCTGAGCTTATCGACCGGCGCCACTCTTGAGGCATCGCCGATCTGCAGCGCCCGGAAATAGCACACCCACGAGGCTCCCGTGGCCAGTCCGGAGAGCCCCAGAAAGAGCCAGGTGCGCGGCGGGAGCGCCAGTGGATTGCTCCACGCGCCTGTGCCCCACACAAACGCCCCCAGCACCAGCATGATGATGCCTGTGCGGAGCAGCGTCGCCAGATCGGAGTTGACCCCCTGGATACCGATCTTGGCGAAGATCGCCGTCAGGGCCGCAAAGGCTGCCGAGAGGAGTGCCCACGAGAGCCAGGCCGCCGTGGCGATTGTTGGCTCAGGCTTGTCAACCACCGCCGGTCACCTTCATCGGCAGGGCCAGCACCCGCTTGCCGCTGGTGATGAAGAGCGTTTTGCGGTCGGGGCCACCGAACGTGAGATTCGTGGCATTGCCCGGCAGCGGAATCTCTCCCACTGTGCTCCCATCGGGGGCGAGAACGACGATCATCGGCTTCTTGGGCGTGGCGTAGAGATTGCCATGCTCGTCGATCGCGAGGCCGTCGCAGCCGATGTCGCAGAATTTCTTGCGCTCGCCGAGTTCGCCCGGGCCGAGAATCGGGTAGATCCAGGTTTCGTTAGCGATCCTGTCGGAGATGTAGAGAAACTTGCCGTCGGGGGTGCCGAGCACGCCGTTGGGCCGCTTGAAGCCCTCGGCCACCCGCTTCACCGTCTGCCGGTCGGGGGAGATCCAGTAGACCGCTTCGCTGGGCACTTCGAGCTCCTCCGGCTTGCGGTCGTAGGCCGGATCGCTAAACCAGATCGCCCCGGAGGCATCGATGAAGAGTTCGTTCGGATTGTTGAGCCGCTTCCCCTCAAAGCGCTCCACCAGCGGGGTGATCTCCTTGGTGGTCGGATCGATCACCACCATCCGGTGCAAGGTGCCCATCTGGCAGCCGTAGAGCTTGCCATCCTGGCCCCACGACAGGCCGTTGGTGTTGCCGGAGGGATCGAGCCAGGTTTCAACCGTCTGCTCCGGCAGGGGCGTGCCGGCCGGCGGTACGCCGCCAGCAGGAACCTTCCACCGATGGATTTTTCCGGTGGGGATGTCGCTGAAATAGATGTCTCCCTTGGCGTCGGTGGCCGGGCCCTCGGTGAATGTAAACCCCTCCGCCACCAGATGTGGCTCAGGTTTTCCATCCACCAGATCGGCCAGCGTGTCGGCCTGTGCAGCGAATGGCTGGGCAAGAAGGCCGCAGGCCACGGCGATGAACCATCCCAGGCGTGGCAGCCCGGCCGAAAGTGAAAAAATCGGGTGGGATACAGACACGGTCAACACTCCTCAGAAAGAGAGAAAACGACGATCGACCCCCAGAAAAACAGTAGCCAAAAAACTGTTCTTAAAGTATAGCCGTCGGCTGCTCACTTCGCACCACTCTCTGCCTCTGCTCCCTGCCCTTCCCGCACCAGCTTGTAGAGATGCGATTGTGTCCGCAGATAGATCGCTCGATCAAACACCGCCGGCGAGGCCATGCAGCCGTCGTCGAGCGTGTTGGTGGCGAGGATTTCCAGCCGATTGTCGGCAGAGAAAACAAACGTCTCGCCGGTCTGATTGCTGGCATAGATCCGGCCGTCGGCCAGAATCGGCGACGCGGAAAATTCTCCATGGAGCCGTTTTTGGCCGACCGCCTTGCCGGTGGCGGCCTCAAGCAGCGTGGCCGTGCCGGCATCGCCGATCAGAAAAAGCTGCTCTCCCAAAACCAGCTGCGACGACCGCGAGCCCGAGCCCTGGGCCGACTTCCAGCGGATATGCGAGCCGGTGATGTCGCCACTGCCGCTGGGATCGACCGCCAGGAGTTTCATGCCGCCGGCAGCGGTGTTGATATAGATCAGCCCATGGGCAAAGAGAGGCCGGGCCGAGGCGTTCATGCCGCCATGATTGACGCGCCACAGTTCAGCGCCGCTCGTGGGATCGTAGGCGATCGTGGCTCCGGCGCTGGGGATCACGACCTGCTCCCGCTGGCCGCCGTTGATCACAGTGGCTGTGCCATAGCCCTTTTTGGCGTCGCCGTCGGTGGTGCCGTAGTCAATATTTCGATCCTTGCGCCACACCGTCTCCCCGGTCCGCTTGTCGAGTGCCACGACATACTGCAGATCGAAGCCATCGAACGCGACGATGAGCAGATTCCCCACGATGATCGGCGAACTGCCCGCCCCCCGGAAGTGGTCGCAGGGGAGATCCTGCCTCGTCCAGAGAATCTTTCCGCTGGCGGTGTCGAGGGCTGCGGTGCCGGCGCTGCCGTAGTGAAGATAGATCCGCCCCTCCTCGATCGCCGGCGTGGAGGAAGCGTAGCTATTGAAGGGGTGGCAGAATTGTGGTGCCGCGATCTCAAAGACGAGGATGTCGTGGCGGATGGTTCCGGTGCGGGGATCGAGGGCCACCGCCGAAAGCCGCGTGCCGTCCTCAGTGGCATTGGCCAGCCAGACGAGATCCTGCCAGATCACCGGCGACGCCCAAGCTTTTCCGGGGATCGGGGTTTTCCAGGCGACGCCGCTCGATTCGCTCCACTCGACGGGAAGGTTTTGTTCCTGCGACACTCCATCGGCAGTGGGACCGCGGAACTCAGGCCAAGGCTCGGCCCCCTGCACCAGCGCGCAGGCGCCGGAGCAGATCAGGATCGACCAGCCAACCAAGCAGTACAGGAGACTCCGCATGCACTTCTTCTCCACACGCATTCCACATTCGCTCTCGTGTCGCCACCGCCCCTCCGAGGATACGTTCTGGTGGGCTGTAAGAGCCAGTAAGGCTGTGGGGTGGCTGGTTATCAGCGCACTCCTCCTGCTGGCAACCCCGACGGAATCAGTCGGCGGCGAATGGCCGCAGGTGCTGGGGCCGGCCCGCAGTGGCGTGGCAGCCGCGGATGAACGGCTGGCTCAGGAGTGGCCGGCCGCCGGGCCGGCGACGCTCTGGCGGCGCGGGGTTGGAGCGGGCTATGCCGGAATCGCGGTGGCGGGGGATCGGGCCTTCCTGTTTTCGCGAGTCGGCAACGCTGAAGTTCTCGAAGCCCTCGACGCGGCCAGCGGCAAGCCGCTCTGGAGTGACGGCCATCCCACCACGTTTGCGCCGCAGGTGGGCGGCGGGAACGGGCCGCTCTGTGTACCGGTGGTGGACGCGGGGCGGGTGATCACGCTTGGGGCGCAGGGGGTGCTCATCTGCCGCGATGCCGCCACGGGCAAAAAACTCTGGCAGCGCGATACCCTCCGCGAATTCGCCGCGCAGGAAGGTTACTTTGGCGTCGGCAGTTCGCCGCTGGTGGTAGCAGGCAAGGTGCTGGTGAATGTAGGGGGCACGAAGCAGGAGGCGGGCCTCGTCGCTTTCGATCTGGCCACCGGCGCGACCGCATGGCAGAAGACGAGCGAGCCGGCCAGTTACTCAAGCCCGATCGTCGCCTCTGTTGGAGAAGGTCGGACCGGCGTGGTGGCGATCACCCGCTATGCCTGTGTGCTCCTCGATCCAGCCACGGGCGCTATCGGCTGGCAGTTTCCCTTTGGCCAGCGCGGGCCGACGGTCAATGGGGCGACGCCAGTGCTCTGCGGCAATGGCAGGCTGCTCGTCACTGCCTCGTATGGAATCGGGTCTGTCTATGGATCGTTCGACGCAGCCGGATTCAAACCGATCTGGGATGGGAATGAGTCGCTCGCCTCGCAATATTGCACGCCGATCTATCACCGGGGATATCTCTACTGCGTCGATGGCCGGGATGACGTGCCGCCGGCGGTGCTCAAGTGCGTGGAGGCGGCGACCGGCAAGCCGGTTTGGCAGGAGCGGCTCAACTGCTACGGCACGCTCATTCTCGCCGCCGACACGCTGCTCCTGGCCAAGACCGACGGCGAACTCGTCCTGCTTTCCGCCAGTGCCGAAAAACTTTCAGTGTTGGCCCGGGCCCGGCCGCTGCCAGCCACCGTGCGGGCCCTGCCTGCGCTTAGCGGCGGTCGGCTCTACTTGCGCAACGACGATACGCTCGTGGTCGTCGACGTCGGTCTGGTGGCGGCCCCGCCAGAGAACCGGAATTAGAGAGCATTCGGCTTCCGGAGTGCCCCCGGCTGCGGGACGGCACTGGTTTCGTCACTTGACCGCAGCGGCTCGGTGCTCACCGAGCGTTCGCCGACCCCTCCGCCTCCGTCGTTCGATGTGGACAGCCACCTACGGGTTTCTGGTGCGCGCCCGGCTGCGGGACGGCAAAAGTCTCGTCGCCTGCGCTCCTCGAGCGTTCGCCGATCCCTCCGCCTCCGTCACCCTTCCTCCACCACTCTTCCAGAACGATGTTCGGGGAGGGGCTGCCCGTGCCCCAGGAGCCGGCGTAGGCGGCCAGCGGAGCCATGGAAGGCGAAGCGCAGCCGACTTTCGAGTGAGCGAAAGGCCCGGAGGGCCGCAGCGAAC
>CAISJI010000182.1 GCA_903885565.1 uncultured Planctomycetaceae bacterium
AGATGCGGCATCGAGGAGGTCATGGCGGCGGGACGCGCCACCTCCCACCTCACAGCCCGCGCCGTCTCCTCGCGGTTCCAGGCGTCAAAGCGGGTCAGCAGCGCCATCTCCTGCCGGGCCGCTCTGCCTGTCTTCGCTGCAGCCGCATCGTCTGCTCCGGCGGGCAGCGGCCACTGCTGCGGCAGCTCTGCCAACAGCGCCGCATGCTTTGCAGTAGCCTGGGCCCGCTGGGCATCGACCTCCGGTCCGGGGATCACCCACTTCGGCTCGTCGGCGTTGTTCATCAGGGCAAACAGCGCGAAGTAGTCGGTGTGCGTCAGCGGGTCAAACTTATGCGTGTGGCACTGCGCGCAGCCGGTGGTGAGCCCCAGCCAGGTGGCGCCGGTGGTGGCGACGCGATCGACCATCGCCAGATAGCGAAACTCCAGCGGGTCGATGCCCCCTTCCTCGTTGAGCATTGTGTTGCGGTGAAAGCCGGTCGCCACCATGTCGTCGGGCGTGGCGCCGGGGAGCAGGTCGCCGGCAAGCTGGCGAACCGTGAACTGATCAAACGGCATGTCGGCATTCAGCGCGCGAATCACCCAGTCGCGGTAGGGCCAGATCGGCCGCGGCCGGTCTTTCTCATAGCCGTTGGTGTCGGCATAGCGGGCCAGATCGAGCCAGCGCCGGGCCCAGCGTTCGCCATACTGCGGGCTCGCCATGAGCCGCTCGACGAGCTTTTCATAGGCATCGGGAGCGGTGTCGGCCAGAAAGGCGTCGAGTTCTTCGGGAGCGGGGGCGACGCCGACCAGATCGAGCCAGACGCGGCGGCAGAGCGTGGCCCGATCGGCTTCCGCAGCGGGGGCAAGGCCCTCCTGTTCCAGCCGGGCCAGCACAAATCGATCGATCTCGTTGCGGGGCCAGTCGGCCCGGGCCACGATCGGCACCGGCGGCGACTCGGGGGCAATGAACGCCCAATGCGGCTTATATTCGGCGCCGGCGGCGATCCACTCTTTGAGAATCCGTTTTTCGTCTGCGGTGAGGGCCACCTTCGTGGAGGGGGGCGGCATGACGACATCGGCAGCGGAACTCTCGATCCGAGCGACCAGTTCGCTGTCGTCGGGATGGCCCGGAACCACTGCCCGCAGGCCGCTGTCGAGTTCCTTAAGCGCCTCCGGCCGCAGATCGAGCCGCAGCCCGGCCTCGCGGCTGGTTTCGTCGGGCCCATGGCACTTGAAGCAGCGGTTGGAGAGGATCGGCCGCACCTCGCGGGCGAAGTCTGGCCCTGCGGCACTGCCATCCTGGCCAGCAAATGCGGCCAGCCCGCCCCACAGCATCAGCGATCTCAGCCACACGCTACGCATTCAAAACCTGCCCAGGGGAGTCCAGACACGAGTGCTAGCAGGCAATCGACTTACGTAGATCGTCGGCTGCGGGACGGCAAAAGTCTCGTCGCTAGCGCTCCTCGAGCGTTCGCCGATCCCTCCGCCTCCACCGCACCGGCTATTCACCCAGTCGTCGCGAGAGCTATCAATGATGCCCCTACGAACCTACATCCACTCTCTATTATAGCTTGCCAAGGGGGGGCTCCTAGCACCACAATTCGAACTGCCGATTGCGCCGAAAGTCCTTTCTAAACAGTCGCTTACGATCGTTCTCCCCCGTCAGGAACATATTCTCATGTCCCCCTCCCGTGCGCCGCTGACTCTGGTGCTGGCCCGTCTGGTCGCCCTCGGCTTGAGTCCCCTGCTTGGCAGCCTCGCTCTGCCGGCAGGCGCCGCGGGGCCGGAAAAAAACCTCGTCATGCCGGGGGAAGTTTTTCAGCTCGGCGAGCGGACCGCCTTCATATTTACGCCGGCTCCCGGGCCGACCGTGCCGGTTGCCTCAGGTCTCAAACCAGGTTCAAAACCTTGGGTGCTCTACTCCCCTACGATCCCCTCCTGCCCCGATGAGGCTGAAAAGTGGATGCATGAGCAGTTCACACAGGCGGGGATCGCGGTGGCGGGAGTCGATAGCGGCGAGTCGTATGGCAGCCCGGCAGGGGTGCAGGCGGCCGAGGCCCTCCATGCCGAGATGGTGCGGCGGGGATACAGCAAAAAGCCTGTTTTGTTGGGGCGCAGCCGGGGTGGCCTGTGGGCCTCCGCTTGGGCGATCGCCCACCCGGAGTTCACCGCCGGGCTGGCTGGCATCTATCCGGTGTATGACTGGCGCACGTATCCCGGCGTGGACGGGGCGGCCGCGGCCTATGGGCTGACCCCCGCCGAACTGGCCGCCCAAGCGGCCGAACTCTGCCCGATCGAGCAGATTGGCCGGCTGGCCGAGGCGAACGTGCCGGTCTGCATCATCCATGGCGATGTCGACACCGTGGTGCCGCTCGACCGCAACTCGGGGGAACTTCGCAAGCGGTACATCGCCGCCGGGAAAGGGGAGCTGGTCAACCTGATCGTGCCAGCGGGCCAGGGGCACAGCTTCTGGGAGGGGTTCTTCCACTGCCAGCCGCTGGTCGATTTCGTGATCGCTCGGGCCCGGGCTGGCGCCGCGGACTAAAACCGGCCAGCGGGCCCCTTCCCACCGGCGAAAGCAGCTGTTTGTCGCTGTTTTTTCCGGTTGTGCGCCACTTCGCGGCCGCCACACAGGCATTCTTCCCATTCCTCCCAGACCCCCCAGGCCACAAAACCGGCACCCCTGCGCGCCGCGGTGTCGCTCCAGCGGGTAAGACATTTGCATGCCGAGGGGCGGAAAAACCCCGCGGCAAAACTTGCGTTGCAGCGAGTTCGAATCACCATGGAGGCATTAATAGATGAAGACGCAAAAAGAAGTTTGCGGATGGATCGCGGTGGGGATGCTGGCGGTGGTCGTGGGCCTGGCGGGATCGGCAGAGGCGGCCAAGCCGTCGCCGGCACGCGTGCCCGCACAAAGCTCGGGAACAGAGGCGGCTGTGATTTCCCAAACCAATGCAGCCCGGGCCAGGCAGGGGCTTCCCCCCTTGGCAACTGATTCCCAACTGATGCAGGGGGCGCGCAATCACGCCCACTGGATGGCCAGCAACAACAATCTGGCGCACGGCAGCGGAGTGACTGAAAACATCGGCATGGGGCAGACCTCCGCCGGTGAGATCGTCAACAACTGGATGAACTCCCCCGGGCATCGCAGCAATATTCTCGATGGCAGCCTCACCCGCATCGGTGTGGCCGTGGCCTACAGTTCCAATGGCACCCCCTATTGGTGCCAGCAGTTCAGATAGTCGGCTGATAGCGGGCACAAAAATGCCCGTCGCTTCGCGTAGATCTTCACAGGCCACCCCCCCGGCGGATCGTCCGCCGGGGGGCGTGGTCTCTGGTTCAGGACACATTCCATGGCGCGTTCCACACAGCTTCCCGATGATGCCAGCCTGCCTCTCGGCGCCAACTGGGGGCCCCTGCTGCCGGTGCTGGGGCTGCTCGCCGCCCTCGCCTTTTTTGGGCTTTCCAGCTGCTTCTACACCGTCGGCCCGGAGAGCATTGGCGTGGTGCAGCGCTTCGGGAGATCGGTCGGCACGGTGGGGCCCGGCCTGCGCTTCAAGCTCCCCTTCGGGATCGATCAGGTGACGGTGCTGCCGGTGAAGCGGCAGCTCAAGCTGGAATTCGGATTTGGCTCACCAGGCGTCACCAACCCCGATCAGGTCTCCGGCGAACAGACCAAGGAGAGCGACATGGTCACCGGCGATCTCAACGCCGCGCATGTCGAGTGGGTGGTGCAGTATGAGATCAGCGATCCAGAGAAGTACATGTTCAAAAATCGCGAGCCCGGTCCCACGCTGCGCGATCTCTCCGAGAGCGTGATGCGGGAGGTGGTCGGCGACCGCACCGTTGACGAGGTGCTCACCATCGGCCGACAGGGGATCGAGAATGAATCGATCACCAAGCTCACCTCTCTCGTGCAGGAGTTGCAGATGGGTCTGCGGGTGCAGCAGGTGCAGCTGAAGAACGTCCATCCGCCCGCCCCGGTGCAGCGCTCATTTGACGAGGTCAACCGCGCCCAGCAGGAGCGCGAGCAGATGATCAACCAGGCCAACGGCGAATACAACAAGGTCGTCCCGCGGGCCAGCGGCGAGGCCTCCAAGAAAATCAGCGAAGCGGAGGGCTATGCCCTCACGCGGGTCAACGAGGCGGAGGGAGACGTCGCCCGTTTCAAAAAACTGCTCGAGCAGTATGAAAAAGCTCCCGAGGTGACCCGGCAGCGGCTCTATCTGGAGACGGTCGCCGAGGTGATGCCCAAGATCGGTGGCAAGATCATCCTCGACGCCGACGCCAAGCAATTCCTGCCCCTGCTCAACCTGCGCCAGCTCGATGCCGAGCCGGCCAAACCCTCCACGCCACGGGCCACCCCCCGGACACAAGCCCCATGAACCAGCTCCCGATCAACCATCCTCTGCTCAGTTTTCTCAGGAATTTTTCCTCCTGGGCCCTCTCCCCTCTCGGCCTGATCGCGGCATTTCTGCTGGCAACGGTGCTGTTTGGGGCTGCCTACACAATCGATGAAACCGAGCAGGTGATCATCACGCAGTTTGGCAGGCCGGTGGGCGACCCGCTCAATTCGCTCGGCTCCCCGTATGGTGCCGGTCTCCACTTCAAAACCCCGCTGATCCAGCAGGCAAACCGCTTCGACAAGCGGATCCTCGAATGGGACGGCAGCCCCAACGAGATGACCACCCGCGACAAGCTCTACGTGGTGGTCGACACGTTCGCCCGCTGGCGGATCTCCGATCCGCTCAAATATTTCCAGAGCCTGCGCGATGAGCGGAGTGCCGTCTCCCGCCTCGACGACATCATCGGCAGCGAGACACGAAACGTAGTCGCCCGCCACGATCTCATCGAGGTGGTTCGCTCCGACAAAAACCGCAAGGCGGAGATCGATCAGGATGTCGATCCTTCCGTCGCCGCCGTGGCTGTGCTGCCGGCGATCCAATTTGGCAGGCGCGAACTGGAGCGGGAGATTCTCGCCGCCGCCCAGCCGAAGGTGACGCTCTGGGGAATCGAACTGGTCGACGTGCGGATCAAGCGACTCAATTACAAAAGCGGCGTGATCGAGAAGATCTACGATCGAATGACCTCCGAACGGATGCAGATCGCAGAGCGTTTCCGCTCGCAGGGGGAGGGAGAGGCAGCCAAGATCGAGGGCCGCAAGGCGAAGGATCTGCAGAAGATCGAGTCGGAGGCATATCTGAAGGTGCAGGAGATCATGGGCACCGCCGACGCCGCCGCCTCGGAGATCTACGCCAAGGCCTACACGGGGAGCCCGCGGGCGGCCGACTTCTATCGGTTTGTAAAAACGCTTGAAACCTACAAAAACACACTCGGCCGCGACACGACGCTGATCCTCACGACCGACAGCGATCTGTTTGGCATTCTCAAGCGGGTGGATGGGCCAGCGCCAGTGGCACAGCCGGCGCCCTGAGCAAAAAGAGCATGAGCGGCTGCGGCCAAGTGACGAAACCAGTGCCGTCCCGCAGCCGGCGATTCACGGAAGTCGAAGCCGCTCAAGGTCCGGGACTGCCCATGCCCGACGCCTGCCGTTCGCTGCGGCCCTCCGGGCCTTTCGCTCACTCGAAAGTCGGCTGCGCTTCGCCTTCCATGGCTCCGCTGGCCGCCTACGCCGGCTCCTGGGGCACGGGCACCCCCTCCCCGAACATCGATCAGGGAGGACGGTGGAGGCGGAGGGATCGGCGAACGCTTGAGGAGCGCATGCGACGAAACTTTTGCCGTCCCGCAGCCGGCGATTGACGGAAGTCAGATTCCCCAGCGGGTAACCAATATGGTCGGGGTTGACGCTGCGCTCTATTTCACCGGGCAGCCGCCGGCCGCATGGCCGGCGCCGCTCGCTGTTCCCTCCGGCCAGGGGCGGCCGCTCCAGATCGGAGCCTGATAGCGGTAGGCCGGCTTGAACGAGAGATCCTTAAAACCTTCCTGGTAGAGCACTGTTGTGGACGGGGAAACGGGCGGCACAAGCCACATCCAGCGGCCGTGGGGCTCGCGGCCGGCCTGCTGTTCGGCCCGGCAGAATTCCAGAAATTCGCGGCCGATCTGATGGTGGTCGGCGATCTTTACGCCCGCCCTGTCAAACGATTCCAAGAGCGCCTCATTGAGCATCACGAGGCTCTTGTCGCGCCACAGATTTCTGTCGTTGAGGATGTCGAGGCCCATCCGTTCGGCAATCCGGGGGAGCAGGTCGTAGCGGTTGGTATCGGTGAGATTGCGGGCCGCGATCTCCGTGTTGAGATACCAGCCGTTGAACGGGGCAAAAGAATAGCTCACGCCGCCGGCATCGAGCGCCATGTCGCTCACGGCCGGGATGGCATGCCACTTGAGCCCCAGCGTCTCCAGCCACGGATATGCGGCATGGGCGATCGCCACCTCCTGCCGGCAGTCGGCTGGCAGTTCGTAGAGTCTTGGGCCACCGTCTGCCGTTTCGATCACCAGCGGGAGCAGCTCGAAATCGCCTCCCTTTGGCTCCCAGCCGAGCGTGCGGATCCGGGCGGTGAGTTCGTTGGTGGCCGGGTCGCCGATCTGCCGGCCGGTGCGCAGCCGCACGCCTGCGTAGCGCAGCAATTGCGGATTCCAGATGCGGGGGCCGGGGCGATTGTTGTCGCCTGAGTCAAACACCGTGATCGCCGCCCGCAGGTCGCCGCCGTTGAAGGCAAAGCGGAGATGGTCAAAGAGCGCCTCGGCCATCGTGTCGGGGCAGGTGAGATCGCGGCAGTCGCGGAGATGGAGGCCCCGCCAGGAGAGCCTGCCGACGCACCGCACCGCATTGCGCCAGGCCAGCCGCGCCGCAAATCCGAGTTCCTCAGGGGTCTTGCGCCAGGCGCCGCGATCGTGAAGCTCCGCCACTGCTGCCTCGATCCGCGGGGCCGGATCGCAGCCCGGTTGGCACTCGGCATGGTATTCCCGCAGAAACTGCGCCGCCTGATCGTGCGCTGGCAGCGTGGTGCTGATCAGCTGTGGTTCGCCGGCTGAATGCCGGTGCTTGAAGTTTGGCAGCCGCCACTCCCCCGGTTTTCCATGCGCTCCCTCGCCACGCTGCGCGTGGTAGAAGCTTTCGGAACGCACCTCGACTGCAGGCAGCGGTTTGATCGCCTCGACCAGTTGTGAGTTGAAGTCGGCCGGCCCGCACACCACCACCTCGCAGGGGCCAAGCGCCGCGATCTGGCCCGCCACACAGGCCGGCGCCATCCGTTCGCCCAGCGCCGTTTCGCATTCGACGAGCTGCACTCCTCCGGTGGCCACCCCCTGCCTTAGTTCGGGGAGAAACGGAGCTGTGGCGGCTGTGCGATAGCTGTAAAAAACATGCACGCGGCGGTGGCTGGCGCAGGCTCGCACGCCGGCGATGGCCAGCGTCACGCCGATGCCCGCCACCACATAAACCAGCGGCCGCGGATCGAGAGGGGCAGGACAGACCTCCCCTTCGGGCCGATGCACCCGCACCAGCGTGTCGGGGGCTGCCTGGCTGATCCACTCGGAGAAGAGGCCGTCGGTCTCGATCTTGACGCCGATTTCATAGGCATCGGCTCCTGACGTGAGCAGTGTGTAGGGCCGGCCGATCCAGCGCCCGTCGATAAAGGCTTCGATACGGGCGTGCTGCCCGGGCCTCCCAACCACCAGCGGCATTTCACCGGCCGGCGTGAGGATGGCCAGCAGGCTCCCTGCTACGAGCGGAACTGTTTTCAGGCGGCAGAGCTGTCCTTCGCTCTGCTCAACAATTCCGGCGAGCCTTCCCCGGCAGCCGCCGCAGATCGTGCCGGCACCAGTGCGACGCATCAATTCTTCAACCGTCTCGATGCCGCGGGCAGCCATTCGTAACGCGGTGGCTGACGATGTTGTGCATCCGCACACCACCTCCGCTCCCCCCGCTGCGCGGACGGCAGCGTCTTCGAGCAGCAATTCTCCCGCAACGCGAAAGGCGTCGATCTGCAGCGTTGAGAGCGAGCCGCCGCGGAACAGCAGGCCCATCGCTTCCGAGAGCCGCTCCCAATTCTGCGGGGCTGTGAGGCCGAGCAGCTGCCCGGTGTTTTCCCCGAGCATCAGGATCGAGCGGCCGTCGGGGGATCTGAGCGTGCTGGCGACTTGTGCGAGGGCGCCGACGACGCCCGCCACCATCATCTCCTCCTGCGGATATTGGCGGACGCGCACCACATCGCCGCTTTCGAGCTGATGATCGGTGACGATACAGGCGATGCCATCGCTGGTTTCCAGATACCGGGCCAGCGTGCCGAGCCGCGGCACATCCTGCATGACGGCCAGCGTGCTGGGAGCGAGGCCGGCAGCGGCGCCGCTGAGATCGGCGGCGAGGATTCTCAGCCGATTGGCCGTCGGGCTGCGCCCCATCCCAGCCGGGCAGCCACTGTGGGCCGCGGTGGCCCCGCTGAGCCCGCTGATATCTGCAGAACTGATCACACCGACCACACCAGCCGCGAGTGCCACGATCGTGGTCTGCCGAGAGCCCTGCTCTCCGGCCGGTTTTCCCAGGAGTCGCCCAGGTTGGGTCACGATTTCCCTGAGCCGCAGCCCCCCTGCGGCATCGCGGGCATACACCGCCAGTCGGCCGGAGCAGACGATGAGCAGGTCGTCTGGCTCGTGGCTCTCGAGGGGCAGCAGGTCTCCCTCAGCGAGCGTTTGCCAACGCACTGCTGCGGCGGCGTGAGCCAGCGCCTCGCTGGAGGCGGCTGTGAACCTCTGCCGCAGGGCGGTTGTCACCGTTGTGGCCTGGTCCTCATGCATCGCAGGGGCTTATTTTCTCGGGCGAGTTGGGGCGCTGCTGGGGTCGGCAACGGCGGGCGGCCGAGCCAGCCTAGCAGGCTCTGGATGGCTTTTGCCACAGTCTTCTCGGCCCCGCCCCGAGAGCAGACAGATCCCGATCCTGTCAGGCGGTATGGCGTGGCACTTGGCTGGCGGGGAACGGGGCATGCCTGGCCCAGAACAGCCGCGGAGCGGTCTGCCTTGTCACCCAATCGTATGGCAGTCGTTATGCCTGAGGAGGTGGCATGCCTGCGGCAGGTGGGAGTGGATGAGGGTGGCAGTCGGCGTGGAACGGTCGTGGGGTGTATTGCAGGCTGGAAAACCCTATAAAGCAGGTTCTTAAAGCAGGTGCTTCGGGCCCGTAGCTCAGCGGTTAGAGCAGGGGACTCATAATCCCTTGGTCGTAGGTTCGAATCCTACCGGGCCTAGTTGTTTTTGATGATTTTGGGCGAGGACAAAGTGCCAACCCCATTCCAACCCCATAACCCGGCCGTGGTCGTGCAAAAGGGACGAGGCGTGGGCCAGTCCGCCATTATCATCGGGGCATCGTCGGGGATCGGTGCTGGTTTGGCGAAGGCACTCGCTCAGCAGGGCTACACCCTCGGCCTCGTTGCCCGGCGGGATGAGAATCTGCGAAAGCTCGCGGCCTCGCTTCCGACCACGACCTTCAATCGCGTGGCAGATATCGCTGACTGCCGCCCTGCTATGGAAATCCTTGGCGAACTGCTTGAGGCCATGGGCGGAGTTGAGCTCGTGATCATTACCGCCGGTATAGGGCATGAGAATTCCGATCTCGCCTGGCGTCCGGAAGCCGAGACGATCGCGGTCAACGTGACCGGATTCGCAGCGATGGCCGGCGTGGCGATGCGACACTTCATGGCACGGGGTAGCGGCCACCTCGTCGGAATTTCGTCCATCGCCGCCATCAAAGCCGATGGAAGTGCTCCGGCCTATGGGGCATCGAAGGCATTCGTTTCGCGGTACATGCAGGCTTTGCGACACAAGATCGCCAAGCAACAACTCCCGATCCACATCACCGATATCCAGGCGGGATTCATCGATACCGCCATGGCGAAGGGTGACGGCCTCTTCTGGATCGCCCCGGTCGATGTCGCCTGCGAGCAGATCCTCCGAGCGATCCGCCGCCGGCAAAAACACGCCTACATGACACAACGATGGCGACTCATTGCATGGCTCTGCGACTTCTGCCGGAGTGGGCCTACAACCGCCTGTAGCAAGTTAGAAAGAGCCGCTGAGGAGGCCAGGCAGACTTTTCCTCCCCCTAGGAAATCCGACCGTGCGGCCACGGGAACGACACGTCTCACCTCGTGCTAGAATGGTGGCGAAGGAGATTGGAACATGACAACCGTGACTATCCAAGAGGCACAATCGAGGCTGACCGACCTCATTCATCGACTTTCGCCGGGCGAAGAGGTTGTGATCACCGAGAACGACCAACCCATCGCCCGAATTGTCCCCACCTCTGTTGGTGCCAAGAAGACAGCCAGGCAGTTGGGAACGATGAAGGGTTCCGTGCTGTATATGGCTCCAGACTTTGATGCTCCGTTGGAGGACTTCAAGGAGTACACGAGATGAGGCATCTGGTTGATGCCCACTCGTTGATCTGGGCATTGGATGACCCACGCAAACTCGGGATTCGTGCCGTCGCTGTTTTGGAAGACCCGCCAGCGAGCTGCTCGTCAGTGTCGGAACCATCTGGGAACTCTCCATCAAAGGAGGGTTGGGAAAGCTCTCTCTGTCCCTGCCGTACCGCACATGGATGGAAAAAGCCTTGATTGATCTTGCCCTGGTGGTGTCGCCCATCACCTTGGAAATTGCTGAACGGCAAATGGCGTTGCCGTTCCATCACAGAGATCCTTTCGACAGACTTCTGGCGGCTCAATGTCTCGGAGAAGGAATCCCGATCGTCAGTGCCGACTCCGTGTTTCAACAGTACGGAGTGGGCCGTATCTGGGATTAAGTTTCCTCAGCCGAAACTCAGACCACCCCAAAATCCCTGATCGTTTCGCAATCTGCTGCTTTCGTCCTCATAATCCCTTGGTCGTAGGTTCGAATCCTACCGGGCCTAGTTTTTTTTGAGGGTCGGGGTCGCTGTTGCGCATTGCGGTGCGGAATCGAGCAGCCCCACCCCTGTTGCGATATAATTTGCTGCTACCGCGGATTCCCGCATTCGATCCTCGAGAAATGTGTCCATGGCGACGGTTTCCTATCCGCACATCGAACTGTCCGCCGACGGCGTGCCATTTCTTGAGGGCACGCGGACAAAAGTCGTCGAGATCGCGCTCGACAGGATTGCCCATCATTGGGATGCCGAGGAGATTCAACGGCAGCATCCGCATCTGACGTTGGGACAGATCTACGCTGCGTTGGCGTATTACCACGACCATCGAGAGGCCGTCGACGCGGCGATCTCCCAGCAACTCGTGGACGTTGATCGCATTGCAGCCCAACAGGAAACCTCGCTGCTGCGCGAGAAGTTAAAGAGTATGGGGCGGACGTGAGCGTCGCGCTGTATTTTGACCAACACGTTCCTAAAGCCATCGCGGTCGGTGTTCGAGAGCGAGGCGTTGATGTGCTGACGGCAGATGAGGACGGCAAGGCTGACTGGGAGGACGTACTCCTTCTGCAACGGGCGACGGAACTCGGGCGTGTCGTATTCACGCAAGACAGTGACTCCTTGGTTTTGGCAGCGGCGTGGCAGATAGGCCGGCGCGACTTCGCCGGTCTGGTCTATGCCCATCAACTACGGGTGACCATAGGCGGCGCGATCCAAGATCTTGTCCTGATCGCGTCGCTGATGCGACTTGAAGAAATGCGGAACCGGGTTGAGTTCCTGCAACTGTGATGCGGCTCGCGGTGTTTGGGCTGGTCGCTGGTTGGGGGAGTAGGGGATGGGAGCGACTTTTGCTTCGGTTGATTCGGCGGAAAGGGACTGAATTCTCTCCCGTCCCCGATTATTCGGGGATGAATTGAGCGGCGTATGAAAACACAGCAGGGAGCAGGCTCGCGGATGAGTCCTGCTCCCCTTGGGTTGGCATCGTGCTGTGGCTGGGGCGTTATCAGACGGCCAGCTTTACCTTCAGTCGACGGCGCTCAAGCAACCCCAGCGATCCCAGCACGAGTGCCAAGACGCTTCCGAGGCTATTTGGGTCGATCTCGGGGACGGGACTTGCGAGACGAAAACCGAGATAGCGGTCCTCAAGCGACGGAAGGTCCGGGTAGCTGAAGGAAGACGACAAGTTGAACGAACCGCTGCCGTCGTACCAATCACCGCCCCGGAACCCACGAAGCAACCCGGCAGTCCCATTCAGATCGTTCCACTGAAGCACGTTCCCGCTCTGGTCGAACGTGCCGTAGAAGCTCGCGCTGCCTGAGAATGCGCCCACGTCTGTCAGGTAGTTTTGCGTGTGATAGTAATTGGGCGCCTGTGTCACGGAATACCCATCAACAGTGACGTAGTTCGCCTGATTAGCCGTGTTGCCGATGATGTTGCCCGGTGCCGTGTTACTCTGCGTGGCATACTCGTAGTAGCCGCCCGCCCCGCCGTTCAGGGCCGGCGAGTAATACGCCGCCTTATACCATTCGTTCTCTGTCGGAATGTAGAATGCCGCGCCGGGAGTCTTCGCCGGAGCCACGCCGGGGAGGGCGTTTGCGAGATCATAGGCGCCGGTCTCCGTGCTGCCGCTGCCTTGGCCGTTCGTCATCCAGTTGGAAAACCTCGCCGCGTCATACCAACTCACAAATGTGATCGGACGATTAGCACTATCGCCACCGTTATTGATCACGCTGTACTTTGATCCGGCTGCCGACTCCGCAGTGTACGAGATACCGGCGATGTTGAGATCAGTACCCATATTCGAGGTGTAAATGCCGTGGTCGTTCGTGCCGTTCGGATCAGCGGCGTTCAAAAACGCTGTGTACTGGCCGATTGTCACGTCGTACTTGCCGATCTGGTACGAGTAGGCCACGGCACCGTTACCGGTGCCTCCCGTGTCGTTGGCATTGCCGGGATCGCCAACCGTCACCATGGCAATCGTGACGGCACCGGCAGGAGAAGGCAGCAGGCAGGCAGCTACGGCACAAAGCAACAAAAACTGAAAAGATACGCGACGCATCTGAGGCTTCTCGGCGTGGATGTGGACCGGAAAAAACCAGCGCCCTTGTCCACGCACGGGGGGCGCACTGGATTTATGTCGAGAGACTATGGCAGGGGCGGGGCCGCGTCAACAAGAATCCCACGGCAAGAAAAATATCCAGAAAAGTAGTACGGCGAGCGAGGCTGGGACTGCTACGGCAGGACGGGAAGTGACCGGCCCCAAGATGGCCCCGACTCTCCCCCTTGTTCGCCCGCGCGTCAGCGTCCCTGTCGACCGGGCGGCTCTCGCTACCAACATCCGCACCCATGCCGACCTAGTTCAGCACGTATGCCGACCTCCATCGACACCAATACTGAACCGGTTCCTTCTCCTCTCTATCTCCTTCTTCTCTTCTCCCCTCTTAATTCTGTGTATGGGGTACCCCTCCCGGCATTCCCCTCAGTCCGATAGAAGCCCGCCCATTTGTCCGGGATTTTCGACCCCTGATTCCGGCTCACGGTGACTGGCGGCTCCACGGTCGCCTGAATGGCCAATCGCCCGCCATAGGCCTCCAAAAACGTCACCAGCCAAGGACTTTTCCAAGCCGGTGCCGCCACCAGTCTGTCAGCGGTCTTGGCGGGCGGGTGCGGAGAGTGATGCGGGAGCCGGGGATGAATTGAGCGGCCGTGAAAACGACAAGGGGAGCAAGCTCGCGAATGAGTCCTGCTCCCCTCGGGTTGGAATTGAGGTAGCCGAGTCGTGTCAGGCAGCCTTTGCCTTGACCTTGATCCGACGGCGTTCTAGCAGGCCGCACGAACCGATCACGAGGGCCAGAGCACTGCCAAGGGAAGCTGAGTCGATTTCAGGCACAGCAGCCTGGGCAACCGTGTACTGCAGCACAATATTCTGGCCAATCTGCAGCAGCGAGAATGTGTTCCCCGCCAGCAGGCTGTTGAACCAATTCCCTTGACTGTCTTGCCAGTTGGAAGTCGTCAGCAGCAGATTGGAAAAGCCGCTGAGCGATCCTGTGACGTTGTAAATCGTCCACTGCTCATTGGTCGCCCAGAACGCATCGTTCCAATTGACAGTGCTGCCACCGCTCCCAAATGCCAGATCGAACGAGGTTACGGAGCTAAACGCCAGATCCCCGCCCACCTCGATCTGGTCATACTCGGTCGGACTATTGCTCGTGGTGTTGCCCGCCAGTTCCCAATAGACCTGCGGGCCGGAGGGGCCAGTCTGGGAGTAGGTCAAGTCGCTCGAGAAGGTCTGGATACCGGGAGAGTTGCCCGGCATATGCGTGCCGCTGATCGTGGTCACCCCGCCAATTGTGCCGGTGCCGCTGAGCATGGCGGCGCTGGCGATCGTCAGCGCCCCCGAGCCGGTGGAGCCATTCACCTTCAGTTCGCCGGCTGAGACTGTGGTTGTGCCGGTGTTGTTGCTGGAGCCAGAGAGCGTGAGCGTTCCGGCGCCCTGCTTCGTGACCGCGCCCGTGCCGCTGATGACCCCTGAGTAGGTGGAGGCATCGGAGCGGTTGAAGATGAGCGTGCCGTTGTTCGTGAGAGCGGTTGCGAGGACGCCGCCGGTTGTGCCGGCGCCGATCTGGAGCGTGCCGCCGGAATTCAGATTGATCGTGCCATAGGTGCCTTGCGAGAGCGTGCCGCCGACAGTCACGAGGCCGCCGTTCATGATGAGCGTGCCCGTGCCGCTTCTGCCGACGGTGAGGTTGCCGCTATTGGCCCACGTGCCGCTCGACACAGTGGCGGTGCCGACGCCTGCGGAGGAGTAGCCGAGCGCGCCGTGCGTGTTGGTGACGAGGCCGCCGTTCACGGTGAGCGTGCCGGTGCCATTCGAGCCAACGGTGAGGTCGACACTACTGGCCCACGTGCCGCTCGACACCGTGGCCGTGCCGACGCTGCCGGCGAATATGCCGATGTAGCCGACCGTATTTGTGACGATGCCACCGTCCACATTGAGCGATCCGGTGCCGCTGCCACCGACGTCGAGGTTGCTGCTGTTGGCCCACGTGCCATTCGACACCGTGGCCGTGCCGACGCTGCCGATGCTGGAGCCGAGATTGCCGGCCGCATTGCTGACACG
>CAISJI010000183.1 GCA_903885565.1 uncultured Planctomycetaceae bacterium
GGCGGCGGGCGCTCCGCAGAGCTGGAACGCCGCCTTCTATCTCTTTGCGCTGGTCTATGCGATCGGCGGCATCGCCTGGCTGTTCATCGATCCGGTCACACCGCTGGAAGCTCCGGCCGCCTGCGGCACCTGCACCCTCGGCCCCTAGCTGTCCGTGGAAAAAGTCAGCCATGCCCTTTTTCCACTTTGCCGCCGGGTGGAAACGCCGAGGATTTCCACGGTCGGCAGGCATCGCATCCAGCGATGCGGCACTTTATCCACAGCCTGCTAGGGAGCCTGCGGCGATCAGCCCACGCGGGCGATCACGCACTTGAGATACTCCCCCTCCAGGCAGCTGGCGCTGACGGGATGGTCGGGGGCGGCGCCACGGCATTCGAGCAGTTGGATCGTGCGACCGCTCCGCTGGGCCACACCGGAGAGCATCACAAGAAAATCATCCCGAGACACTGACCCGGAGCAGGAGCAGGTCACGAGGATGCCGCCAGGCTCGAGCGCATCGACCGCCATGCGGTTGATGCGGTGGTAGGCCCGCATCGCGTCGTCGAGCGAGGCCCGGCTGCGTGCGAACTTTGGCGGATCGAGGATCACCATGCCAAAGCGGTCGGCTGCCGAGGAAACGGCGGCAAGCTTTTCAAAGGCGTCGGCGGTCTCGACGATCACGTTGGTGGCGCCGTTCAAATCAGCGTTGGCTTTGGCCAGCGCCGTCGCCTTGGCGCTTGAATCGACAGCCAGCACGCTCCGCGCCCCGCCGCTCACTGAGCAGGCCGTGGCGAAGCCGCCCGAATAGCAGAACATATCGAGCACCCGTCGGCCGCGGGCAAACCGCGCTGCAGCCTGACGGTTGTCCCGCTGGTCGAGATAGAAGCCGGTCTTTTGACCCTCGGTGAGGTCGACGCCAAATTTCAAGCCGTGTTCGAACACAAAGATGGGGCCTGAGGGAGCGCTGCCCCGCACGAGCCGGTCGGGCAGGTGCAGCCCTTCAAGCTTCGCCAGCCCCCGCTCCGCGCCCCGCAGGAGGATTCCTTTGGGAGCCACAAGTGATTCGAGGGTGTCGCAGATCGCGTCGAGCCGGTGCGACATCGCCAGTGCCGTAACCTGCACGGAGAGCCATGCGCCGTAGCGGTCAACGATCAGACCGGAGAGAGCATCTCCCTCACTATTGATCAGACGGGCGGCCCCGGCCCGATCGTCGAGACCGAGCGACTGCCGCAGTCCGACCGCAGAGGCAATCCGCGACGCCCAGAGGGCATCGTCGAGCCTGGTGGCGGCGTCAAAGGCGTAGAGTCGTACGCGGAGCTTGCTCGAGGAATTCCACAGACCCCGGGCAACAAATGTCCCATCATGGGTGGCGAGATCGACCACGTCCCCATCGGCCGGCGTGCCTTCCACCCGCAGCACGGCTGAATCGAGCACCCAGGGATGTTTGCCAAAGAATGGGCGAGCCCGTTTTGGTTTGAGAAAAACGGTCGCCACGGGCAGGCCTGGGCCTGCCGTCGCGCCTGAGCCACCGGCAGCATCGCCAGTGGAGGGGGCCGCATCAAGCATGAACAACCTGTTTTGACTGTCCCGGCATCACGTGCGGTGCGGGGAGGGCATCAGTGCCCGGGTCGGTGGTGATCTGCCGGCGTCCCTCGCGCTTCGCCTTGTTCCGTTCGATCCGCAGAACGCTCCAGCTGAAGATCGCTCCCAGCGGACCGGACAACAGAGCTGGCAACAACACGAGGTTTCCGACCAGTGCGATGGTGAGCATGGCCAACATCATATGACCAAATCGCTGGGTCGGCCCAAATGGCGACAGCGAGAAGACAGACAACCCGATGCCGATCACGCCCCAACTCTGGTACATCGCTCGGGCGCAGCCCTTGTAGGCGAGCATCACCGCCTGCTTGCGGTCGAGGCCGTCGGCGATGCCGCGGCGGAACCAGAGCATGAAGTGCACCACGTCGTCCACGGTCACGCCCAGCGCCACGCTCGGGGCCATGACAGTGCCGATATCGATCAGCAGCGTCCCGGCATCGAACGACTTCATCAGGAAGTTGCCCCAGCCCATCGCGCCAAAAACCATGATCGCCGGAAAGGCCGCCGGCAGGAGCAGCACCAAGCCAGCCGACGCAGCCCGGCAGAGCAGGATCATCACGGCGACGATGATCGCGAAGTCGGTCACGAAGCCGAAGATCAGGCCATCGAGCAGTGAATGCTGGGCCTTGTAGACCAGCGGCACCAGCCCGGTGTAATCGACCCGGATCCCCTTCACGCCCCGCTCGGCGAGGGTGGCAAGGATGGGATCGATCTTGGAACGCAGTTCGGCTTGGAAGAGGGCGTAGTCAACTTCCTTGGTGGCACTCACGCGGGCGCTGATGCGCCACAGTTCCTCTTCGCGTCCATTTTCGGCAGTCGCCTCGCGGAGGTAGTCGCCATCGAGAAAATCCTGGCGATGGGCTGTCAGCCGCCGGTTGAGCACGCTGCGTTTGGTGCGGGAACCGAGGCCAAACGCCCGGGCCGCGGCTCCGCCAATGCCTTCGCCGCCACCCCCAGCGTCAAGGCTGCGGCCGAAAGTCACGGTGGAGAGAGAGCTCCCCACCTCAGACAGCGTGCCGATTTCCTGCTGGATTCCGCCGACCAATTCCATCCGTTCGAGGAAATTCAGGGAGCAGTCCTGCTGGTCGAGCCGGACGAGGATCTCCATCGGAACAAGCGGCCCAAGATGCGATTCCAGCCAGCGGTAATCCTCGCGGATGCGGGCCTTTGGCGCAAACAGCCGCATCAGCTGCACGCTGCTCTCGACCTGCGTCATGCCGTAGCCAACCCCCGCCATCACCAGCAGGCAGAGCGTGGCCACCAGGCCGTTGTGGCGGGTCACCCACTCGCCCATGCGCCACCAGCGGCTGCTCTCGACAGGCTTCCAGTCGCCGTTGTCTCCCTCTTCGCCCGCGGCGGCCCCGACGGCCAGCTTGGGGGGGAACAGTTCCAGAGCGGCTGGCATGAACGTGACGAGAATCACAAAACTCACCACCACGCCGATGGCCGAGAAGATGCCAAACATCCTGATCGGGACCAGTTCGCTTACGGCGAGTGTTGCCAGGCCGATGGCGGTGGTGCCGGTGGCCAGTGAGAGCGGCAGCAGTGCGTGATGAACGGAGCGGCCTGCCGCCCCCTCCTGCACGCCCGTTTCGGCAATCTGGTCGCGGTAATAGTTGGCCAGATGGATCGCCCCGCTGGTGGTTGCCACGTAGACCAGCGACGGCATCGTCAACAGGATCGCGTCGACCGGATAGCCGGAATACCAGACCACCGCGAGGCTGGCAAACATGCTGTAGACGCCCGATGCCAGCACCAGACCCACCAGCAATTTGCTCTTCAGGCTCCACCAGCTGACAAAAAATCCGACCACCAGCGAGAGGGCGAAGAGGATCGTGACGCTCGTCTGGCCGGCCTTGTCGATTGAAACGTTGTCGACCGGCGGGCCTCCCAGATGGAGCGACGCCTCGGGAATGCCGCATTCGGCTGAGGCGACCTGCTTGATCATGTCGATCGCGCCGTGCAGATTGGCGCGGGCGGTGTCGGCCAGTGTCAGCACCAGGCAGGTCTGGCGTTGGTCGGATGGGTCCCCCTCAGATGCCGAGGCAGGCGAAACAGGCACGGCAGGCCCGATGATCGCCCCGGTGAGTCGAGAGATCGCCTCGTCGCGATCGAGGTTGAGCGGTTCGCTCATCATCCGCTCTACCGCCCGGGGGCCGGTTTGGGCGGTCTTGAAATAGAGCGGGCGGTCGATGCGGGACGCCTCTTCCGGCGGTGGGAGCAGTTTCTTGGCGAGCAATTCCAGCCGGGGATCGCTCATCGTGCAGCCTTCCCAACTGATGAGGATGAACTCCTCACCCTGGAAACTGCGGCGAAAGAAGCGGTATACCTGGGTTTCCGGGTATTCCAGCGGCAGCCAACCCTTCACGTCGTTGCGGTTGTTTCCCTTGGCCTTCAGGGCCCCCACCATGACCATGGGGAGGAAAAACACCAGGACCGCCATGATCCAGACGCTGTACCGCTGATAAAAGTTGGATCTGGGGTGCGACAATTGTGCCTCAAGCGAAAAGTCTTGAGCGGAAAGTCAGAACAACACCGGCCACGATCGATGGGGCACCTGGCAAGGGGCCTGAGGCCCCGCTCGCCAATGCTCAACCCTACAGGGGAATCGGCTGCCAGTCCATATCGTTCGCTTCCGGCAGGCCAGTAATCCCCTTCCATCGACATGTCGTAAGTGATTTCAAGCAAATACCTTCCGTTCAGTGAATGGTCACCGCAGGCGCTCCAGTTTGCCCGACCGTCAATCTCGGGCCGCAGGGGCTGCGAGGCAGCGCTGCAGGACGATCCGCAGCCTGCTACGCCCCCTTGAATCCGCAGTCCCTGTGGGTGCCGTCGCAGAAGGGCTTGTCTGCCGAGTGCCCGCAGCGGCACAGCGCAACGCTCGGTTTGTGGTCCGGCAGCGGAAATTCCCGGCCGAGGTGATCGGTGACGCGCAGCACCAATCCCAGAGTTTTTGCATCGCTAGGCATTTCGACCACCAACGGGCCATCCTCCCGGCAACGGATGGTAACGCTGCCCGCTGGGTTCACGCGGGGGGGAGGGGAATCGGCAGCGTTCATGGCTGGGGGTCGCGGGGGGCTTCAAGGATCTCCATCCAAAACACCCCCGTGGGCCGAACCGGGGCTGCGGTGGGGGCGGGTAGAGGGAGTGTTGCGTCGGCGGGAAGTTCGGTCAGGGATAGGCTCGGACTGGGGGTGGCGAGGGCATCGAGGAGGGCATCGATGGCTTCATGGCTGCCCCGGCCCCGCAACCGCTCGCTGCCGTCGGCCCCTTCTTCGTCAAAGTCAATCGCTACAGGGCTGTCGGCGAGGAGGTCTTCCAAGCGCTGGCGGCCCTGGGGGGTTTCCAGCAGCACCCGCACGCGGACTCCTCCCGGGGGGGCTGCGGCCGAGCGGGTGAGGCCAGGCCCGCCGGCATCCGCCTGATTCCCGTCCGTCGGCGACGCTGCGCCATCCGCTCCGGGCGGGTGGGCTGTCTGCTTGCCACCGGCAGCGGGGGCATCCGAGGAACGCTGCCCGGGCAGGTTGAGCAGGAGGGCCAACAGCCCGCCGGCCAGCAACGCCCCGGCCATGATCGGAACCAGCCAGCGGCCAAAGGGATGGCCGACCGGCCCGGGGAGCAGAGCAGGGCTTTCGGCGGTGTCTTCCCTGGCCTCAGCCAATTCGGTTGCCAGGCGTTCTGCTTCGATGCGCCGCCACTCCAGATCGATCTCGGCGCGGTCTTCCGCAGGTTCTCCCTCGGCCCCTTTGAAAGAGGCTGGCGGGACGGGCGGCTGGCGGGATTTTTCAGGTGGCTTCATAGGGATCCCGCTGCAGTGTCGCTGTTGGGAGTGGCGGCGTCAAAGCCGGACCGCCGGTTTGGCAGTGGAGTTGGTTGCAGGAGCCGGCGGGGCTCCCCGCAGGGGCTGGCCGGAGAGCCACCACCACAGGGCCACAGCCAGAGCCAGCAGCACAAGCGACACCAGCTGGGAAATGGAAAATGGGGTGCCCAGCGCCGGCGGCTCGTCGATGCGAATCATTTCCAGCAGAAAACGGGAGATCGGATGGAGTGTCAAAACGAGGGCGAAGACCTCGCCATCCCGGCGGGCCAGCGGAGTGAAGCAGACCGCCAGCAGTGCCAGGAGCGCCGCGTCGAATGCGGCATAGAGTTGCGCCGGGTGGATCGGCAGGCTCCACAGGCGCTGGCCGGTGGTGTCGACGGCTGAGCGCAGCAGGCCGCGGTTGAGCTGATCGAGCCAGGGGGGACTGTCGGGGGGAAATCGCACCGCCCAAGGCAATTCGCACAGGCTCCCAAAACAGCAGCCGTTGAGAAAACACCCCAGCCGCCCGAGGGCCAAGCCGACCAGCAGGCCGGGGGCCATGCAATCGGCCAGAACAACCAGCGGCAGGCTCCGCCGCTTGGCAAACCACCAGACTGCCACTGCCGCGGTCGGCAGGGCACCGAAAACGACCAGTCCGCCGGCGGGAATATTGAGGATCGCCGGCACCGCTTGCAGCAGGCTGCGGCCCGGGGGGAAAAAGTCCCGCCAGTATTCGATGACGAAGAACAGCCTGGCGCCGACGATCCCCGCCAGGAAGATCTCCATGCCCAATGCCAGAATCGTGTCGGCATCGATCCCCATGCGCCGGCCCCGCACGACCGAAAGTCCCACCCCCGCAGCGGCTGCCAACAGCAGCATCACGCCATAGCCCCGCACCGGCACCCCCTGCCCATCATCGAGCGCCGGGAGCAGCCAGAAGAGCATGGCTCCGGCCACTGCCAAAGGCCCGCAGAGAGCCTGCAGGGCCTCGCGCCATCCATGCCGCCAGGCCGCCTGCAGCAGGGCGGCTCCCCCGGCGAGTGCCCAGACCGCCAGCAGCACTCCCCAGCCGAAGAGCGGCACGCCCCCGCCGGGGCCGACGCGCAGCGGAATGTGGAAGAGCGTGGAAAGCATGGCAGTGCAGGAGGATCCGACTCCGGTGATGACCCGCTTCAGCCCGGCGGACGGGGGCGGGGAGGGAGTTCCTGATTGTCGATCAACCGCGTTGTTCCCAAGCGACCGGCCACCAGCGCCACGGCGGGGGAGCCGGGGGGGATCTGCGTGGCCAACGTATCCCGATCGACGACCGCCGCGTAATCGATCGACACTCCCCGCTGTTCCAGAATATGGCGCATGGCGGCCTCGATGGCGGTCACATCCTGCCCCGCGCCCCACAGGGCGGCGGCCTGACAAAGGCTCTCGTGCAGGGCGACAGCCCGCTGGCGGTCGGCGGGGGAGAGGTAGGCATTGCGGGAGCTCAGGGCCAAGCCATCGCTTTCCCTCACGGTGGGGCAGACCTCGATCTCAATCGGCAGGCCCAGATCGCGCACCATCCGCCGCACCACAAGCGTCTGCTGCCAATCCTTGGCGCCAAACAGGGCGACATCGGCCGGCACCGCCAGAAACAACCGGCAGACAACCGTGGCCACCCCGGAAAAGTGCCCCGGTCGGAGCATCCCCTCAAAGGGCTCCGCCGGCCCCGTCACCACGACGGCAGTGGCGTGTCCGGCGGGATAGAGCGACTCAGTCTCGGGGGCGAAAACCCACCGCACTCCCTGGCTGGCCAGCAGCGCGCAGTCGGCCGCGAAGGGGCGGGGATACCGGGAAAAATCCTCGGTGGGCCCGAACTGCGACGGATTGACGAAGACCGAAGCCACGACGTCGTCGCACCGGGCCAGGGCCTGTGCGACCAGACTTCCGTGGCCGGCGTGGAGCGCCCCCATCGTCGGCACAAACCCGACCCGACGACCGCCGCGTTGGGCGGCGAGGACGGCCGCTCGCATCCGCGCCGGATCGCGTTCAACCACCACGCCAGAAATGGCAGCGGCCGCCGTGCCTGTGGATGGTTTCGCGGGGTTCATGGAAGGTTTTATAGCAGAGCCTCGACGGCAGCGATGCTCTCCAAGGTGGCCTGCCGCAGATCCGCTGCATCGATGGCCACCACGGCTTTGGGTACGGCCGCTGTGCCGCACGCAGATCGGCCGCCACCCCGCAGCCGGTCGACCAGCCTCTCCTGGCAGGCGAGCAGCGTGGCGACGGTTGTCTCTGAGAGACCAGTTTGGCCAAGCAGCGATTCCGGAGTTGCCAGAAGCAGGATGGCCACGTTGGGTGCGATGGTGGTCTGCGCGAGGACTGCATGCTCGCTGCGCAGCCGCGACATCTCCTCCGGTGGCAGTTGTTCCTCGGCGGCGATCAACAGCATCTCCAGCCAGTAGTCGGAGATGGTGCCATGAGACTCGTCGGGCCAAGCGTCGGCCTGCAGCGGATGGGTCCAGGCTGCCAGTGTCTCCTGCCAACGGGCCAAGCTTCCCGATTCGGGCAGAGGCGCTGGCCTGCGGAGACACCGCGCCAGGGTTGTGTCAGCGATCGCAGCGGCCACTGCGCTGGCGCCGCTGCCAGCTACGCCCACCACGGCCACATGCAGATGCGGTTGAGAAATGTTCTCCAGCAGTGACTGGACACTACAGCCTGCCAGTGGGTGGGCCAGGCTGCCGGCGATCTCGGCTGCCGGTTCCAGCACGAAGCGACGCGTTGACATGCGTGGATGGGGAATGGTGAGCACCGCCCCATCGACCGTTTGATTGTCGATCACTGCATCATCGTAGAGCAGCAGATCGAGATCGATCGTGCGTGGCCCCCACCGCTCGCCACGTTCCCGATGCAGCGTGTTTTCCACAGCCGTCAGCATGCCGAGCACTTCATGCGGGCTCAGGTCGGTTTCGATCAGGCAGGCACTGTTGAGAAACGGAGCCTGGCCGACCGGCCCTCCGACGGGGCGCGTTTCCCTGAGGCGGCTGACTTTCTGCAGCGTCACGCCGGGCATGAATCGCAGCAGTTCAACGGCCCCGTCGAGTTGTTCTCGCCGCAGCCCTTGATTTGAACCACAACCGATCAGGCACTGGGCCATGCTTCACTCCCGGCGGCAGCCCGGGCCATCCAAAAAAACCCGCGGCCTGGGATTGTACCGCTCCGGGGCGCCTTGGGGCCAAACTTGGGTCCAAACTTGAGGCCAAACTTGAGGCCAAACCCATCAGCAGCAGCCGTCCCTCAGAGAGCGGGCGTCCCAGCCCAGCTCTCTCCTGAACTTTCCCGCGTTCGGGAATTCATGCAATCGGGTGCAGGCTCCAACAGAAACAAAAAACGGGGGGGACATCCAGGCCACGACCAAGGTCGTCGACTTTCGATCCCTCAAGTCGCCGCCCCCCAAATCGTGTTGAAGCTTGCGTTGTCTTTGAGCCGCATGAATCGGTGCATCGAATGCGTCCGCCCGATCGAGGCGTTGCACACACGGCTGTTGGGGGGTCATTCTGTGGAGCGAGCGTGGCTTGTCAAGGACTCCGCTCAAGCAAGGTTGGAAAAGGTCGAAAATTGCCGGAGAAAATCGCTCAACAAAAAAATATTTTTTTGTTGAGGCGCTGCGGCTCATGCCGGCATGCCTGTTCGGCATGCGCAGTCAGCCCGCGGAACCACTCTTGCCACGGAGCGCCACCAGGCGCACAACTGCATCTTCGCACGGGAAAAGAGTTCGAGTTGTTTGGAAATCGGGTGTGCTGTGAGCATCCGCAGAAGAGGGTTTCGTCATGTCATCTCCCTTCGATGCCGAGAGCGAAAGCGATCCTGATACAGTCGCAGCCGGGCGTTTTTCCGCCGCTGCCCCCTGGGGGCTTGACGAACAGTTTGCAGACCTCGAGCAGGATATTTCGGGCGGGGGCAGCGACCCGGCAGAAGGTGAGGTGGGGGGGGACGGGAGCAGCGAACCAGACTCGTATTGGAGCCTCTCCCGCACGCCCCTGATGAGCTTGATCTTCACCTTCCCGCTGGTGGTGGCCTACGAGGGCGGCGTGCTGCTGCTGGGGCGCGGTTCACCGCGCAATGGGGCCGACGTCTGGCTGCGGAACGGGCTCGATGCGCTCGGTTTTGGGGCCTATTTCCTCCTCCCTGTGCTGACGGTTTTGGGGCTGCTCGCCTGGCACCACATCGAGCACCAGCGCTGGCGTTTCAGCGTTTGGGTGCTGGTGGGAATGCTGCTGGAATGCCTGCTTTTGGCGAGTGTTCTCGTCGGCTTGGCCCGGCTGCAGGGGGAGTGGTGGCCGCTCGCGGTGGCTGGCGGATGGGCAGGTGTGGCTGCTCGTCTGATCGGCTTTTGCGGTGCTGGGTTGTATGAGGAGGTGCTCTTCAGGCTGTTGCTCCTGCCGGCGGTGATGTGGGGATGTGCGCGCGCAGGAGCCTCTGAATGGGGAGCTGCCTTCTGGGGTGTTATGCTGACGAGTCTGCTGTTCAGTGCAGCGCACTATGTGGGGCCGCTGGGCGACCCGTTCGAACTCTATTCGTTCACCTTCCGCACCATGGCCGGCCTCTTTTTTGCCACGCTGTTTGTGGTGCGAGGGTTTGGCATCGCCGCGGGAACGCACGCCGCCTACGACATGCTCGTGGGTCTGCTGTGAAGGCCTGGCGCGGTGGTCCCATCCCGTGGCGCCTCCGCCATGCGGCGATTGCCCGACCGGAGTGGATTCGGCTTTGAGTTTGCAGCGCTGGTTTTTATAATTCGTCGAGCCTCGAAATCGCAGCTGTGTGGCCCGGCAGGCAGGGATCCAGCTGGCGTGTGGGGGAAGGTGTGGCGGGCGAGTTTGGCCGGGATCGATGGAAGGCGCAGGAGAACCTGCCGCGAAGGAGAGTGGTCGAGTGCTTTCGGTTCGTCCCAAAGTCGCCGAGTTGGTTTTTCAGCTCTACGGCAGGGTGCTGCATCCGGAGCTGTTTGAGATCCACGCCTCCCGCACGATCGATCGCGGTGGATACTCCGCCAGCATCGCCATCACCAGCGCCGGCCATCTGCTCTGCTGGAGGAAGGATGGCCTGCTCCTGACGGAGGTGGCCACCAGCGCCAATCAGCCGCTGCCGCAGAAGCGCCGACTGCTGTCGTTCCGCCTGCAGGGTGAGCGGAGCGACCGCATGGAGTGCCGGGGAGGCGCCTGCTATCAGGTCTGCTTTCAGCTGGAAACCGTGGCGCCCGAGGTGTTTTGGACATTCCAGCAGGAATTGTGCGCGGCGGGCATCAAGGACGGCCTCTTCCACCGGTTTGAATCGGGTGGCCGGATGGCGCTGGGGGCGGTGAGTTGGATCAATCTCGAAACCCGCTCCAAGAGTCTGTTGGTGCAGGCGTTCCACACATTTCCCGAGGATCTCGCGATCGTCAAAAGCCAAACGCTGTTTGAGATTCCCTAGCTGTCCCCGCCTGCTACGATCTGTTTGCTGAGGGACTTCCCGCAGAGAACCACCGCCCCCCCTGACGTCTGTGAACATTCGATGCCTGCTCGCTCCAAGGATCTGTCGCCCGGGCCCCGCCGCAGTCGCGTGCTCATTGCCGATGACAACGAGCCCAACCGCGAATTGCTTGAGGTCTATCTCGCCGACATCGAGTGCGAGATCGCCACGGCGGTCGATGGCCGCGACACGCTCGACACAGTGGCATCGTTCCAGCCGGACGTGATCCTGCTTGATGTGATGATGCCCAAGCTGTCCGGGTTCGAAGTCTGTCAGCGTCTCAAATCAGACCCCGCCACCAGCCCGATCATGATTCTCATGGTCACGGCGCTGGGTGAGCTTGGCGACATCGAACGGGCGGTGGAATCAGGAACCGATGATTTCCTCTCCAAGCCCGTCAACCGTGTCGAACTGGTCAAGCGGGTGGAGAACATGCTCAAGCTGCGCCACGTGACCGACGAACTCGAGCGGCTCCGCAGTTACATCAGCAGCATGGATGACGACAAGCCGCCACGCTGAATTTTCGGCTCCGCACCGGAAGGCGAAGCCCGCCTGATCCGATGCGGGAGTGTCGCAGTGGCCATCACGCGCAGCGCGATCCGCGCACGCCCACCTGCTCGAGCACGCGGGAAGTGGCGTGCGACTTGTTCAGCACGTAGAAGTGGATGCCTGGCACGCCGCCGTCGATCAACTCCCGCACCTGCTGAGCGGCATAGCTCACTCCCGCCTCAAACTGCGCCGCCTCGTCGTCGCCGGCGGCCTCGAAGGCCCGCGTGAATTCCTCGGGGAGCCGCGCATGACAGAGGCTGGCGATGCGGCGCACCTGGGGGAAATTCGTCACCGGCATCACGCCGGGCACCAGTGGCGCCGTGATGCCCGCCTGTTCGCAGCGCTCGCGAAACCGGAAGAAGTCGGCGTTGTCGTAAAAGAGTTGGGTGACCACGACGTCGCCGCCGGCATCACATTTCCGCTTCAGATTCTCCAGATCTGTAGCGGGACTCTTCGCCTCCTGATGGGTTTCCGGATAGCCGGCCACGAGGATTCCGAACTGGGGGAATTCGGCGCGGATGAGCGCCACCAGTTCCGAGGCATAGTGCAGGCCGCCGGTCACGGCCTGAAACTGCGTTTCCCCCTTGGGTGGATCGCCCCGCAGGGCCACAATGGCCGACACTCCCCGCCGGCCGGCTTCGCAGAGATAATCGCGCAGCTCATCGGCGGTGTTGCCGACGCAGGTCAGATGGCTCGCCACCGAGACATCGTGCCGCCGTCGAACTCCTTCGATCACATCGAGCGTTGTGCCGCGGGTTGACCCCCCTGCTCCATAGGTGCAGGTGATCAACGCCGGCTCGTAGGCCATCAATTCATCCACCGTCTTCCACATCATCGCCTCCGACTCGGGCGTTTTGGGTGGAAACAGTTCAAATGACAGGCCGAAGCGGCCGTTTGCGTAGGCATCCTTGATCGACATGGCCAGGGACCTCAGGGTTCCAGGGGGCGACGAGCAGCACACAACGTCTGGTCGCAAGATTATTCTAGCGCGGTGGCCGGGGCTGACGCAGCAGCAGATTGTGCCGAGCAGTCATGGTTTTTCCGCCAAGCACTCCAGCAGATCTCGATCGGCCGGGAGCAGTTCCACCCCCCGGCGGGCCATCATGCGTTCCAGGCCAGTCGCCGCCTGTGCGGGAGTGGTGCGGCGGGGGAGGCCGCCATCATCGACCAGCGTGGTCGTGAAGGCCTCCACGCAGGCCGGCACATTCCCGGTCACGGTGGCCGCCACGCCGATCGTGGCCCCGCAGGGGATCGAGGAGTTGATCCCCGTTTTGGCCATGTCGCCGATGAGGGCGCCCAAAAACTGCCGGCCTGTCTCCAGGCGGTCGGTTGGATGGCCGGGGCGGGCCGGCAGGCGGATCGGTCCGTAGCTCACCTTCAGATTGCTGGTGATGGTGCCGGCAGCGATGTTCACCCAGCTGCCGACATGGCTGTGGCCGAGGAACCCGTCGTGGGCCTTGTTGGAGTAGGGCTCCATCACACTCGCCTCAATCTCTCCGCCCACGCGGCACTGCGCGCCGATGGCAGAGCCGGCCCGCAGCCAGGCATGGGGATTCACTTTTGTCTGGGGGCCGATCCAGAGCGGGCCATCGAGGCAGACAAAGGGGCCGATCTCCGCTCCCGTCTCCACCACCACCGGTCCCTGCCGCACCACCACCTCGTCCGCCACATGGGCCTCGGGCGCCACGAAGAGGCCGGGCCGGATTTCGGCATAGGCTCCTGAATCGAGGCGGATCGCCAGCGAACCAGCCAGCGCGAGTTCGTGGAACGAGACCAGCTCATGGGGCCACTCGAGCATGTCGACCATGGCGTCGAGTTCGACCAGATCGTGGGCCTTGAGGGCCGCGGTGGGATCTTGGAGCGCCGCGGTGGGATCGTGAGCTGAAGCGCCGGCGAGGAGCGCCCGGAGCAGGCGGTCGTCGGGGCCGTCGTGCGTGGCCGAACAGTGGAGGAGGGCGGCGGCGACATTCCCCTGTGCATGGACGATTCCGCGGTGGCCCGCCTCCACGAGGCTGCGCAGCGTGAGGAGGCTCTCTCGCGACGGCACGACGCGGGCGTTGACCACCAGCAGCAGGCTGCCGTGCCGCGACGCGGTTTCCGCAGGGCGAGCGGCGGCAGAGGGCACTGAGATACCATCGGCGGCAAAGGCTGGCCCGCCCCACAGCGGGGCCCGTTCCCCGGCGAGCTGTTCGACATGGCGGCGCAGATGGGGCCGGAGGGAAGTGAGGAGTTGCCCGAAGGGGAGGAGGCGTTCGAGGAGCGTGGCGCTGCCGATGCTCAGGCTGCAGGCGGGGCGGGCGTTGGCGAGCGGGGCGAGTTGGGCGCAGAGGGCATCTTCAAAGATGAGTGTTTGCATGCCCTACAGCCTAGGCTGAGGGCAACCGGGAGTGCCAGCAGGAGTGCCGGCGGGGGGCTCCCTGCCGGGCTGCGGTCCGAGCCCCGGGGAATTTGCCGGGAGTCTGGCAAATGGCGGAACGAGGATTTAGTCTGGAGGAGTTGGTCGAACGAGCCGGAGTGGCGAAATGGCAGACGCGACGGACTCAAAATCCGTTGTCCGCAAGGACGTGTGGGTTCAAGTCCCTCCTCCGGTACTCTAGAAAACAAGTGATAAAAGAGGGGTTCGCCATCAGGCAGCCCCCCCGTGCGGCGAGCAAAATGGCCAACTGTTAGGCGCACTGTTAGGCGCAGGCCTCAAAAACGCCTCTCGGTGCCGGGTTGTTCGGCCGGTTTGGCGCGGTTGCTGGTCTGCCGCCTTTTCGTGCTCGTGCCAAAGGATCGCAGCCGTCCGTTCCGCATTTCGCCCCACGTAGTAGGAGAGTGTCGTTTCGATGCTCTCGTGGCGCATCAGTTCCATCAGCTGTGCCGGCATGAGCCTCGAAGCCCAGCGCTCGCCGAAGGCCCTCCGCAGGTCGTGAGCTGACGCGGTCTTCTTGGCGTCGACTCTCACTTTCGCCTTCGCGCCGATGCTGCCCACAATCCTCGACACGCGATCCGATGCCGGGCGGCCTGGCTTGCCGTCATTCCGCTCCAGCTTAAAGACCGGGCCGCTTCTGTCGGTTTCGGGCACCGACTCCAGCAGTTGAGCGAATTCGGGGGCCATCGGCAGCAGACGGTCCTTGTTGCCTTTCTCGAGGTCGGCCGGAATCCGCAGCATCGGATACCGTCCCGTCAAAACGGGATGGAGTTTGTCGTCGCGGTCCCAATAAAGCTCAAGCGATTCGGTAAGCCGCAATCCGCTTGTCCATAGGCCGCGTAGGTAGAACGCCCAGAGCGATGCCGCGGCAGGTCCGACGACCTTCGGCAACGCCTCCAGCATCCGCTCAAACTCCTCCATGGTGATCGGTCGGCCTCGCATCACCTTTCCACCCTTCGACATCTTGGCCCGCTTCACCTTCGGGAACGCCGGCAGATGGGCAATGAGCTTCTGCAACTTTGCCCAATTGAGTGCGGCCTTGAGGTGGGCGAGGTGACCGGCGATCGTCGATTCGGACAGTTTTCCACTGCCCGTCTTTGTGTCACCCTTTCGTACCCTGGAGACGAATGCCGACAGGCGCTTTTCGTCGACGTCCCAGAGCCGCTGCGGGCCGATCTCTTTCTCGAAGCGGTCCAGAACGGAAGAGATTTTTTCGGCCGTGCGCAGCGCCAGTCCGGGGACGACCTCGGCTTCATACCGTTTGCGAAATTCCTGCCAGCTGAACTTCGAAGGAATGACCGCTTCGCCGGCGTTCAATTTGGACTCCAGTTCGCCAGCCAGCCGCTCAGCATTTTTCCGGTCACGTGCCAAGCTGCTGCGGCCGATTCTGGTGCTTTTAGTTCGGAGTCGGCGGGTGATAGGATCCCGCCACTGGAGCTGGAAGTGCGGGCGGTCGCCGAACTCGACCACGTAGACCTTGATCTCCCCATCCTCGGCCATACATCACACCTCGTGCCGCCGCCGAGGAAGCACCGGCATCGGTATCACGGAGTATTCGCGCCGAACCACCGGCTGCGAAAAGCCGTCACGGCGCTGGCAAAAAGGCAACGTCGGCAAGCCGGGCGAGGCCGCGACCGGCGGGCATGGGAGCGACGGTCACGCCACGGAAGGCTGCTGCGACGCGAATCACGCGACGCAAAAGCCACGCTCACACGACACGTCGCGGATTGCGTGGGCGAAACTCATGGCGCTTGTGGGGGAGGAGTTTCCGCTTGAGTGCCCGAACTGCGGCGGTGACATTCGGCTGATCGCGTTCATCATGGAGCCAGGGGCGATTCGGAAGATCCTGACCCATCTTCGCGAACCGCTCAAACCTCCGCTCGTGTCGCCGGCTCGTGGCCCGCCCACCGACTGGGGCGAGCTCGTCCAGGTCCACGACGAGCGCGACGTCTTCCAGGGACGGATAGACGAGCTGCCAGTGATCGATATCCGCAGCCTCTGAGTCCTGCCGGACACGAGGCATCAACGAAGCCGCCAGGTGGCCGGCCTCGGAGAGACCCCGCGCCAACGCCAGAAAAACGCCACTTCAAGGGGTAAGCCAGGCGTTCCTGGAACGACTTTGGGGTCCAGGCAGACCACGCCCTCGGCTCACGAGCCGCTCATCAGCTGGGAATCGGTTGCGGACGTGCCATTGGCCTTGCTATCCTCCGATTCGGTCAGTGTCAGAAAAGACGCCGAAGGCGGCTGAGATCGTGTGTCGACGCCCACCGCAGGGCCACACGCTCCCCGTCCCTGGTCTTCCATCCCCCCTGGAGTAAGGATCGCTTCCGATGCCTCATTTGACCCCTTCGACCTTCGCGGTCGCTTCCCCTGCAGCCTGAACGCGGTTCGGGCTCCGAAAATCGACCTGGATGACGCTCCTCCTGGCCAGCCTGTTGGCCGCCATGGCCAGTATGATCTTCGCCGGAGCCGAAGCCCGGGCCGAAAATATCTATGTGCTGACGAACAACGTTGACGATTTAAACGGAACGGCAACCGATTTCGGCAGAATCGATTCGGTGACCGGAGTCTATTCGTCGATCGCCAGTCTCACTGGCGCCATCGGCAATTTGACATGGAACCCAACCGCCGGCAATTTTTTTGCCACTGCAGCAAATGCAGCAACACTACGGAC
>CAISJI010000184.1 GCA_903885565.1 uncultured Planctomycetaceae bacterium
ACCCAGTCGTCGCTACAATTATCCCGGATGCGCTCTAGCCCTTGAGCAGATCGCGGTAGCAGCCGAGGAAGTGCATCGCCACCTCGGCGTTGATGCTCTTCCAGGCCCCGTCGATCAGCGTGCCGGAGAGCAGGCCGTCGACCGCATGGGTGGCCGCTGCACCCACCAGCGTCGACAACCCTGTCATGGGATGGTCTCCCAGCAACCGTTCGTTGTCGACGTGCACAAACTCATTGGCCACCAGCGACAGCCCCGGCAGTTTCGGCACCGGATCCCGGCCGTTGACATAGCGGTGGATCCTGCCGGCAAACTCCCGATTGAAGGCGTCGCAGGCAGTGCGATTGCCGATCATCGGTGCGCCGAAGGTCGACACCTCCTCGACGGAGATGAACGTGCGTTTGAGCAGCCAGGCCGCCAGCAGGGCCAACGCCCCGCCCAGGCTGTGACCCGTGAGCCACACCGGCCGGTCGAGGCGCTTCACCTCCGCTTCGATGCCGGCAGAGAGCGGCGGCCAGATCGAGGCGATCGCGTCGACGAATCCCTTGTGAAATCGCGCCCCCACTCCCGCCGCCGAGAGATCGAGGCCCAGCCTCCCCTCGGGCACCACCAGCAGGTTGAGGGCATCGGTGAGGAGGATATCCTTGAGGCCATCCAGGCTGGTGGGGGATTCGGTGCCGCGGAACGCCACGACGATCTGCTCGGGGCTTGTCGCCAGCCATGCCTGCGTGTTGCCCTCGCTGAAGAGCTTGGCCTCAAGGCCGAGCAGTTCGGCGAAGGCGAGTGTGCCCTCGCGCTGGGGAAGGTAGGCCAAGGCACTCGCTTCGCAGAGGAATGCCGCGTTGGCAGGATCGCCAGGCGCGTCCTCCTTGAGCTGAAATCGCAGCGTGCTCCGGTCAATTGACATACTGACGCTCCGGGGAGACTGGGGAATCGGTGGGTGGCTCTGCTGCGGGAATATTTCCGGCGTTCTTCCAGCGGCGCAGGATGCTGGTGGGAATGCCATTGCCCGAGACATCGATCTGCCTCAGACGGGGCGGCGGAGATGCCAGAAATGCGCTCACTCCTTCCGCTGTGATGCCGGTGCGCGCCAGTCGCAATGTTTCCAGACTGGGGAGCGTTTTCAGCATTTCAAGGCCGGTGTCAGTGATCTTGGAATCGTTGAGCGTGAGTTCCTGGAGTTTGGCAAAGCCTTCGAGCAGGCGGAGTGTGTCGTCGGTCACGTCGGCGTTGCCCATTTCGAGAATGCCGACATCACTCTTGCCACGCAGGAGACTGTAGTCGGCCCGGTCCCAGCCGGTGAGCGTGAGCGCCCGCTGCCCATCGATGATCCGTTCCCGCTCGCCGAGGCCAAACACCGCCAGATAGGCCTGCTGATAGGCGAATGGCGCCAGCCCCAGAGCCAGCCCCGCCGTAAGCAGCACCAAGGGGCGCACGAGGCGATTGACTGCACTGCGGCGCAGCAGAACCTGCATGCTCCGCCATAAAAATCCCAGCAGGCCCACGCCGGCCAACAGGAGCCCGCCGAAGATCAGCACCACCCCGATCTGTTCGCTCATGATTCTTCCTCGCAGGACAGTTCGGCAGGCTGTGGATAAAGTGCAGCATCGCTGGATTCGATGCCCGTCGACCGTGGAAAACCTCGGCTTTTCCACCGGTCGACCGAGTGGGCTGTCTTCAATCCAGAGGGGCATGGAGGACTTTTTCCACGGGCAGTCAAACGCCTGCCAAGGCACGCAGTTCACGCTCCAGCCGATCGAGCCGCTCGCCCAGCATCGCCTTCGCGGCGGCGAGGGCCTGCGGGGCTCCCGGGGGCGCAACAGCAAACAGATAGAATTTGATTTTCGGTTCGGTTCCAGACGGTCTGGCGGCCACGGCGTTGCCCAGCGCAGGAAAGCCACTGGCAGGGGTTGCTGCCGAATCGGACGGGCTGGCGAGATCGAACATGACCAAATCCCCCTTGGCCCCGGCGAATGCCACCGGCGCCATACCGGGGGTCTGCGTGGTGAGCGTGGCATAGTCCCGCACCCGCTCCACTGGCAGGCCGCCGAGGGTCGCGGGGGGATTCGCCCGCAAACGGGCCATGATCTCGCGCATCCGTTCCATGCCGGCTGCCCCCGGCAGCGTGATCGACACCTGCCGTTCCATGTGGCAGCCATGCAGGCAGAAGAGCCGATCGAGGTGCTCATGCAGCGTGGTGCCAGAGGCTTTGAGGGCTGCAGTCAATTCCGCCAAGAGCAGTGCTGCCACGCTGGCATCCTTGTCGCGGACGTGCGTGCCGGCCAGATAGCCGTGCGATTCCTCGCAGCCAAACAGAAAGTTTTCCGGGCCGATACGGTCGATCTCCTCGCCAATCCATTTGAAGCCGACCTGCAGGGAATCGGTGATCGCTGCCCCATAGGCCTCCGCCAAACGCCGCACCATGCCGGTGGTGACCAGCGTCGTCACGATCCGGTCGGTGGAATGCAGTCGGTTGTCCTGCTGCCGGGTGGAGAGCACCCAATCGACCAGGAGCACCGCCAGTTGATTGCCGGTGAACGTCTGCCAAGGGCTGCCCGGCTGGCGGGAGAGGGGAGCCGCGGCCCCCAGCCGATCGCAGTCGGGATCGCTGGCGAGAACGAGGTCGTCCCCGAGCGCTGTGGCTTCGGTGATCGCCCCATCGAGCACGGCGGGGTTTTCCGGATTGGCCACATGCCCGGGCACATTCGGAAAATCGCCGTCGGGTGTTTCCTGCGGGCCGTAGAGCCGCAGACGCTTGAAGCCGGCGCCGTGCAGAACTGGCACCACGGCGCTCGCGCCCACGCCATGCAACGGGGTATAGAGGATGGAGATGTCGCGGGGGCCCGGGGTCGCTTGGAGCAGCACGGCTGTCACGAACGCCGGGTCGATTTCCGCCTCGACAAACCGCACGCGCCCATCCTTCACAGCCGCGGCGAAGCTCTGGCGATGGACGGTGTCGACTCCCATCACGCAGTCGATGATGCCCTTGTCGTGCGGCGGCAGGACCTGCACCCCGCCGGCCCAGTAGACCTTGACGGCATTGTCGCTGGGAGGATTGTGGCTGGCGGTCACCATAATGCCGCTGCTGGCACCGGTGTGGCGGACGGCAAACGACAGTTCCGGTGTGCTGCGGAACCCGCGCAGGAAGAAGATCCGGAAGCCTGCCGCCAGGAGCACCTCCGCGCACAACGTGGCGAAGTGTTCCGATTGGTGGCGGGTGTCATAGGCGATGGCGCAGGTGGGAACGTCGCCAGCCGGCAGCACGCGGCGCATGTAATCAGCCAGTCCCTGTGCGCTTTCGCCGATCGTGCGGTCGTTGATAGCGTTTGAGCCGACCGAAAACATCTTGCCCCGTCGCCCGCCGGTGCCGAAGGGGATCACCGTCCAGTACACATCATCGAGAGCCTTCCAAGCCTCTCTGGCCGTGCCCGCTTTGGCCGCGGTGTCGACGAGTTCTCCGAGTGAGTCGGCGAACTCGGCATACCGAGGCTGCGTCAGCCAATCCTTGATCACACGGGCGGAGTGCTCGGTCAGCGCGCCGGCAGCGTGGGCAGATGAGACGGCAGCCAGGCGGGCCGGAAGCAGATCGGAGGCGGTAGGCATGCGAGTTCTCTGTTCCCTTTTTTCGCGGCAATGGTGGGGTGGGGGCGACCTAGAACGCAGAGGTTTTATACTGCGTTTTGTCGTTTTCGACACGGATGGAATGCCCCTGCCAGTCTGGCTTCCCCGTTTGCCAGCCCCCTTCCCTCCCCGCTCATTCGCCTCCGCCCCCACCTCCCTCTGCGAGCGCCACCATGGAAGACAGCCTCATTGTCAGTGTTTCGGGCCTGCGGGGCGTGGTCGGTCGATCGCTGGATCCCACGGTCGCCGCCACCTATGCAGTCGCGTTTGCCCACGTCTTGCCGCCGGGGCCGATCGTGATCGGTCGGGACGGCCGCACCCATGGACCACTGTTGGCCCGTGCCATCACCGACGCACTTGTGGAACTCGGCCGAGATGTTCTCGACTGCGGAATTGCCGCCACACCCACCGTCGGAATCGTCGTGCGCGACGCAGGGGCCGCGGGCGGTATTCAGATTTCGGCCAGCCACAATCCGGCCGAGTACAACGGCATGAAGCTCTTCTCGGCAGCCGGTCGAGTGCTCCCCGCAGAGGCCGGAGAGAGGGTTCTGGCGGGGTATCGGGCTCTGGTCTCTCAAGCCCCCACGGTCCCCTCCGCGGGGCACACTCTGGCCGGCCGGCGGGGAGGGGTTCGGTCGGTTGACGGCACCGATGCCCATGTCAGGCTCGTGGCCGCCACGGTCGATGTCGAGGCGATCCGCCGGGTGCGACCGCGGGTGTGGATTGATTGCGGCCATGGAGCGGGCAGCCGGGTGGGTTTGCCGCTGCTGACGCACCTGGGCTGTGAAGTTGTCGCCGAAGGGGGCGTGCCCGACGGGCTCTTCGCCCATGCACCTGAGCCAACCGCCGAAAATCTCGCCGGGCTGTTGCCGCAAATTGTCGCTGCTGGAGCGGATGTGGGTTTCTTTCAGGATCCCGATGCCGATCGCTTGGCGATCGCCACCGCTGCGGGCCGATATATCGGCGAGGAAGCGACACTGGCTTTGGCGGTGGAGGCGGTGCTGCGGAAGACTCCGGGGCCGATCGTCGTCAACTGCTCCACCAGCGGGATGGCCGCGGCGATCGCCAGCCGACATGGCGTGGCGTGTGATGTGTCGAAGGTGGGAGAGGCGAATGTGGTCGATGCCATGCTCGCCGTCGGCGCCGTGTTGGGAGGAGAGGGGAATGGGGGGGTGATCGATCCCCGCGTCGTTCTCGTCCGCGACAGCTGTGTGGCGATGGCACTGGTGCTGGAACAGATGTGTGTGGCGGGCCGATTGATCAGCCTGGAATCGCTGGCCGGCGCCTTGCCGCGATTGGTGATGCGCAAGACCAAGTTCGACCTGGCGCCGGGCATCGGTGGGCCGGCCCTGGCAGCAGCCCTCGAACGCGTCGCCAGTGGTTTTCCCGAAGCCCGCGTCAGCCGCTTGGATGGCCTTCGGCTCGATTGGCCCACCGGTTGGCTGCTGGTGCGTGCCAGCAACACCGAGCCGATCGTGAGACTGGTGGGCGAGGATGAGGATGCCGGCCGGTTGGAGTCCTGCATCAACCGGGCGGCGCAGGCGCTCCAGCCGCGGGGATAACAGTCCCCTTCGGTGTGTGCCGGCCGGGCTTATCTCCGGACCAGCACCTGTGAGCCGGGCCCGAGGATGTCGAGCAATTCATCCAAGTCGCGGGTCGACACCACGAGGCTGGAGCCGGGGGCAGACTCGGTGACGAGGCTGATGTCCTCGACGGCTTCGAGCGACATGCCTTCGCCGAGCAGGATCAACTTCTTGCCAGTCGCGCTGTTGTAGGCCACCTGGGATGCCACGCTGGGCTGGTCGTGGGTGAGGACCCCGCGACGCACATCGAGCACAGGTATCGAAGCGCCAATGCGGTCTTGAATCTGTCGGCCAATCACCACCGGGAAGCTGCCGGCGTAGTTGCCACCCACCTGAAGGCTCAGGCGGCGGCGCGACACGCTGATCACAGCATCAAACGGTCCGCGGACAACCTTGAGGTGCTCGCCGGGAACAAGCTGTGAGGGGTCGGACACGCCGTTGATTTTGGCCAGCAGTTGCCAGGGCACAGACAGCGGCGCGGCGATCGACTGCAGATCCTCTCCTGGCGCCACAATGCAGGGGGGCAGGAGGTGGTCTTGCTGGGAGTAGATGACGGTGCCGGCGAGTCGGCCGAGGAGATCCTCCTGCCGCTGGCTCTCCTCCGGTCCGAGCGAGGGATCGTCATACCATACCGAGAGCACGGCGAGGGCCTCGGCATACCGACCAGCGGCCAGCTTTTCATGCGCATCTGCCCAGGCTGCAGTGAAGGCCGGAGAGGGGGACGCAGGCTGAGGCTGCCCTGCTGTTCCCAGCGGCGGAAGTGGAGGTGGGGAGACCTCCATGGCGGCGCCAGCCGACGCCAGCGTGGCCGCTCTGCCTGGGGTGGGAGGGGCCGAAAGCGCACTTGGCACCTGCGCCACCAAGTCTGACTGGGGCGGGGAGGGCATGGGTGGAGCCGCCGACTGGGCGCTGAGGTAGGTCGGCTGAGCGGAGGATTGGTCTGCCGGTGGGAACGCTTCTGGCGGCGGAGGGACAGTTGCAGCCGCAGCAGGGGCCATTGCCATCGGCGGTTGGACAGGGGGCGGTTCGAAGGGGGTGGGAGCGGAAAGGGGGGGCGCAGTGGTGGCAGCCTGCATGGCCGGTGCCGGCGGCGCGGGGGGAGCCATCGGCGGAGGCACTCCGAGCGGGGGACTGGCGAGCGGCGGAACATTGGGTGGGGCATCGGCCGCGCTGGTGGCCGCTGCCACGGTGGGGGGGGTGGGCCCCTTTTGCACGACTGAATAGGCCCCATACATGATCGTGCCGAGCAATCCGAGCACGATGAGCGGTTTGAGCGATTCCATGGAGTCTGCATCCTGAACGTTGGAACGCGAGGACTTCTGCCGCTGTGCCATGGCTGGTTTTCCACAGGATCTGGATGCTGGCGGGGGCCAGCGTGAGGGCGGGATCGTAGAAACCTCCGCCCGGCTTTGCCAGCCCGCTTCACCCTCACCAGCGGCCCCGGAAAAGCCCCCAGACCCCCCAGGCTCACCGCCGCAGGGGAGAAAAAGGATATTTCTCGAATCGCCGCCGGAGGGGGAAGTGGCGTAGAATACAGGCCTTCGTTTGCCTCGTCTGGCCGGTGGCGGCCCGCCAGCACTGTGCCCAGACTCACACCGATTCGATCGCTCTGTTTGGTCTGCGGATGTCCTGAGGATATTGAATTGACGCACGCCACTGCTCAAGAACCAGACCCCGTGCGGATGCGGGATGTGGTGGCTGTTGTCCTTGCCGGTGGAAGGGGTGCCCGGCTCGATCCGTTGACCCGCGACCGCGCCAAGCCGGCGGTGCCGTTTGGCGGCGTGTATCGGATTGCCGATTTTACACTCTCCAACTGCGTGAACAGCGGGCTGAGACGCGTTCTCCTGCTCACGCAATACAAAGCCAACAGTCTGGACAGGCATGTAAATCTCGGCTGGCACCGATTCTTCTGCCGTGATCTGGGGGAGTGGCTCGACGTGCTGCCACCACAGCAACGGGTGGACGAAAGTTGGTACCTCGGAACCGCCGACGCGGTCTATCAAAATATCTATTCTCTGGAAAAAGCCGCCCCGCGACTGGTTGTCGTGTTGGCTGGCGATCATATTTACAAGATGGATTATGGGGCTCTTGTGGCTGCGCACGAGGCGAGCAACGCCGATGTGACGATCAGCGCGTTGCCCGTTCCGCGGGCTGCTGCCAGTGAATTCGGCACGCTGGAGGTGGATGCATCGGGACGCGTACGGGCATTCCGGGAAAAGGCGGCCGATGCGCCGACCATGCCCGACCATCCCGAACTCTGTCTGGCTTCGATGGGCGTCTACTGTTTCTCCTGGCCGTTTCTGCTGGAGCAACTCCAGAAGGATGCTCATCTCTCGGCGAGCCGTCACGATTTTGGCCACGACATGCTGCCAGCCGCCGTGCACACCCACAACGTTCATGCCTTTCCGTTTTGCGACGAGAATCGCAAGCGGAATGCCTACTGGCGCGATGTGGGCACGATCGACGCCTATTACGAGGCCAATCTGGATCTCATCGAAGTCGATCCGCAACTCAATCTCTACGACGAGCAGTGGCCGATCCGCACCTACCATCCGGCCTACCCGCCGCCGAAGTTTGTCTTCGCCGGGGAGGGGCCTGAAAGCCGGCGGGGGGAGGCCACCGACAGCTTGGTCTGTCCGGGGGCGATCCTCTCCGGCGGACGGGCCACCCGTTCGATCATCGGCCCGGGCGTGCGGATTAACAGCTTTGCCCGGGTGGAGGAGAGCATCCTGTTTGAAGGGGTCGACATCGGCCGGCACGCCCGGGTGCGTCGCACCATCATCGACAAGGATGTTCGCGTCCCCGCAGGGGTTGAAATAGGCTTTGATCCCGAAGGGGATGTGGCCCGCGGCTTGACTGTTTCGCCAGCCGGAGTGACCGTGGTACCGAAAGGGTATCAGTTTGGCGATTGGTCGGTGCCAGCCCAGTCCAGCTCATTTTCTTCACACGAGACAACCTGAAGCCCCCATGCCCAAACGTAATCTCCTCCTCCTCTGTGTGGTGTCGGCCATCTGCCTCGTCGCATGGATGGCCCGGGATCGCGGTGCCCACGCCCGTCGCTTTGGTGAGGTGATGGAGTTGATTGACCGCACCTATCTCGATCCGGTGAGCAGCGACAAGCTCTTCGAGGCGGCGATGGCCGGGGTTTTTTCCCGGCTCGACGAACACTCTGCCTGGCTGGCCAAGGGCCAGAGCGGCACTGGTGAGGGTGCTCCCGATAAGGCCTTTGCTGGCGTTGGTCTGGAACTTTCCATCGACGACATCAGCGGAGAACTGGCTGTGCTCAGCCCGGTGATCGGTTCGCCCGCGTGGCGGGCGGATATTGCTGCCGGCCAGACGATTCTGGCCATCGACGGTATTTCCACCGCCGGCATGGGGATCAAGGACGCCGTGGCTGCCTTGCGGGGCACTGCCGGAACCGAGGTGGTGCTGGAATTGGCCGTGCCACCCAATGATCCACAGATGATGGTGGGAGATGATGGACAACCGCTGATCAGCCGCACCGAAGTGCTCATTCGTGAACCGGTGCGCACCGAGACAGTGCTGGGGGACCGGCGCCTGGCGGATGGTTCATGGGACTGGTTTGTGGAAGGTGAGCCAGGGATCGCTCTGGTGCGCATCACCGGTTTTGGAAGCCATACCGCCACCGACCTCGACAAGGCCTTGGCCGCGATTTCGGCAGCCACGCCGCGGGGCCTGATCCTCGACCTGCGCGGCAACTCGGGAGGCCTGATCCCCGTGGCCGTCGAGGTGTGTGACCGGTTTCTTGATGAAGGCGTCATTCTGTACACGCGCACCCGGCGGGCGGCCGATGCGCAGCGACAGACGCGGGGTATGGACCCGGATCCCAAAACCGGTTTGGAAGTCCGGCAGGCGACGCCTGGAGCCGCACTGCGAGAGGTGCCTGTGGTGGTGCTCTTGGACGGTCTGACGGCTCACGCAGCCGAAATCGTGGCAGCCGCACTCCAAGATCAGCACCGCGCGGTGCTGGTGGGAAGCCGAAGCTTTGGCCGGGGAACCGTGCAGTCGCTGGTTTCCCTCGCCTCTGGTGAGGGCCTGCTCAAACTCACCACGGCGGAGTATCTGCGCCCCAGGGCCATTCCCATCGATCGCGAATCTTCGGCCGGAGATGACGAACCGTGGGGCGTCGCTCCAGATAGAGGGCAGGAAATCACTCCCACGGGCGAGAAGCTGGAGGCAGTCCGTATCTGGCGGCGCGGGAGGGATGCTCTCAAGCGTGGTGACAGCGAGGGGGAGTTTCTGGATATGGCCGCTGATCAGGCCGGGTCAGCCGCGGTTCTACCACGCCATATCGACCCCGTGTTGGCCCGTGGTCTGACGGCACTCGCCATCGCCGGGAACAGTCAGCCCTGAGTTTTTTTCACGGTTGTCGGGCAGCCTGAAGCGCCAGCCTGGATTTCAGCGGCGAGAAAGAAGCTACCGGCCACGCACACGAATCCTTCCGGCGTGGCCAGTTGTTTGGCCAACTCCATGGCGGCACCGGGTGTGGCGGCCACCTGCGGCGGAGGAAGGCCGGCACTGCGGCAGGCGGAGATCAGGCGTTCTACCCGGGCCGCCCGGGGATTGGTGACGTATTGCGTCACCACGATCTGGTCGAAATGCCCGCTGGTCTCCGCGAGCATCTCCTCGATTTGCTTATCGCCGCTGGCGGCAAAGAGGAGCACCCTTGGCTGCCCGAGTCTGGCCGCTAAAGCGAGCGGTCCGGAGAGCGTTTCCATGAGTGACTGCATCGATGCCACATTGTGCGCCGCGTCAATCACCACCCGCGGGCGGATACTGATGGTTTCGATCCGCGCCGGAAGACGTACCGACAGAAGCCCATGCTGGATGGCGGAGGAAGGCACCGGAAATCCGCGTTCATTGAGCTGTCGCACTGCCATGACCGCCAAACTTGCGTTCCATGCCTGATGGCGTCCCTCCATCCCGAGTTTGTAGACCAGCGGTTCGGGTGGAGTGGCTGTTCCTGTCGGCCAGAGTGCCAGCACCCCACCATGATCGGCCGTGGTGCCGCTCGGCTGTGGGGCACGATAACTGGCGTGAAAATCGCGCTGGAGTTGCTGGAGTGGCGCTCTTCGACGGGCCGCTGTGGCCACGATCACCGCTTGCGCCTCCGGATCGAGGGCCCCGCTGATCACTGGACAGCCGCGTTTGATGATTCCCGCTTTCTCCGCCGCGATGGCTGCCACGGTCGATCCGAGCAGCTCCATATGGTCGAGGCTGACGTTGGTGATAACCGAAAGCACCGGGTGGGAAACATTGGTGGCATCGAGCCGGCCGCCGAGGCCCGTTTCCAAAACGGCGATGCCAACACCGGCGCGGGCAAAATGCACCATGGCTATGGCCGTGACCACTTCAAACCATGTCGGGCCTCGGTGGCCCTGCCGCTCGGCGCAGCTGTCGAGGGCATCCACGGCGGGCATCACCTCGGCAAACGCCCGGACCAAATCAGCCGGGGAGATCGGTTGGCCATCGATGTTGATCCGCTCCTCAAGCGTGTGCACGTGCGGCGAGAGATAGTGCCCCACTCGATGGCCGGCCGCGGTGAGAATTCCGGCGATCAGCGCGACCGTCGAGCCTTTTCCCTTGGTGCCCGCCACATGGACCACCCGCAAGTTCGTATGGGGATTGCCGATCGCGGTGAGCAGTTGCCGCATCCGCAGCAAGCCAAACGACTCCGCACCGCCGGCCCCGGTGGGAACGGTGCGCTCGTAGTTCACGCGACTCTCCAGCCACGCCAGAGCGGATGCCCGGGTGAGTGTGGACGCTTCGGTGCGCGATGCGGGCATCTTCCGCAAACTCCGTTGGGCAAGTGTCTTACCCAGTTTAGCGTGGCGTGGGAAAAGGCCATGGATGGCTTTTTCCACAGCCAGCCAGGAAAGCGGCCTTGATTCCCGGCGGCAGATTCCAGACTCTCCCCGTGAAAACCGTTCCGCTCAGCTGAAAAGTCATGTTGCCATCGCTCCCACCACGCTTCGCTCCAACGGTCACCGCCCCACGATGGGGAAAGGCAGTGCTGTGGCTGGTGCTGGTGGTCGGTTTGCTGCAGTCCGGAGATCTTCTGGCTCAGCCGCCCCTCGAGAACCTGCCGGCGCCACTCCCCGAAGCGGCTGGTGCCCCACCGCAGCTGTACGTGCCCGACCCGCTCGATGCCGGTGGTTTTTCGGGCATCGCCTCCGGCATAGAGATCGATCCTTCGCCCACCTGGCCCCGCTGGTTCGCGGGAGCCAATGGGCTGGTGATGACCCGCACACTCCCGGCCGGCACCGCCACCATGCAGCCGGTCGCCGGACTGCAGCAGCTTTCCACCAATAGCACCGGTGCCTCCTGGCCCGGAGGAGTCGATCTCCACATTGGCCGCTGGTTTGGCTCACGCCAGCAGCAGGCAGTGGAATTCATCTACTGGGGCGTGTACGGGATCGGTGGCAACGCCACCGTGAGCAGCGATGCCAACAGCATCACCGCCATCCCCCAGGCACCCGGTGTGGCGGTGGCAGGGACGCCGGCAGCCGATTTTCTTAGGTCCTCACGGGCCCAGCAGATCAACCGCTCCGACCTCGTCAACAACGTGGAGATCAACTGGCTCTATTCGCTGGGGGATCGGCCGGAATTTCTCTCCCCCGATCCGGCGGCCGGCAGCCAGAGCACGAATCTGATGTGGCTGGCGGGATTTCGCTTCTTTGAGGTTCAGGACGTGCTCACGCAGACATCGCTGGCGGGCAGCGCACCGGCCGGCTCGACATTTGGTGTCAATGGTGGCGTGGATCAACTCAATCTGAATGTGGCAACCAACAACAATCTGTATGGAGCTCAGTTGGGAGCGAAGTTCGACTGGCGCTTCATGCCCCGGATGAGGCTGGCGGTAGTCCCCAAGTTTCTCTTGGCAGGCAATGCGATCACCAATACATCGTCCTATGCCAACGGCGCTGACACCCAAGGGTCCTTCGCCTCCGGTGCCCCCGCCAGCGTCCACTCCACCCTGGGGGTGTTTTCCTGGCTGGGGTCGGTCGACACCTCCGTTGCCTTTGACGTGACGGAAAAGTGGAGCCTGTGGATCGGTTACCGAGTCGTCGGGGTGGGCAACATCGCGCAGGCCGATCAGCAGTGGCCCGGCACGGTGACAACAGCGGGTTCTCTCACCGGTATCGATGCCGGCTCCAGCACGATCGTCCACGGCGGCTTCGCCGGTTTTGAGGGGCGTTATTAGGCTGCGGCGTGCTCAGCCGCCGCAGTAGTCGATGGCCCGCGCGATCTCACTCTTGAGATCCTTGCGGGCGACGATGCGGTCGATGAAACCGTGCTCCAGAAGAAACTCGCTCGTCTGAAAACCCTTGGGCAGTTCGACGCGGATCGTGGCTTTGATCGTGCGCGGGCCGGCAAAGCCGATCAAGGCACGGGGCTCAGCAAAGCAGAGATCCCCCAGCGAGGCGAAGCTGGCCGCCACGCCACCCATCGTGGGATTGGTGAGCACGGATATGAACAGACCGCCGGCCTGTGAGTAGCGGGCCAGAGCGGCTGATACCTTGGCCATCTGCATCAGGGACAAAATGCCCTCGTGCATCCGGGCTCCACCCCCCGAAGCACTGATGATGATCAGCGGCAGACGCTCTGCAGTGGCCCGTTCCACCAGCCGTGTCAGCCGTTCCCCGACCACGCTGCCCATGCTGCCCATAATGAACGATGAGTCGGTCACGCCACAGGCGACCCGTCTGGCCCGAATCATGCCGGTGCCGGTGAGGGCCGCATCGGAGAGACCGGTGCGTTTTTGCTCTGCGACGAGCCGTTCCGCGTAGGGTTTTTTGTCCCGGAAGCCAAGCGGATCAGTGGGGCGCAGGTTGGCGTCCCACTCCTCGAAGGTTCCTTCGTCGCAGAGTTGGACGATGCGCTGTGCCGCCGACACATACCAGTGAAAGCCACACTGCGGGCAAACGTTGAGAATCTCCTCCGCGTCCTTGCGGTAGATCGTGCCCTGACAGCCCTCGCATTTCTGCCAGAGCCCCTCAGGGACACCCCGCTTGGCCCGCGGAGCAGGTGTTTCAGGGGGAGATTCGACGTGAGCCATGTTCACTGGATTGGTTCCGGGAAGTTCGCCCGCCTCTCCTAACCGGACGGCCGCCGCGCCGCTGTCTGCGGCCGATGCCGCGACCGAAGGGGAGCTGGTTCTTCGTCGTTCCATGCGGAGGTCTGCATGCGAGGGGAGTTGGCACGGGCGACGGTTACGATTCGGGGCCACTCGCCCAGACAACCGCCGCCGTAGTGTAGTCCGAACCCGCCAATTGATGCTGCGCCGGTCCAGCCGGCACTGGAAACAGCTCGGGGAGGACTTTTTCCACGGGCAGCTAGACCGCGCCCGCCACCCGCTCCGCAGTCCACTGCTTGTGGAGGGGGATCTCCACAATTCCCAGCGGTCGCGACTCCCTGCTCCAGAGATCGCCCAAGGGCATGCCGGCGAGCAGCCAGCAGACAATCCGATCGAGTGGTTCGGGAACAATCAGGGCGATCCGGCCCGCAGCGTGCCGCCGCAGCAGCCTCTCCAGCGCCGTCGCCACCCGATCGCAGGCGTCGTCAAGAAGTTCTCCGTCTGGTGGCGAAACAGCCCAGGGATTTTCCTGCCATTGCCTGTAGAGCCGCGGTTGCCGCCGGCGGATGTCGTCTACAAGCATTCCCTCCCAGAGCCCCTGATCGAGGTTCTCCAGATGGTTCAGGCGGCGGGGGACGAGCCGGGTGGCCTGGCCGATGATCCGGCTGGCATGCAGGGCGCAGGCGGCCGTGGATGTGTAGAGAGCGGTGGGAACGGAGACGGCCAGCAGGTCGGCTGCGGCGTGCGTCTCGGCGATGCCGGCGGCACACAGGGGAATGGAGAGTCTGCCGCGAATGCGCCCGTGGAGGTCGTATTCAGTGGCTCCCGAGCGGATCACAACCAGGGAATCAGCCATCGAGAGAGGAAAGCTCCAGGAGGAATGGAAGACGGCCTAGGCCGCCTCGCTGGCAATCTGTTCGAGTGTGGAGATTGCGTGCGAATAATTCTTTGAACGGATCACGGCGCTGCCGGCAACGATCAACTCCGCACCGGCGGCCGCAGCCGGGCCGATGGTGTCGGCCGAGATGCCGCCGTCGATGCAGATGCGGTAGCGCCAGCGATGCTGGGCCCGCAGGTGCACCAATGTTTCCAGCTTGGCGAGAACCTCGGGTTTGAACGACTGGCCGCCATAGCCCGGCTCCACGCTCATCACGAGGACGCCGTCGCAGCAGTCGAGGAAGGGGACGATCTGCTCGACGGGCGTGCCCGGATTGAACGCCAGATGGGCCTTGGGGCCCAAGGCGGCGATCGATTCGAGAGTCCGGCGGGGATCTGTCAGGGCCTCGGCGTGGACGGTGATGATGTCGGCCCCGGCGCGGGCGTAGTCGGCCAGCGAGCGGTCTGCGTCTTCGATCATCAGATGCGCTTCCAAGGGCACGGAGGCTGATCGTCGCACCGCTTCCACAACTACCAATCCGTAGGTCAGTTGGGGCACGAAGCGGCCATCCATCACATCGAGGTGCAGCGCGGCTGCGCCCGCTTCCTCAAGGTGGGTCACCTCCCGGGCCAGATGCCCAAAATCGCACAGCAGGAGGGAAGGAAGGACCACCGGCCCGCGACTCTCAACCCGGGAGTTCAAGCGATCGATGGCGTGTGCTGCCGATGCGTTCACGGACGTATGACCACTCTCCAGCCGGGGACGGAAGCCTGGGGCGGAAAATTTCCGCCTTGACCAGTCTACCATCAACGCTGGCGGGACCGTAGAGCCCTGCCGCAAAACCCCCGCTGCGCTGCTGTTCTGCGGGGGGAAAACAACACAACCAGCGGATAAAAAAATGCCGCACATCCCGCCGAAGGGCGATCCCGCCGTGGGACGGGCGATTGTATGGCCAGTCGGCGTCCCGACGCAGCCTGCCGGTGGAACCGTTTTTTTGCTTGGCTGGCGAATGCTCATGAAACGCTCATGATTCGCAGCTACACCGAAGGGCGTTGCTGGCATGCGGTCATTGCATCTCTGCGGTGGTAGGATTGCCAGCCCCCGTTGGCCCGGTCGTGTCAGCGGACGTCCTCTCGACGGATTGTCAGGAGTTCCATCCATGAAGCGGTGTTTGGAAACATGTGGCAGCGCCCTTCTGCTGCTGGTGATCGCGCTGGCTGGAGATGCCGTGCGTGGGCAGGATGTCAGCGGACTCAATCCCTACGAGAAGGTGTCGGGAGAGGTGTCGGGCTCGCTCAAGTGCGTCGGCTCAGACACGATGAACAACCTCGTCGCCCTCTGGGCGGAGGGATTTAAGAAATTCTACCCGGGCGTCCGCGAGGGCATTGAGGGGAAGGGCTCAGCCTCTGCTCCGCCGGCGCTCACCGAGGGTGTGGCGACGTTCGGGCCGATGAGCCGCGATTGGAAGCCTTCGGAGGTGGACGCCTTCAAGGAAAAATTTGGCTACCCGCCCACAGTTGTGCCCGCGGCCATCGACATGCTGGCCGTGTTTGTTCACAAGGACAATCCGCTGCAGAGCCTTTCCCTCGAGCAGGTGGACGCCATCTTTTCCAAGAATCGTACCGGTGGGGGCACCAGCGATATCCGCACCTGGGGTGATCTGGGGCTCGAGGGGGAATGGAAAAACAGGCCAATCAGCCTCTACGGCCGCAATGCCACCAGCGGCACCTATGGCTATTTCAAGGAAAACGCCCTGTTCAAAGGGGATTTCAAGCCGACGGTGAAAGAGCAACCGGGGAGTTCGGCGGTGGTGCAGGCGGTGGCCAACGACAAGTTCGGCATCGGCTACAGCGGCATCGGTTATCGCACGGCCGACGTTCGCGCCATCGCGCTGGCACCCAAGCCGGGCGCGCCGGCGATCGCCCCCGAGCCGCAGTTCGCCTACAGCGGTGAGTATCCGCTGGCCCGCTTCCTCTATCTGAGCGTGAATGCCAAGCCGGGCACGCCGCTCGATCCGCTCCGCCGTGAATTTCTCCGCTACGTGCTCAGCGGCAGTGGCCAGGCCGATGTCAAGAAAGATGGCTACCTGCCAATCACCCCCCCAATTGCCAAGCGGGCGTTGGAAAGCGTGGGCTTGCAGACACCGTGATCTTCGCTCTCCCCCTTCCAGCAGTTCCTCGTTGACCCCCTGACCCCTGACACTTGTGGCCTCCGAACCTCAGACGCTCCCCCCGGGCATGCAATCGAAGGCCACATTCACCGGCCGATCTCGACCCCGTACCACCCGCTCCTGGGTGCGGTTCGGAGATGGCTTGGCGCGTGCCGTCATCACGCTCGGTGGCATCGGCACGATTGCGGCCGTGCTGCTGATGGGGGTATTTCTGCTGGCGGTGGCCCTGCCGCTGTTTCAATCGGCGCGGATTCTCTCGCAGCAGACGACCCCATTATCACCCTCCACGGCCCGGCGGGTGGCTGCTCTGGGATCGGACGAAACCGGCTCGATCGGTTGGGTTCTTGATTCGACCGAGGAGGGGGATGGCCTCCTGACTGCCTTCCATACGGCAACCGGTGAAAAACTCACCTCCCGCCCCCTCTCCGGCGGCGGACTCGCAGAGGCGACTTGCTTGCGGATCGTGCCTGGACAGTTGTTGGCGGCGGTGGGATACGCCGATGGGGCATTCCGTCCGGCCCGGATCGGGGTGGAGTCGGAGTTTGTAGACGACGAGGCGCTGCCGGTCGGTTTGGAGTTGAAGCCGGGTGAGGCACGGGAAATCGACGGTTCAGTTCTGCTCCATGACGAGAGCGGCCGCTACGCAAAACTGCGGCTGATTGCCGAAACCACTGCCGAGCCATCCCGGGAACTCACCGCCCGGGTGATCGATATCGACATCACCCAACTCGCTGCCGGGCCGCTGGTGGCGGCGCTCGATGCCACTGGGGGCGTGCGGGTGGAGACGGTCTCATCGCGGCGCAACCTCATGACCGACGCCGTGGTCACCACGCGTTCTGGGGCCACGCTGGCCCCGGTTGAGCCTGAGGGCGAGGGGGCCTCCCCGGCCCTGTTCATCCGCCTTTCAGAGCTGGGCGACCAGTTGTTTGTGTTCACCGCCAACGGCATGGCCCGGCGCTATGCCATCCGCTCGATCGAGTCACCCCAGTTGATGGAATCGTTCGATGCGGCGCCTGGAGATGCGGGGATCGCCATGGTGACGCGGTTGTACGGGGGAAATGCCCTGGCCGTCGCCGACACCTCCGGGGCGGTGCGCATCTTCTATGCCACGCGGGTTCCTCAGACGCGCGCCGCAGACGGATTGAAGATGATGGTGGCCAAGGCGTTCGCCCCTGCGCGGCAGCCAGCCGCCATCACCGCCATGGCGGCATCACCGCGGTCGCGGCTGTTTGTTGTGGGCGATGCGACAGGGACAGTTCGGCTCCTGCAATCGACCCATCAGTCGACGCTGCTCACCGTTTCGGCTGTCGGCAGCGGCCTGCTCAAGAGTCCCCCCGTGGCGCTGGCGGTGAGCCCCCGGGAGAAGGTGTTGCTGGCCGCCGATGGCCGCGGGGTTGCCGGCTGGGGCTTCGATGCAGCCTATCCGGAGGTTTCGGCCGCGTCGCTGTTTGGCAAGGTGTGGTACGAAACCTATCCGGCGGCGGTGCATGCCTGGGAGACGACGGGGCATGAGTCGTTTGAGCCGAAGTTCGGTTTCATGCCGCTGGTCTTCGGCACCATCAAGGCGACCTTCTATTCGATGGCTTTTGCCACCCCGATCGCCATCCTGGCTGCGATCTATTCCAGCCAGTTTCTCCAGCCACAGTGGAAGTCGCGGCTCAAGCCGACGATCGAGATGATGGCCAGCCTGCCGAGCGTGGTGCTGGGGTTTGTGGCGGGACTGATCTTTGCTCCTGTCGTGGAACACTGGTTGATGGTGGTGGTGACCGGCTTTTTTGTCATTCCACTGACGCTGCTGCTGGGCGCCCATCTCTGGCTGTTAATGCCGGCCGGATGGCGGGTCGCAATGGGGCGCTGGCGATTTCTTCTGGTGGGAGCGGTGGTGCTGCCGCTGGGCGGGCTGGCCGCGCTGGCTGCAGCGCCGCTGCTGGAACGCTGGCTCTTCGCCGGGGATCTCCGCGGCTGGTTGGAGGGACGCGACGGGAGCGGGCTGGGGGGATGGGTGCTGGCGTTGTTTCCCTTGGCATCCGTGGTGGCGATGCTGTTTTGTGGGCGAGTCGTCAATCCCTGGTTGCGTCGCGAGAGTGTGGGATGGTCGCCGCGACGAGCAGCGCTCGTGTCGCTGGCAACGTTTCTGGCCGGGGTGGCGGTGGCGCTGGCGATCGCTCTGGCGGCTGCGACATTCCTCGATGCGCTGCGAATCGATGCCCGCGGAGGGTTGTTCGGCACCTATGTGCAGCGGAACGCCATGATCGTCGCCTTCGGGATGAGTTTTGCGATCATTCCCCTCATCTTCACGATTGCCGACGACGCCCTCTCGAGCGTACCAGAGCATCTGCGCAGCGCCTCGCTCGGGGCCGGGGCCACGCCCTGGCAGACAGCGGTACGCGTCATCATGCCGGCGGCTGCGAGCGGTCTGTTTTCGGCAGTCATGATCGGATTGGGGCGTGCCGTCGGCGAGACGATGATCGTGCTGATGGCGGCCGGCAACACACCGCTGATGGACTGGAGCCTCTTCAACGGCTTCCAAACGCTTTCCGCCGCCCTGGCCACCGAATTGCCCGAGGCGGCCCGGGGCAGCGCCCACTACCGCGTGCTCTTTCTGGCCGCGCTCACGCTGTTTGCCATGACGTTCGTCTTGAACACGGTGGCGGAAATCATCCGGGAACGCTTTCGGAGGTCGTCGCATGAGCTCTGAGCGGCAGCGTCCCCGACGATTGCGGTCGGCCCATTCGAATCTCAGCGCCCACGGCGAGCCTTGGGTTTGGCTTACGGCCGGCTCGCTGGCGCTGGCGATCGCGATGATCACCGGGCTGCTCTGTTTCATCGCGATCCGCGGGGCCGCCACATTCTGGCCTGTCCCGCTGGAGCTGGTGGAGCTGGCCGACGGTAGAAAAGTGCTGGGAGAAGTGACCGGCCGGCAAACGGCTGTGCAGCCAGGCAGGGATGCACCTGAGCAGGCCGCCCGCCGGCTGGTGCGCACCGCCAACTTTGAATTCACCGGAAACCACTACGAGTGGATCGACGAATCGGCCATCACGGCCACCACGCTCCCGGAGTGGGCCACGGCAGTCGATCGGTTGGAGGGAGGCCGCTTCCATGGATTCCCCCTGCGGCTGATGCATGGGGAAGAGGTTGTGGCCGCGGGTGCCGAGGGTGTTTGGGAGGAATTTGAGCGGATCCATCCGGCCGCCAGGGAGCGGTTTCGCGCCGCTCGGTCGATCGACAAACATGATCGGGGGGTGTTGCAGCGACGCCTGCGCGCGGCCCGGTTGGACGTCGTGCAGGCGGGACTCTCCAGCGGATTGGAGAGCCCGCAGCGCGCCGAGAGCGTCAAGCGGGAGAGCGAGGTCATCGCCGCCGTTGAACTGGAGGAGAAAATCCTCGATCAGAAAACCGCCAGCCTGCGTGCCCAGAACGCCGGTTGGGGGGTGGAGTTTGAGACGCCTGGCGGAGAGAAGACGATTCTCCCGCTCGATTCGATCGTGCGCGCCTGGCAGCCCAACCGGCTCTCCCTGGCGAGCAAGGCACAACTGTACGGTGCGCGGTGGGGGGAGTTTCTGGCCGACGACCCGCGGGAGGCCAACAGTGCCGGCGGGGTGTTTCCGGCGATCTGGGGCACGATTGCCATGACGCTCATCATGGCGGTTTTCGTGGCCCCGTTCGGCGTGCTGGCGGCACTCTATCTGCGGGAGTATGCCACGCGGGGGCCGGTGACAGCGGCAGTGCGCATCGCCATCAATAATCTGGCCGGTGTGCCGAGTATCGTCTACGGCGCCTTCGGCCTGGGGTTCTTCTGCTATGTCCTGGGGGCGGGAATTGACGGCGTGTTTTTCCGCCCCAGCCTCATTGCCGATAACCAGCCGACGTTTGGCACCGGAGGTCTGCTCTGGGCTTCGCTGACTCTGGCACTGCTGACGTTGCCGGTGGTGATCGTGGCCACGGAGGAGGCGCTGTCGGCGGTGCCAAATTCGATGCGCGAGGGTTCCTATGCCTGTGGGGCGAGCAAGTGGCAGACGATCCGTCGCATCGTGCTGCCCAGAGCGCTGCCGGGCATCATGACCGGCCTTATCCTGGCCATGGCCCGCGGTGCCGGCGAGGTGGCCCCTCTCATGCTCGTGGGAGTGAAGAAAATAGCCCTCGATCTGCCGATCGACGGAACGTTCCCCTTCGTGCATCCCGAGCGGGAGTTTATGCATCTGGCATACCTGATTTACGATGTCGGGTTTCAGAGCCCCAACAGCGAGGCGGCCAAGCCGATGGTCTTCACGATCACATTTCTGTTGGTGGCGATCATCGCCCTGTTGAACCTCACTGCCATCTGGATTCGCTCAAGGCTGCAGCGAAGGTACGTTGCCCAGCAGTTCTGAAGTAGGCTGAGCAACCCCGACACCGACCCTTCTGCTGATTCTCATTCCAACCCACAATCGCCATGGAGAGCGAACAGACCACCATGGAAGCAACGAAAAAAAACGGGCCAGGGAGCGGGCGGACTCCGGATGCCGGCGTCGAAGCCGGTGCGGCAGACCGGCTGCTGGCCGTGGCGGCGGGGCGGGAGGTGCCCTCGGAGGTGCATGAGCAGGTGCTCCGCGAACGTCCGGTGCTGGAGGTGGATCGGTTCAATCTGTGGTATGGGGCAAAGCAGGCCCTGCACAACATCACGATGCCGATCCCCCACAACCACGTGACGGCGCTGGTGGGGCCGAGTGGTTGCGGCAAATCGACGCTGCTCCGCAGCGTCAATCGGCTCAATGACTTGGTGCCCAGCGCCCGCACCACCGGCACGATGCGACTCAATGGTGATTCCATCTACGATCCGCGGGTGGATGTCATCGAACTGCGCAAGCGAATGGGCATGGTGTTTCAGCGCCCGAATCCCTTTCCGATGAGCATTTACGAGAACGTTGTTTATGCCCTGCGGATCGATGGCGAGGGGAATCGAGGCATTCTCGATGAGGTATGCGAGATGTCGCTGCGGGGAGCGGCGCTGTGGGATGAGGTGAAGGATCGGCTCAAGGACAGCGCGCTGGGGCTGTCGGGTGGGCAGCAGCAGCGCTTGTGTATCGCGCGGGCCATCGCAGCGGAGCCCGAGGTGCTGTTGCTCGACGAGCCCTGCTCCGCACTCGATCCGATCGCCACCGGCAAGGTGGAGGATCTCATTCAGGAATTGCGGGGGCGGTATTCCGTGCTGATCGTCACGCACAACATGCAGCAGGCCAGTCGCACCAGCGACTACACCGCGTTTATGTATCTTGGTCGGCTGATCGAATATGGGCCGACGACGGAGATTTTCACGAAGCCGATCCTCCGCGAAACCGAGGCCTATGTCACCGGTCGGTTCGGTTGACAGCGGGCAGTGCCAAGGCGCCCCGCAATGGGCGGGGCAGGAGTGTGATTGATCATGGGACGCCACATTGAACGGCAGATTGAAAGCCTCAAGGAGAAGATCCTGCGGGTGGGCACGCTCGTGGAGGAGGCGATCTCCAAGTCGATCACTGCGGTGATCAACCGCGACACGGCGCTGGCGCAGCGGGTGCAAGCCAGCGACGAGCAGATCGACAGAATGGAGGTGGAGGTCGAGGAGGAGTGCCTGAAGATTCTCGCCCTCTACCAACCGGTGGCCGCTGACCTGCGATTCGTGGTGGCAGCCTTGAAGATCAACAACGATCTGGAGCGCATGGGTGATCTGGCAAAAAACATCGCCAAACGCGTCTCTCAGTTGGCCGGCGGGGAGCCGATCGAATTGCCGCCAGAGATTCGCATGATGGCGATGCAGGCCGAGGAGATGGTGCGGCAGTGCCTTGATGCCGTGGTCACGGCAGATCCGATCCTGGCCCGACGGGTGCGGGAGCAGGACGACGCCGTCGATGAGGCGCGGCAAAAAATTCGCCGCCGGATCCTCAAGGGCATTCAGGAACGACCGGAAAACCTTGAGAATCTGTTGCGAATCAACTCGATTTCCAAGCACATCGAACGCATCGCCGATATGGCCACAAATGTCGCCGAGGATGTGATTTACATGGTCGAAGGGGATATCGTGCGGCATCGGCTGGGAGACTGAGGCGTCCCCGCTGCCGGCGCCCGGGCGGACGGTCGGCTGTGGCCCGGCCGGATGGAATCGGAGGGGCGATGCCCGGGTTCCACCCCCCTCTCAACGATCCCTAGGGAAAATCCTCCAGGCCCCTCTGGATTGAAGACAGCCCTCTCGATTGACTGCAGAAAAACGCCTCCGTCGGCGGCCCGGCTGGCATTTTCCGGGTTGCCCACCGCCGTATCCGACGGCGGACTCTGATTTCCACCCCCTGCACTGGCACGGGGTGAGCAGATGCCCCACGCGGGGGTGGCTGCCAGACCGGCGGTGGCAAAAAGCAGGTGGGCATTCGGTCTGTCCCCGTGGTACGCTTTCCGCCCGGGGCGCGCGAAGGGCCGCCACGGATCGTCCGGCACCCAATGCCCTCCGGCGTGGGAGAAGCCGGAGAGGCCGTCGAAGCCCAGCGTCTTCCGGTGAGAGGCCGTCCTGCGAGAGAAAGTCTGGAGCATGCCCGCACGTCATCTGTTGGCCCTGATCGTCTGTCTCTGTTGCGCGCTTGGCCAAAGCGCCGGACGAGCGTTTGCTGAAGATCCGGTGCTGGTCAACATTACCGGTCCGCTCGCGGCGAAATTGGGGGAGAGAATCTCCTTTGAGGTGGAACTGGTCAATCGCTCCGGCAGGACGCTGGAAAAGCTGCGGGTTGTCGACTACTTCGACAAGGGCTTTCATCACGAGGCGTCGGCCAGCCCGATTGAACAGAAGGGCACCATCGACCTCGCCGCCGGCACCGCCCGCCGGATCACGCTCGACTTTCTCACCGATGAACCGGGCCGGCAGTGCCATCGGGTGGAGATTCTGGATCAGGCCCATCGCTATATGGGGGGTGCGACGGAGTGTGTGCTGGTGAGCGCACCAGTCGCACCGCCAACGGCGACCGCTGCCCCCCAGGCGGCACTGCCGCCGTCGGTGGTGCAGCCGCCCATGGCCGTTCCTCCCGCCGCTTATGCAGGGCCGCCGCCGGTGGCGGTGCCGCCGGCCCCAGTCGTCATCCCGCCAGTGGCTCCTGCGCCCGCCTTTCCGCTGAACCCGGCTCCCGTTCCGTCGCCCCAGCCGATGGTCGCCACGGCGGTGGCTCCCCCCGCGGTACCGTCGCTCGCCTTGGGAATGTCTGGTCCCAATGAACTGACCGTCGGGGGCGTGGGTGAATTTGTGGCCACGGTCCGCAACACCGGTCTGGCCCCCTCGGGGCCGACCAAGCTGGAATTCAACTGGGACGATTCCTACGCGCCGCTGGAAGCCTCTGACGGGTACAAGCTGGGGCCGAGTTCCGTCTCCTGGTCACTTCCCTCGATCGAGGCAGGGGGCCAACTACGGCGCCAGATCAACCTCCGCAGCCAAGCCCCCTCCGGCCTGCGCGGTGGGCAGTCGACACGGGCCTGTGTGCGCGGAGTGTTGAGCGAACAGGCCGGGGGAGTGATGGTCGCGGACGAATCGTGCGTGCTCATCAAATCGAACGCCCCGCCGAAGCGAACGCCTCGGGAGGCGGGGTTGCGGGTTTCAGTGGCGGATTGCGACGACCCGGTTCAGACCGGGGGAGCCACCACTCTGGTCTGCACGGTTTCCAATGGGGGTGTCTCTCCTTCAGGTCGCCTTGATGTGGTCGTGATCCTGCCCGAACAGGGCCGTCTCGTGGGCGATCCCACCCCGTCGAGAGTGCGTATCGAGGGGCCGAACGTGACGTTTGATCCGCTCGCCTCGCTGCCACCCGGTGGGCATGCGGTGTTTGAGCTGACATACCGCCTGCCGGTCGGCGGTGTGGGGAAGGCGACGGCCATCGTCTCTGGCCCCGAAATCGAAGGGTCGATGGAATCGAGTTGCGCGACAACCTTTCTGGCCCCCTGATCGGTCTGGCATCCCCTCTCCCCACAACCGGCACAACCGTTGTGTTGCGTGTCAGTGCCAGTCTCGGCACCCCTCCCGCAGGTCCAGCGGGGAAAGTGTCGATGCATGCTGGGGTACTGGTCCGTTTGGGGGCAGGAGCGCAGGGGCATGCTTGTCATCGCTGCGAATTGGTCGATTTCCGACGGCACGCTGGTGGGAGCCAACGGACACCGGCCATGGCAGACGTTGGTCGCCGAGGTGCGGCGGATTGCGCTGCGGTCCGGATTCCGCCGGGACGGGGCCTATCGACCGGTGGAACAGGTTGACGTTGTGCTGGCGGGTGACACGTTCGACTGGTTGCTGAGTCGGGAATGGCTCGGCTCCACCCGCCCGTGGCACCCGTCACGTCGCGCCGCGGGCATTCGGCAGCGGGTGAGGGAAGGATCGCTGCGTCGGGGCACCGCGGCCCTGCTCGGGGTGGTGCGACTCGCGCGACGCGGGCTGCATGTGCCGTTGGCCAACCGCCACTTTCGGCCGGTGGTGGGCAGCCGTGTCACGGTGCCGGTGAGCGTCACGCTGCTCGCTGGAGACCGCGATGAGGAGTTGGCGGACGCAGGGGGGCGGGAAATTGCCGGGCGGTTTGGCGTGGGAGTGGGATCCGTCTGGGCATCGCGGGGCGTATCGGTATGGCATGGGCAGGATTTTGACCCGCTCTGCGGGCCCTCCCGCGCGGAGGGAGGGCCTTCCTTGGCGGAGAGTTTGCGGGTCGACCTGCTGGCCAGATTTATCGCGGCGCTTGCTGACTGCGGAGCCGCCGTGGGCCAGCAGCGGTGGCTGGTAGCGGCGCTGGCCCAAGCCACCCCGCTGGGCATGCCCTCCATCCTGTCGGCTTGGCGCCGCTTCCGGCCCGAAGCCGAATGCTGCCGCCAGAAGGTGGCCACGCTCTGGCGGCGAGCCGTGGAGGGGTGGCATCGGGAGTCGCGGCAGTCTGCGTTCTGCCGGGAATGGGAATTCGATGTGGTGGCGGAAGTGGCCGCCTGGATGGAGTCTGCGGGGAAGACGGATCCCCAACCCCTGCATGACTGGCTGGGAATCGATCGATGCTCTCTTCCCGCGGGCCCAGCCGGCACGCTCGTTCTGGGACATCTGCCGGTGGGGCTTTCGGCTCTGGCGCCAGGGAGCGGACGCCGCGTCTGCGTGGGGCCGCGGGAGAATTCGCCCCACACGGGTGACGAGCGGTTCGAGGGAGCGGGAAGCAGCGCGGTCGCGGGAGGAGAAGCCCTGCCCCCCGGATTGGACGTGCCCCCCCCGGGAGTGGCCATTTTTGCCGATGACGAATGTGGTGGCCTGGCACTGGCTCCGTGTGGTGCCGCCGTAGAGACCGTGCCGGAATGGGATTCAGAATCGCTCGTTTTTTGCGCCCCGCAGCCTCTTCGAGAGGATACGATTCGGATCGTGGATGCCGCCTGACACGGAGGGTGTTTGGGCGGGATTGTCCGGGGCAGTGTGCGCCGGGCATCGCCTCCTGTGATCTCCCGCTTCTCTCCCCAGCCAGGGTCCACCAGAGATGTCCGCTGACACATATGCCTTTGAAATCAGCCTTCATCGACTGGCCGGGGAGGCTGTCGAAGGTGATCCCTACACCGACGCCTGGGGCACCTGGCCGACCCTCGCCGTGCCGAGGGAGTCGCTTGCCACTCCCTTGGCGCGAGGGTTTGACGAGGCGTTTGCGGCGCTCGACCGAGTGGAACGGATGTTTGCCGAGCCGGATGGGTCGTTTGTTTGGGCGAGCCCGCGGGAGGGCACGTTTTGGCAGGTGGATGGCAATGCCTGCGAGCGGGATGGCCGGGTGCTTTTAGTCGACATGAAGGGAAGTTGCCCGCCGGCGGAGTTCGATCGGCTCCTGGAAGTGTGGGGCTGGCCAGCGGAGTCGGTCATGATGCATCTGGTGCGCCCGGCGGTGTTTCTCAGCGAGGCCACGTTTCGCCGGCACGCGGTCGCCCGGGGGGATGCCGGGGGTGGGAGAGATTTGCGGCCCTGGTGAACCGGAGAATCTGGCAGGATATGTGGCCTGTTCCGTGAATCCGCGGAACTCCTCCCGAAACGGTCGATACGAAAAATCGGGTGGATGGTCGGGCTCTCGACACGACGGAGCAGATTCCATGGCAAGTGGCACTTTCCGCGGCACGGTGGTCTGGGGCAAGCGCAGCAGATGCTGGGCATGGCTGGGGTTGGTCTGCCTGGCTGGAGCGGGGCCGGTCTGCACGGCGACACTCGCCGGCGATGAGTCGCTGGCGGTGGCCAATGCTTACGGAGTGGGTGTGCATGCCTATTTCGACTGCGATTACCAGGGCAGCTACGACGCCATGACGGCGGCGATCGAGGCCGGCACGAACGATCCGCGGGCCTACTACTACCGTGGTTTGGCCGCAGCGAAGCTCGGACGCGACAGCGAGGTGGAGGCCGATTTCGCCGAGGGAGCCAACCGGGAGGCAACCACCGCCGGCAGCATGGCGATCTCGCGTTCGTTGGAGCGCGTGCAGGGGGCCGATCGACTGCGGCTGGAAAAATTTCGGGCCCGGGCCCGCGTGGCGGCGGTGCAGCGCGATCAGGCCGCCACCCGCTCCCGCTATTCAGGCATCGATGTGGCGCCCACCGACGTGCTGAGAGGCAGGCGACCGGCCCCGATTTCGGCCCCGCCGGAGCCAGTCCCACCCCCGGCTCCCAAGCGGAAGGCAGATCCTTCCACTGACGACGTCCGGCGGCCCCAGCGTCCCGTCGGTGAACCGCGGCCTGACCCGATGGATGGGCCGGTGGAGGAGCCGGCTGTCGACGCCGATCCGTTTGCAGCACCCCCGGAAGATCCGCTGCTCAGTCCGGAAGCAGACGACACTGCCAATCCGTTTGGCGATGAACCGGCCAGCGATGCCGAGGCAGATCACCGCGACCAGCTGAATGAATCACTCGATGCCCAGCGGCGTGACCGGCTCGACCAGCGCGATCAGCAGCGTGAATCGCTCGATGCCCAGCGGCGGGATGGCTTTGACCAGCGGAGTCAGCAGGCCGAGCGGGAGGCTGCTGCCGGCGGGCTGTAACAGCCCCGGCAGAGAGCCCCGCGGCGGGAAGGGGCCCGGTCGTCATTCGCTCTGGTTCCCTCGGAGAGCATGGCGGCAGTTGACCCCGACGGCGCCCCGATGGAAAACGGTCAGGGACGGCCTGTTTCACGGGCCGCATTCTGTTCGGGAGGAAACGCGATGGCGACTGAGATTGCGGCAAGGCTGGAAGCGGAACTTGCCCGTGCGGCCTTTGTCGATCCCCACTCGCACATCGATCCGCACGCCCCGGCGGCCCGATCCCTCTCCGATATTCTCGGCTACCACTACTACACCGAACTGGTCCATTCCGCGGGCGTGCCGCGGAACTCGATCGAGGGTGCAGGGCTTTCGGCCGAGGCCCGTGTAGCGAATATCGTGGCGGGGCTGGGTGCGCTCACCAACACCATCCAGTATGCCTGGTTGATGGAGATCGCCCGTGACCTGTTCGGGTTTACGGCCGATCACCTCACCTCCTCCAACTGGCACGATCTCGAGCGGCGGGTGCGCGAGCGGACGGCCACGCCCGGGTGGGCCGATTCGGTGCTCCGCTCCAGCCGCATGGAGGCGGTGTTCCTCACCAACGATTTTGACGATCCGCTGGAGGGATTCGATACAGCCACCTACGTTCCCTGCCTGCGGGTCGATGAGCTGGTGTTTCACCTCGGCAAGCCGGGCGTGCTGGAGCGTCTCGCGACGAGCAGCGGCGTTGGAGTGACCGACATCGCCTCCCTGCATGCGGGCCTGGCGGCCACGGCGCAGCGGTTTGTGCGGAGAGGGGCGCGGGCAGCGGCGATTTCACTCCCCCCCGACTTTCGGCCGCAGCGGGTGGAGCCGGGGGTTGCCGGGCGGGCCTTCGAGGATATCCGCCGCCATGGGACCCAGGCATCGGCCGAGTCACGCGGAGTGATGGCCGCCGATCTGTTCTGGACCGTGGCGGAGTGCTGCGATGAGCAGCGGATCCCGTTTGATCTCATGATCGGCGTCCGTCGCAGCATCTATTCCTGCGGCGTCTATCAGGGGCAGGACCTGCTCGACGGCCGGCTCTCTCTGGCCGAATACGCCCCGCTGTTCAATGCCTTTCCCCGCGTGGCATTCCCGGTTTCGGTGCTGTCTCAGCCGCTCAATCACGAACTCGTCAGCTACGCCTGGATCTTCCCCAATGTCTATCCCTTCGGCCATTGGTGGTATGCCAACACCCCCTCGAGCATCGAGCGGGATCTGGAACAACGCATCGAAGCGGTGCCCCGCACCAAGCTGCTCGGCTACTACAGCGACATGTACAAGCTGGAGTTTGGCTATCCCAAATTCGCGATGTACCGGCGGGTGCTGGCCAAGGTGCTGGCCGGCCGATTTGTCGAGGAGCGGGGCTGGAGCGAAGAGCAGGCCCTGAGCCTGGGGCTCGATCTGCTCGTCAACAACACGCGACGCGTGTTCTATTCCGCCGGCGAGCCAGCCGCGGACAGCTGAAAGCCGACCGCTGCCAACAGCGCCCAGCCAACCAGCAGCAGCACGCCACCGATCGGCACGATCGCCCCGAGCCATTTCATGCCGGAGAGGGCCAGGAGGGCGAGGCACCCGCTGAAGATCAGCGTGCCGAGAAGAAAACTCCAGCCGGCGGCGTTGAGCAAGCCGCGCAGCGAATGAGCCTGGGGCAGGCTTGTAGTGATCGCCACCACCAAAAGCACCACCGCGTGGAACAGGCAGTAGCGGACGGCCGTTTCCCAGTTGGCCGACTGGCCATTGGCTTCGAGCAGCCCCTTCAGGCTGTGGGCTCCGAACGAACCAGCGGCCACAGCCAAGCCGCCGAGAACCGCTCCGCAGATAAAAATGGTTCGTGCCATAGGAGGGGGCGCTGCAACCTTACGGACGGTTCACGCCGAGGATTTTCTCCTCCTCCTCTTCCTGGATAATGATGCGCGGCGTCACCATGAGCATCAGGCTGTCGGTCGTGCGGCCCATGCCCACGTTCTTGAAGAGCCGGTTGATGTAGGGGATCTTGGAGAGGATCGGCACGCCAAACTCGTTGCGCCCCTCGCGGAGCCGCTTGATACCACCGAGGAGCACGGTGCCGCCGTCGGGCACGCTGACGGTGGTGGTTACGGTGGTGAAGATGAATTCGGGCAACTGGATCGTGGTGCCGTTGGAGCGGGTGGTCTGCTCATTGGAATTTTTCGCCTGCACGCCGAGCGAGGCCCCCAGCGGATTCTTGCCGGCCTGCCCCACGCCGCCGTCGAGCCCCGATTTCTCGTCGGTGCTCTTGGTTGAGGTGGAACGGGATCCCTCAAACTGGAATTCCTCCACCTTGCCGATCTGGGAGAAGAAGGGAACGAGAGTCAGCCGTACAAACCGCCGATCGCTCGAGACGACTGCCTGCACGTTGACGGCGGTTCCCTCAGAGAGAACGGTGATCACCGGTTGCTGGGCGGCGGCAAAATCGCCGACAACCGGCACCACGCTGGTCACGAATGGCCGCTGGGTGGTGTCGGACACAAAGGCGTTTTGGCCGTTGAAGAGCGTCACCTTCGGCGCCTGCATCACGTTCGACCGGGTGTTTCCCTGGGCAGCCTGAATGAGGAAATAGGCTTCGATATCGCTGAGAATTGCGAAGCCGAAGTTGGCAGCCGAGGTGGCCGGATCGGGCAGACCAGGAAGGGCTGGCACCGTGGCGCTGCCGAAGCTGTTCTGCCGGAAGGGGACCGAGTAGAAGTTTTGCTGTCCCAGGCCACCCGATTGAGCCACTCCAGGGCTGCCGGTGTTTGTCAGGCCAATCACCTGCGACGGTCCGCCCGGATTGGGCTGGATCCCCAGTGAGTAGGGTGAAGTGGAACCGTTACCCTGAGTGGGGAGGGCGGTCATGTTGAGCGGGTCGCGGACATTCGACTGGATGTTGAAGTCGAAATCGACGCCGATGCGTTCGAAGAAGGTATCGCTGAGGCGGATAAACCGCACCTCGATCGTCACCTGCAGATCCTGCAGCCGCCGCAGCTGTTCGAGGAGATCGGCGATCTGCTCGTGAACTTCCTGCGTCTGGCTCACCACAATGCTGAGGTTGGTGGCGAAGGGCTGGATCGCCCCGGAACCACCCACGGTGTTCCAGGTTGTGGGGGCGACCGTGTTCTGGATCAATTCGATCAGCGACTGAAAGTCGGCTCCACCGCCGCCGCCGCCACCGCCACCGCCACCCATATTCGGCGGACCGAATGGGATCGAGGGGATGGACCCGGCGACCGGGCCGCCGCCCCCCTGGATCTGGGCCAGCACGCCCGGATCGACGTTGGCCCCACTCGACGACTTGCCCATGCCATTGATGCCGGCGGGCGCTGGTCCGGTCTGTACCGCGAGGGCATTGAGTTTTTCGATGCGGGAGTAGCCGTCGCGGAGGGCCCCGGTGATGCCCAATCCATCGGAAGAGAAATTGGGGATGGGGATGACCAGATCGGCCACCTGATAGGAAACGCTAAACACCTCCCCCTTCATCAGACGGGGGCTGGTGATCTTCAGCACCTCGTCTTTGATGCAGTAGTCGAGATGCAGCGGCTCCAGCAGCAGTTTGAGCGCGCTTTTGAGCGAGATCTTCTGGTCGAGAGAGATGGTGACGGGGGTGTCGCTCCGCACCGATTCGCTCTCCAGCCCAACCATATCGAGATAGAGGGGAACATCGGCCTGCTTGGCAAAGGAGTCGAGAACAGCCGCCAACGGCTCGTTGTGATGAGTGGCCTGCACCTGCGAGGAGAGCTTCCTGTGAATGGCTGCCTCGGCCGGAGTGATCCGCGACTTCCCCTCCGCGTCCAGACGCGTGCGATTTTTTGTGAGGTCTTCCCAGTCCTTTGTCTGCGGAAACTCGATCGGCCCGACGAACGGCTCGCTGGAGCGTTCCACGTCCTCGGCGACATCGAGGAAACCGCTCTGCTTCTCCCCTTCGATCGATTTCTGCGTGTCGAGCCGACGGATCATCCGGCTCTGGGCCAGCAATTGCCGGACCACAGCATTGTCGGGAGCGAGTTGGCCGGCCTTCTTGGCAACGGCCTCGGCTTCGGCATACCGCCGTTCATCGATGAGTGTGTTGTAATCCTCAACCAGCATCGCCAGACGCTGGTCTACCTCCACCCGCTTGGCACGTTTGCCGTCGATCTGAGACTGCACCTCGGCGTTGCGCTGGTCGAGGGCCATTTCGGCCCGGCGCTTGCCGGAGGTTTCTTCGATGTCCCGTCGGGTGCGGTCGATTCGTTTGGTCAGTTGGGTCCTGGTCTCCGGCGGAATGTCGCGGGCGTTCACCTCGGCCTCGGCGGCGTCGAGCAGGGCCATGGCATCGAGCGGCGAACGCTGGGCGGTGCGTTTGGCTTCCAGTTGCTTGGCGGCGACTTCAGCCGACAATTTGGCCACCACGAGATCCTGCGGCAGCGAGCTTTTTTCCTCAGCGGGAGCCCGCTGCGGAGCCTGTTTTGCGGGAGCCGGCATCGGCGCCGCTGACTCCCGCGACCGGGCCATCGCTTCTTCGATCGCCCGTCTGGCGTTTGAAGCCTCGGTGGAGCCGCCCTCATCCGCTGGCGTGGGCAGTTCTTCCGTGGCCGATTCAGCCGCGTGGGCCTGCGTTCCACCGACAGCACATGCCAGCAGCAACGCTGCCAACACGAGGCTGGGGCTGTCGGCCCAGCGGAAGTGCCTCGGCGGTTGGGAGGACCCGTTGAGATCCCCAACAGTCGCCGCAGTGGCGTCGAATTCGCGGGTGAGTGCCATGAAACAAAATCCCTGAGTCCAGGAAAAGGTCATGGGCGGATAGGTACTGATCTGCCATCCTGCGGGTCAAGGGCAGCCAAACACCCTGAAATTACAGGGGTCCGCAGGGGGCCAAAGGGGCGCGAATCACCGCGGCGCAGAGCATGGATCCCCGTTGCGACGCGGGCGGGGCGAGCCGGGCGGTTTGGGGAGGAATCGCAGCTTGGGGCTTTACACCGGCTTGGGGGAGGCGAGCGCCCGTTCCACGGTGTCGAGCAGTTGGTCGATGCGAAAGGGCTTGAACAGCACCAGTTCGATGCCCGCCTGGCGGGCCTTCACGATCGAATGGCCTGGGTCGTAGCCAAAGCCGGTCATGAGAACCAGCGGCACTGCGCCGAGGATGAACTGCAACTTCAGATAGAGCTCATAACCGGTCATATCGGGCAGGCGGATGTCGGAAATGATCACGTCGTAGCATTCGCTCCCGACGGCCCGCACCATTGAGGCGGCTTCGGCGCCATCACGGGCGGTTTCGACGGTGCACCCATACCTTTCCAGCAGCGAGTGTGCCGCCGCCCGCACCTGTTCGTCGGAATCGACCACCAGAATCCGCCGCCCCACCAGGCTGCGTCTGCGTTCTCCCTGACGCAAGTGGGGATGGGCGGAACTCGGCGCCATCTTGTGACCCACCTTCTGGATCACCTGCTTGATGTCGCGGGCGTTGCGCAAGATTCGCTGGATCCGCTCCACCACATCGGCGTCATGGCCGATATAGCGCTCCATGACGTTCACGGCGTCATTGAGAATGTCGTCCACAGGCAGGGCCACGGCCCCGTGGATCGCCTCGATGCTCTCCGCAGCCGTGGAAGCTTTCTCGGCGACCAGCAGTTCCAGCGTGTTGAGCGCCGCCGCGACATCGCGGGAGAAAATCTCCAGAAACTGCAGGTCGGTTTGGGAAAATCCGCCCGGCTCGGGGCTTTCCACGTTAAACGTGCCGATCACCTGCTCGTGGAGCATCAAGGGAACCGTGAGCGAACTCTTGGCCCCCTTGCAGCCCTCAAGGTAGAGGGCGTCTTTGGTGGTGTCGGTGCAAAAATAGCTGTTGCCGGTGGCCGCCACATAGCCGGTCACGCCATTGTGCGATGTGCGGGCATACAGGATGCGGGCCTCCGCCTCCGGTTGCATCCCCTCCGCCAGCAAAGGCTCCAAGCGGCCTGTTTGCTGGTCGAGCAGGCGGATTTCCACCACGTCGAACTGGAGCAGGTCTTTCGTGTAGTGGAGGATGTTGCTCTTGAGCAATTCAATCCGCTCCTCGATCGTCATATCGGCCAGTTCCGCCGGCGACAGATCGGCAAGTTTCTGGCCCGCCTGATGGATCGCAGATCGCTTCTGCTGTTCGAGGATCGAGTGCGTCACATCGCGCAGGGCCACCACCACCTGCGCGGCAGCGGGCTGGGCAGGATGCCCCACCGGCTGATCAAGAGGGGCCAGGCAGCCGATTACCGGCGCGGCGTGGATCTGGAAATAGCGGTTGTCGGAACGGCGGAGAGTCGCGTTTTCGGAGCGGCCCTGAGAGATGGCGACCTCGATGGGGGACGTTTTATCGCTGAAATCGTCGGGGCTGTTCTCCTGAAAATCGAAGGCCTCGAGAAACCTTCGGCCAATCGGATCGCACTCTCCGCACCAGGCAATGAACCGCTGGTTGGCCCAACGGATCACGGTTTCAGAATCGAGCAGGGCAACGCCGTCGGGAAGGTGGTCGAGGATGCGTTGGCTGCGCAGCAACCCGGCAAGTGGCTCGGCGGAGGAAACCAGTGACCCCGTGAGAACCACCCCCATGACGTCGCCGGCAGCCAGCCGGGCCAGCGCTGCCTCAAACCCCGCCACATCCTCCCAGCATGCGTCGGCAGGGGGCCATTCGGAGGGGGCTATCGAAGGAAAGTTCGCCGGGGATGGGGCGTGGGGAGAGGGACCGCCAGCGGGGCCTGTCGGCACTCCAGCGGAGTAGGGTGGCAGCGCCACCGGCCGGGAACCGATGTCCGGGTCACGCACCACCAGAATTTTGGGTGATTCCGACACCTACGGCCTCCATGTCGGCGATCGCTCTGACCTCCACAGTATAAAAGGGGCGTTCGCTCTCGCCAAATCGGATCCGGCGTTGTCGGCTGCCACCATGAATCTATACTCCCAATAGACCGGGTGAATCTGCCATATTCCTTTCTGTCATCGATCGCATAGAACCGATGGTCAGAGGCCGGATGGCAGCGCCGGGTCGGCAGGCGAGGTGCGGCCAGGCGGCGTCTGATGAAGCGATTGGGTGAACAGGGTGTCCGGATCGGATGCAAAGATCGCAGGCCCTGGTTGCGGAGCACAGTGGCACGAGCCCTGGGGGCTCGGCGCAATCGGGCACCGGCTGAGGCCGATGGCCGGGCGTCTGATCCTGCCGCAGAGTTGGTGAGTCCTTCCGAACATTGAAAGGTCGAGCGTGAGTCAGCACGAGCCGTCCAGATCTTTTTTCTACCGTAACCAGTTTCTGATCTACCGCCTGTTCTCGTTGTCGGGGCTCATTCCCGTCGGCGCGTTCCTGGTGGTCCACCTCCTGACCAACGCTTCGGTGCTCGGTGGAGCGGGGGCCTTTCAGTCGCGAGTGGACATGATCCATTCGCTCGGGCCGCTGCTGGTGCCGATTGAGTGGGCCTTCATTTTTCTGCCGATGCTGTTCCATGCCACCGTGGGGTTTGTGATCATTGCCGGGGGCTTGCCCAACGTTGGCTCCTATCCCTATGTCGGCAACATCCGCTACACGCTCCAGCGTGCCACCGGCATGATCGCCTTTGTGTTTATCATCTGGCACATCATGCACCTGCATTGGCTGGGCACTCCGTTTGGCGGCGGAAAATTCGACCCGCACCATGCCACCAGTTCCGCCGCCACCGCACTCCAGCCGCTGGGGATCTCTCTCCTCTATGCCATCGGCGTGCTTTCGGCCGTATTCCACTTCGCCAACGGGCTGTGGACGTTGGGGATCACGTGGGGCCTGTGGACGAGTCCGGCAGCGATGCGGCGGGCGAGCTACCTGAGCATCGGCGTGGGCGTGCTGCTCGGGGCCGCCGGTCTGGGGGCGCTGGGTGGCATGCGGAGTACCAACGTGGAGCAGGCCCGTGCCATCGAGACCCGCATGGAGGACGTCAAGCATATGTTGGATGGGCAGGGAGGGGCCGGAAACGCCCCTGCAGCGGGCACTGCCCTGGAGTTGCCGCAACTGAAATTGACTCCTCCCTTGCCGTAGTCCGCCCCTGATCAACATCCTCCTGCCGACATTTCCGTTTCGGCTTCCTCCAACAGGAACCTGACAACCATGGCACAGCCCCGTGTTCTCGTTATTGGCGGCGGTCTCGCCGGACTCTCGGCCACCATGCGCCTGGCCGAACTGGGCGTAGAGGTCGATCTCATGAGCCTCGTGCCGGTGAAGCGCTCGCACAGTGTCTGTGCGCAGGGGGGCATCAACAGCGTCAATTCCCTCACGCGTCAGCAGGGGGATACCGAGTGGAAACATCTTGACGACACCGTCTACGGGGGAGACTTCCTCCAGCACCAGCCGCCTGTGAAGGAGATGACCGACTGGGGCCCCCGGATCATCGATCTGATGGATCGGCTGGGGGTACCCTTCAATCGCACGCCCGAGGGATTTCGCGATCAGCGCCGCTTCGGGGGCACCCTCTACAAACGAACCGCCTTTGCCGGCGCGACCACGGGCCAGCAGCTTCTCTATGCACTCGATGAGCAGGTGCGGCGGTTTGAGGTCGAGGGGAAGGTGAAGAAATGGGAGTTTTGGGACTTTCTTCAGCCGGTGCTCGACTCGTCGGGCCGCTGCCGGGGGGCGGTCTGTCAGGATCTGGTCACGATGCAGTTTCGCGCCTTTCCTGCCGACGCCGTGATTCTCGCCACGGGTGGCTGTGGGCTGGTGTACGGCCGATCGACGATGTCGATGGTCTGCACCGGCAGTGCCGTGAGTCGGGCGTATCAAAGCGGCGCCGCCTACGGCAACGGCGAGTTTATCCAGGTGCACCCCACGGCCATTCCGGGGGCTGACAAGCTGCGGTTGATGAGCGAGAGCGCCCGCGGCGAGGGGGGAAGGGTGTGGGTGCCACGCGCCCCCCACGATCCGCGCGACCCGCGCGAGATCCCTGAGGCCGAACGGTACTACTTCCTGGAGGATCGCTACCCCAAGTATGGCAATCTCGTGCCCCGGGACATCGCCACCCGCGAGATCTTCGACATTTGCACCACCGACGGCCTTTCGGTGGAGAAGGATCGCCTCTGCGTCTACCTTGATCTGACCCACATTCCCCGCGAGACGCTCGATCGGAAGCTCGGCGGCATCTTGGAGATCTACGAGAAATTCCAGGGGGTCGATCCGCGCTCAGTGCCGATGAAGATTTTTCCGGCGGTCCACTATTCAATGGGTGGGCTGTGGGTGGATTACCAGCGGAGTGCCTCAGGCGGCATGGAGGAGGGGGCTCCCAAAAACCAGCAGACGAGTTTGCCGGGTCTCTACGCCATTGGCGAATGCGACTACCAGTATCACGGCGCCAACCGGCTCGGGGCCAACTCCCTGCTCTCCTGCATTTTCAGCGGACTCTTCTGCGCTCCGGGCGTGATGGCTGCCAGCGGCTCGCTGCGCACGCTCGCGGCCGAGGAATCGAAGGGCCTGTTTGATGCGGCGCTGCGTCGGCAGGAGGAACGCCACGAGGCACTCCTGGCGCGCCGCGGGGGCAATGAGAACCCCTACACAATCCACAATGAATTGGGCGATCTGATGACGCGCGTGGCGACGGTTGTGCGCCGCAACGAACAGCTGGCTTCGGCCTATGACGATGTCTGCCAGCTGGAGGAGCGGTGGCAGCGCTGCTCCCTCTCTGATACCGGCAACTGGACCAATCAAAATGTCGTGTTCACGAAGTCGGTCGGCGATATGTTTCCCCTTGCGAAGCTGATTCTCAAGGGGGCTCTCCTGCGAGACGAGTGCCGCGGGGCCCACTACAAGCCGAGTGCCGCGATGCCGGGAATCGCTGCCACCGAACCCAGCGCCCAGCGACTCGAGGCGGAGGAGTGGTGCGACCGGTTTGAGGCGAATACCCGCCGCTGGCTCAAAAGCACGATTGCCCGCCATGGGGCCGACGGGCATCCGCAGATCACCTACGAGGATATCGACACTTCGCTGATTCCGCCGCGGCCACGGCTCTACGGGCTGGTGGGGGGCGACGTCATCGAGGAGGTGTGGAAGGAGCGGCAGCGGAAGGCCACTGCCGCGCAGGCAGAGTCTCCGCGCGCCACCGACTCGGCCCTGCCGGTGGGGGCAGCATCGTGACCAGCGGCACAGGATCGATCCCCGGCCGCAGGGCGCTGCCGCCGTTACGCTCGCCACTGGAGTCGCGGGTCGGCGCACATTCATTCGGTCTCGAACAGTCTTCATCCATCAGCCCCACCGAGGAGCATTCCAGATGAGCCGATCCCATGCATCCGCCGGAACCTCCGGCGCCGACGGCCACGCCAGCCCAACCGCCGGCACGACAGTCCATGTGCGGGTGCTACGGCAGGATGCACCAGCGCAGGAGAGCTACTGGGAGCGGCACGACGTTCCTTATGAGCCCAACATGAACGTGATCAGCGTGCTGCAGCGGATTGCCGCTGCAGCACGAGCGAAGGATGGCCGGAGGGTGGCGCCTGTGGCGTGGGACTGCAACTGCCTCGAGGAGGTGTGTGGGTCTTGCACCATGCTCGTCAACGGCCGTACGCGCATGGCCTGCACCGCATTGGTCGACAAGTTGCTCGAAGAGAATCCCGAGGAAATCGAACTCAAGCCAATGTCGAAGTTTCCGGTGGTGAGGGATTTGGTGGTCGACCGTGGTCGCGTCTTTCGTGCCCTCGAGAGGGTGCAGGCGTGGGTGCCAGTCGACGGTTCCTACGACCATGGGCCCGGTCCGCGCATCTCTCCCGAGCAGCAGGAGGACGCCTACCCCCTGTCCACCTGCATGAGTTGCGGTTGCTGCCTGGAGGCTTGCCCACAGTTCACCAAGATCGAGGTGCACCAGCGGAGCGGGGAGTCGGTCGAGCAACTGGCCCAGCGGCGTGATGAGGCTTACGACGACGGCTTTGTTGGCGCTCATGCCATCAGCCAAGCGGTTCTCTTCAACAACCATCCCACCGGCAAGATGATCGCCGACGAGCGGATGACCGCACTGACCGCGCCAGGCGGGATTCAGATGTGTGGGAACGCGCAGAATTGCGTGGCAGTCTGCCCGAAGCAGATTCCCCTCACCCGTTCGATCGCCCGGGCGGGACGGGCGGCCACGGTGTGGGCGATCAAGAAACTTTTCGACCGCTAGAGCGCATCCGACTTACGTGTAGCGTCGGCTTCGGGGCGGCAAAAGTCTCGTCGCTTACGCTCCTCGAGCGTTCGCCGACCCCTCCGCCTACATCGCTCAATCTATTTGCCCAGTCGTCGCTACAGCTATCCCGGATGCGCTCTAGGCCCCACGCAGGCGCCCCATTTTCGCGGGAATCGGCTGAAAACAGGCCCGCAGGCTGTGGATCAAGTGCCGCATCGCTGGAGGCGATGCCCGCCGACCGTGGAAATCCTCGGCGTTTTCACCGGTCGGCAAAGTGGACTCTCTTCAATCCAGAGGGTCAGGGATGACTTTTTCCACGGACAGCTTGAGGAGCCCCGTAGACTCGCTGTCTGAAGGGGTCGTGGTTGCCGTTATCGCCGGAGCGTGGTACTTTTGTTCATTAGATAGATTTGTTGAAAGCCTAGAATCGGTGCTTCAGCCGGATTCGCCGCAGGTCAGGCAACTGGACGCCGACCGGCCGCCGGGAATCCCGGCCGCACCCCTCCGACACGCAATTGGGCGCGTTGGAAAATTACGATCAGGAAGGACTACGAGTGGCTGTGGAACAAAGGTACGGACTCCCCGAGGATGCGGGGAGGCCGGTAGCGGCACCTGCCGCGGTGGCGGACGCTCACGCAGGCACGCCGGGCGAATCGAGGGCGGATGGTACCCCGACCGGATCCCGGCCGCTCGATCTGCGACCGGAGGAGCCAGCGCCGTTTGTGGGTGGGTTTGCAGCTCTCGGATTGTCGGCGGCCACGCTGTCGGCCTTGGAGAAGGCCGGTTACACCCAACCCACGCCTGTGCAGGCCGGGCTGATTCCCCGAGCCCTTACCGGTGCCGACGTGATGGGGCAGGCCCGCACGGGAACGGGCAAGACTGCAGCCTTTGTGCTCCCGATCCTGGAACGCGTTTCCCAGCCCCACTCGGGGAGTGGCACGCGGGCTCTGGTGCTCGTGCCCACCCGTGAATTGGCCGTGCAGGTGCGCGATGAATTCGAAAAATTGGCTCAGGGTTCCCGGATCCACTGCGTGGCCGTTTACGGCGGCAAGCCGATCCGGGGCCAGATCGACAAGCTGGTAAAGCATCCGGCTGTCGTGGTCGGCACACCGGGCCGGGTTTTGGATCATCTCAGCCGGGGCACCATTCAGCTGGGCGGCTTGGAGATCGTCACCCTCGACGAGGCCGACCGGATGCTCGACATCGGCTTCCGCCCGGACATCGAGAAAATCCTGCGGCGATGTCCTGACAGTCGCCAGACCCTGCTCCTTTCGGCAACCGTGCCTCCGCCGGTGGCCAAGCTGGCAACTCGCTACATGCGCGATCCTGAAATCCTCGACTTCTCCACGCGGGAGATTTCGGTGGAAACGATCGAACAGCGCTATTTTACGGTCGACCCCACCAGAAAATTTGATCTGCTGGAGCGGCTCATCGAGCGGGAAAACCCGCGCCAGGTGATCGTGTTCTGCCGGACCAAACGGGGTACCGACAAGATTTACGAACGGCTCACCAAAAAACGTTCACGGCATGCGGACGAGGTTGCCTGCATCCATGGTGATCTCGCCCAAAACGTGCGTGACCGGGTGATGAAGCAGTTTCGCGAAGGCACGATCAAACTGCTTGTGGCCACCGATGTGGTGGGCCGTGGCATCGACGTGTCGACGCTTTCGCACATCATCAATTACGACATTCCGGAATTCTGCGACGATTACGTGCATCGTGTCGGGCGGACCGGCCGAATGGGACGGGAGGGCGTGGCCTACACGTTCGTCGCCCCCGACGAAGGACCGCAGTTGACGCGGATCGAGATGCGGATCGAGCGGCTGCTGAAGCGCGACGAGATTGAGGGTTTTGAAGCCTTTGACCGCCGCCCCAAGCCGGCTCCGATCCAGCACCTTTCTCCCGGCTCAGCGCCGGCACCCGGGACGGATGGAGCAACTGATCTGGCGGCCCCGTTTGAAGAGGCCCCAGCGGCTCCCAAAAAACCTTCCTCGGCAGCGCTGCTGGGGAAGGGACGGGCGCCAAAAAGATTTCGGCGGGCTCTGTAAGCTTCTCCGACTCCGTTCCTCGCTGAGCTGGATGCGGCGGTACGATTGGAACGGGGGGTAAAGAAGGGATCGCTGTCAGTCTCCGGCAATGGAGCCGGCAATCAGTGAATGGGGTTGTGATGCCACCAAGCAGCGCTTCTGAAGGCAGCAGTGGCGGGAGATCCCGATCGGGGGGAAACCCGGCTCGCGCGCTAAAACAGCGGTTGGAGAGTCTGGCGGAGGCTGGCATGATCGAACTGCCATCGGCGAAGGCCGCGGCACGACGGCGGCCTCCCGCCAAAGGCGCTCCAGCCGAGTCCGCCCCGGCGGCCGCTGCTCAGGAAACGCCCCGCTCCACCTCCGCCCGATCCCGCACTGCACGCTCCGATGCAGCCCCTGCTCCGACTGACCGCGGGAGTCGACTGTCCCTGATTCAGCAGGAAGTCGCGGCGTGCCAGCTCTGCTCGGCTCTGGCCAGCCGGCGCACCAACACCGTCTTTGGAGCCGGGCCTGCCGATGCCAGGCTCTGCTTCCTCGGCGAGGCTCCCGGCGCCGATGAGGATGCCTCTGGGATGCCTTTTGTGGGCCGGGCAGGACAGCTGTTGACCAAGATCATCGAGGCCTGCCAGTTTTCGCGGGACGAGGTTTATATCCTCAATGTGCTCAAGTGCCGGCCGCCCGACAATCGGCCACCGCAGCCGGAGGAGGTCGCCAACTGCCGCGGTTATTTCGAGCGGCAACTCGCCACCATTGCCCCTGAATTCATCTGCTGCCTGGGGACCTCGGCAGCGCAGGCTCTGCTGCAGACCGATCAGCCGATCGGAAAACTGCGTGGGCAGTGGTTCACGCACGGTACGGCGGCGGTGATCTGCACCTATCACCCCTCCTATCTCTTGCGCAATCCCTCCGCCAAGCGGCATGTCTGGGACGACATGAAGCTCCTCATGGCGCGGATGGGGATTGAGGTTTCCCCCGGCCCAGCCGAGGGCTGAGAACAGCCGAAATCTGGCGCCTGCCGCGTTTGGTTACGGACTGCTGCCGAATACTCTCAAGGCAACGCCTGTAGCGGTCCGATAATCAAAAGGGTCTTTGGGGGGGAGCAGCCGCTGTTCTTGGGATGGCGGGGAGGAGTCGATGGCCCGCGGCTGGCCGTTGGCTGCGGCGTCAAGCGCTCCTGTGGCGCAACGGAGATGAAGCTGATGGCAGGCAGGCCTTCCGACGGTAACGCTCCAGGGTTTGCTGCCACGGGAAACCGGCGGTCGAGGCTGGGCGGAGGAATGCTGTCGTGTGCCTGGGTGGTCTGTCTGGGGCTCGCCGGCTGCACGATGTGCCCCGATCCGTTCGACTACTCCGGACCGGTACCCAACGGTGCCGTTACCCAAAACGATTTCGCAGCCCGCAGCAACGGCATCCGGCCGGTGCGGGCCACGCCGCTTCCCTGGCCGCCTCTGGTGCACAGCGAATCCGAGGCACAATCGACGGCTGAGGAATCGGTGGCTCATCAATTTGCCGAGAGCGGGGACGCTGGCACTGAGGTTGAGGCTCTCACTCAGGAGATCGGCGGCGAGGAAGAGACCAGCGGCCGCGAGGCAGAGGCGGTTGGGAAAGCCCAGAGCCTCACCGACGAATCAACTCTTCGCTGAACCTGCCTGCCCCTTGAGTCCCGGCTCCGGCTGCCAGCCATCGGGCACCATTGCATCCTTGGGCACCACCGCCACTCCATCGCGGACGGTGAAGCGGTCGCTGTCGGCGCTTTCGTCCCAGCCGTGATCGTTGACGATTCTGGTGCGGCGGCCAATGCGCACGTTTTTGTCGACGATCGCCCCTTCGATGATGGAGCCTTCGCCGATGCCGATCAGCGGGATTCCGCGGCTGGTGTTGGCGGAGATCTCATCGGACGATTCGTAGAAATCGTTGCCGAGAATCACTGAGTTGCGAATGACGACGTTGCGTCCAATCCGGCAGCGCAGGCCGATCACGCTATTTTCAATGACGGCACCCTGTTCGACGACACAGCCGTCGGAAACAAGACTGGCGCGGATGCTCGCCCCATCGATGCGACTGGGGGGGAGAAACCGGCCTCGCGAATAGATGGGAGCTTCGGCACACGCCAGTTCGAAGGGGGGAGCAGATCCGGCCAAATCCAGATTGCACTGGAAGTAGGAGCGGATCGTGCCAATGTCTTCCCAGTAGCCGTCAAACGGGTGCAGGTGGACTCGCTTGGCGCGAATGGCCGCCGGAAACACCTCGCGGCCAAAATCCTGATAATCGGTTTTCGTCAGCAAATCGACGAGGCAGTCGCGGTTGAACAGGTAGATCCCCATGCTGGCCATGAGCGACCGCCCCTGGGCCGGAATCCCCTGCTGCTCGATCCATGCCGGATCGGTGCGGACCATGTCGAGTTCTGCTTTCGTCTGGGGCTTCTCCAGAAAACCCTCCACGCGTCCGTCGCCGTCGACCCGCATGATCCCCAGCGCCGAGGCCGCCTCCTCGTGCACGGGAATGCCGGCGATCGTCACGTCGGCACCGCGCGAGGTATGGGTTGCCAGCATGTCGGCGTAGTTCATCCGATAGAGCTGGTCGCCCGACAGGATCAGCACATGGCGGATATCTGGCTGCTGCAGATAGCGGATGTTCTGCCGCACCGCGTCGGCGGTGCCCTGATACCAGCCAGCACTGTCGAGCGTCTGTTGGGCGGCAAGAATTTCGACAAATCCGCCGCTGAACGGATCGAACGTGTAAGTGCGGCGGATATGGCGGTGGAGGCTCACGGAGTTGAACTGCGTGAGCACGTAGATGCGTTGCACACCGCTGTTGATGCAGTTGGACAGCGGCACGTCGATAATGCGGTATTTGCCCGCCAGCGGCACAGCTGGCTTGGAGCGATCACGGGTGAGGGGATAGAGACGCGTTCCCCGGCCGCCGCCCAGTACCAGTGCCAGAACGCGCTGCACGCTCATGCTTGCAAGATCCTGTGTTGTGAAACCGATTGCCGATGGCTCCATGCTACGGAAACAGGGCCGGGGCCGCCAATTCGGTTTTTGCGTGGAAATATCGGGGTCGGGAGCATGGTGGGGGGGCTCAGTCGCAGAGCCAGCGCATCAGCCCCTCGATGCCGCGGTAGCCGCGACGTTCCAGACCGGCAAACAAGGGGACGCAGGCAATGACAAACACCACCGCCAATCCCAGCGACGCCGCCGGGGGAAGGCACCGCTGCCAAAACGCCGTCGGCTCGCCTCCTTGCCAGGTTCCTGCGATCCACAGCGGCCAAATATGCAGGGCGTGGTGCAAAAGGTAGATGGAAAGAGAGTAGCGGCTGAGCAACCCGGCCGCGGCAAGTGGCCAGCCGATCGGACGTTGCCCCGGGGAATCGAGCCAGCGATGGATCAGGGTGACAGCCGTCAGGGCGAGGCCCAGCGTGACGGCTACGTAGGCAGTGGTGGGAGGGAACATCGTCCACGGGCGACGGACCACGCCATCAGGGCCGGGGAGTGGCAGGAGGATCAAAAGACCTCCGCCAACCAAGAGGCACGCCCCCATGCCAAACACAAGCCCGCAGCGGCGGGAGGCGGAAATGGCCGCCGGCCAGAGTGAAGCTCCACCGTGGCCGGTGGAAAAAATCGCCGGGGCTACGGCATATCCGGCGATAGGGAAGACCAGCCAGGGGAACAGAGGAAAATACCCGGTGCAGAGAAAACCGAGCCACACATCGGCGAGGGTGAGATCGGGTTCGTAGGAACCGAGCCGCCAGAAATCGGCATAGCCGGCCAGCGCCCGCAGCACCGGGGCAATGGCTACCGCAAGCAGCGCTAGCAGCGGCCCAATGGCCGGCGGAATGGTCCGGCAGGCAGCCAACACCAACAGGCTGGAGCCGATGAAGGTGAGGATGTCCCAGTTGAAGGTTTCCTCCGGCAGCCACACGAGCACATTGAAGGTAATACCCAGTCCGAACAGAAACAGGCCTCGGCGCACGGTGCGCTTGGAAATCTCACCGTCGCTGACTCCCCGTCTGGAAAGGCCGTCGGACCAGATCGCGTAGCTCACACCGGAGAGAAACGTGAACAGCGGTGCCGCAAAGCCCGCTGGTAGCCAGCCCACCCGATTGAAATCGACGCCCTCTCCCCAGGCCCCGGAGAGATTTTCCACAAAGTGCACGGTCACCATCAGGGCGATGGCCACAGCCCGCAGGAGATCGATCGAGGGAAACCGCATCGCTAGCCTCCCACGGAGGCGAGGAGATCAACCGTCAGCAGAAGCGTTTCGACGGCCAGCAGCAGCACGATGAGCCATTCAACGGTGCTCTGCCGTCTGGCGATGGTCCAGTCGGTCGCCCGCTGCCCGCAGGCCTCGTAGAGTCGCTCGCGCACCTCCAGTTCGCCTCCGGCCCAATCGGCCCGATCGGCCAGCCTGGTGCGATCCCGCAGCCGTTCGCCGATCTGGCTGGCCAGTGTCGGCGGATGGAGTGGCGGTCGCTGGAGGGAGGGCATGAGTCTGGCCAGCTGGGAACGCATGGCCAGAGTCTGCTGGTACCGTCGAGACAACGCGTCCCGCTGCTCAAGGGCACGGTCATCAAACTCAAACACCAGACGGGCATCGGTCTCTTCGGCGCCGCGTCCTTCGGCCACGCCCCGCTCAATGCTGCGCAGTTTCATTTCGCGGTAGCAGAATTCGATGATCGCCAGCCTGACCGCAGGCAGACGCTCCGGCCCCGCGGCCACAGCCGTGCGGTGGGGTGACCAAGCCAGAGATGCTCCATGCAACGACAGCATCAGCAATCCCTCCGGGGCCTGGCGCTCCGCAGCGACCCAGTCGATGGCGGCCTGTGGCAGCGGTTGATCGGAGGGTGGTTCCAGCGGCACCAGCAGCAGATGGAACCCGTTGTCGCTGCTGTCTGCTCCCGGAAGCAGCCCGGCATCAGCGCACACCGCCCGCATGCCCGGAGGATCGTCAAACTGGAGGATGGCCGCCGGCAGATTTTCTGTGCTGTTTTCTGCCGTGTGTAGGAAAGCGATGCGCTCAAGGCGGGCCGACGGCGGCAGGCCCTCCGGCGGAAAGTCGAGGGGCGCGGGCCCCGTGTGCTGGGGCTTGGCCAAACTGCTGGCGTTCTTCATGGGCGTGGCCTCCCGGTTGTGGCCGCAAGCTCTGCGATCCACTCGGCCACGTGCGTGGCAGAATCGAGCGTTCCGTTGAGAGTAGAGTCGAACAGATAGTCGCCAACGAGGAACAGGCCCGGGTGTTCGGCAGGCTCTGGCTGATGACGGCGGTCGATCGGCAGCCGCCACGGCCCCCCCGGCATGGCACTGACGGCACTGCACCAGCGGTGAACGCGGGACTCGATCAAGCTACTTCTGCCATGCCGGAGCTGGCTCGGCAGCGAGTCGAGAGCGGCTTGGACCAGCTCCTCGTCGGTCAGCTCGGCCATTCGCTCCGCGGCCGATCCGCCAATGAGCCAGCCGAGAACTCCGCTGGAGGCTCCGGGATGCCTCACCGATTCATCGTAGAGACAGCAGCCACCAAACTGATCGAGCATCGCGAACGAATCCCGCAGCCATGCCCGCCAGAACGGCTGTTCGAAGAGGCATGTGATGCGCAGGTAATGGGCCGGGTGGGAGTGATGGGCGAGGTGTTGCCGCAGGGCCGCAGCCAGCACCGGTCCCGTAAAAGCCAATGCCGCCAACTGATCCGCAGGCAGGGCGATCACCACAACATCGAAGATTTCGCTGCGGCTGACTCCGGCACGGCTCCAACGCACCTGAAGGCGCTGGTCTGCTGACCGGCCGATCTCCTCCACTCGCTGGCCGAGAAGCACATGCGCGCTGATTCTGGAGACAATCGCCTCGATCAGACGCTCGTTGCCATCGGCGATGGCGTACAGACCCATATAGGCCGGGTCGTTCATCAGGTAGTTTTGCAGCCCGTAGGAGCAGGTTGTGCGCTGCGGTTCGGTGGCCAGATCGCTGTGGATCAGCCACTCCACATAGCGTCTGGCTGCCGGTTCGGAAATGCGCTCCAGCAGTGCATCGAACCGGACGGGTTCAACGCGATCAGACGAGATGCATTCGTCGGCGGCGTAAAACTCCCGGGGAGTCATGGCATCGTGGGCAGCCCGATCGAAGGCGAGCAGCGCTGAGGCGGCCTCCGCTCCGAGGCACTCACGAACATCCTCGAGCGATGCCACCGGTCTTCCGTCGATCATGACTGCTCCACCCGACAGTGGAACCGTCGCCAAACCCAACTCGCCGACCAGCGTCGACAGCGGATCGTCGTCGATGCCGGAGTAGTCGTAGAATTCAGCGGCTCCGGCCTCATACCGCATGCCGCCATGGGCGAACGAACCAGTCAGGATCTTGCCGCCGAGGCGGTTGCTGGCCTCCATGAGCGTGATCACTGCCGGCCTCTGGAGAACCTTGTCCAGAAGGTGGGCTGTGAACAGGCCTCCCGGTCCCCCCCCCACAATCGCCACGCTCAGCGGCGGCATTGATGGTGGGGAAGGCACGTGTGCACCGAGCAGAAGGAGGAAGCGGCGGGACAATGGTGCTGGCGGAATCGCGAGCGAGGAGAGCCCTCAGCGGACAACGAAATTCACCAGCCGTCCCGGTACCGCCACCACTTTCACAATCTCTTTTCCAGCCAGCAACTCGGCGATCTTTTCGTCGGCCACGGCGGCTGCCTTCATGGTCTCGACGTCTGCATCGGCGGGCACCGTGACGCGTCCCCGCAGTTTTCCCTGAATCTGCACCGGAATCTCCACGGTGTCGTCCTTCAGCCAGCGCGTGTCAACGGTGGGCCAGAGGGCCAGTGACACCGGTGCGGGACGCCCGAGCAACTCCCAGAGTTCTTCGGCCAGATGGGGGGCAAAGGGGGCCAACACCGTGACAAACGGCTCCAGAACAGTTCTCGGCCTGCGTGACAGCGGCGTGAAGAAATTCACAAACTCCATCATCCGGGCGATTGCCGTATTAAAGGAGAGGGCGGGGATGTCGCTGGTCACCTTGTCGAGCATGCGATGGAGTTCCCGCAACTGCTCTTCGGTTGGAGGATCATCCACAACCTGCGGCGAGAGAGCCGGTTCCTCGGAGCGTTCGTCGGCCACCAGTCGCCAGCAGCGGTCAAGGAATCCGCGCACGCCGCCGACACCGGCCGTGCTCCAGGGCTTCGTCGCCTCAAGCGGCCCCATGAACATCTCATAGAGACGCAGGCTATCGGCACCGAATTCCTTCACAACCGCGTCGGGATTGACCACATTGCCGCGGCTCTTCGACATCTTGTAGGCCCGGCTCTCGACGCGAATTTTCGGCCAATCCCGCAAAACAAAATGCTCCCCCTGCTTCTCCACCTGATCGGCCGCAATGCGTGCCGGCGTTTCTGCCTCAGTGGCATCCTGCGCCGACACCCAGCCCCCCTTGGGGCTACGGTAGCCGGTGAATTCCATCTCTCCGAGGATCATCCCCTGATTGATGAGACGGCCAAACGGTTCTGGCTGGGAGACGTGGCCACGGTCAAAGAGCACCTTGTGCCAGAACCGGCTGTAGAGCAGGTGGAGCACGGCATGCTCAGCGCCCCCCACGTAGAGATCGACCGGCATCCACTGCCGTTCCACTTCGGGATCGATGAAGCGGGAACGGTTGGTGGGGTCGAGAAACCGCAGGTAGTACCAGCACGAGCCGGCCCACTGTGGCATCGTGTTGGTCTCGCGGCGGTAGCGCTTGCCGTCGCGCTCGACGATGAGCCAGTCGTCGCCGGCCCGCGAGAGCGGCGGGTCGGGGGTGGTGCCGGGGCGGAAGTCGGTCAGTTCCGGAAGGCGTACCGGCAGTTCCGCTTCGGGCACCCCGCGGATCGCGCCGGTGGGAAGTCCGTCGGGGCCGAGTTCGTGGAGGATCGGAAAGGGCTCGCCCCAGAACCGTTGGCGGCTGAACAGCCAGTCGCGGAGTTTGTAGTTCACCGCCGGCCGGCCGAGGCCGGCAGCGGCCAGATCGCCAGCGACCTGGGGGATGAAAACCCGCGTTTCCAGTCCGGTGTAGGGACCAGACGCGATGGCCCTGCCGTCGCCAGTGAAAAGTTTTTCGCCGCTGGAGCGATCCGGCTTCAGCGGTTCCACCACCGTGAGAATCTCCAGGCCGAAGGTGGTGGCGAATTCGAAGTCGCGATCATCGTGGGCCGGGACGGCCATGATCGCTCCCGTGCCGTAGGTGGCGAGAACATAATCGGCCACCCACACGGCAATCGGCTGGCCGGTCAGGGGGTGGATGCAGTGCGAGCCGGTAAATACTCCGGTTTTTCCCTTCGCCAGATCGGTTCGGTCGAGATCGCTCTTGCGGGTGGCCGCCTCGCGGTAAGCACCAACCGCTTCCCGCTGCGTGGCGGTCGTCAGCGCATCAACGAGCGGGTGTTCCGGAGCCACCACGAGGTAGGTGACACCATAGAGCGTGTCGGGGCGGGTGGTGTAGACCCGCAGGACATCAGTCCCCGGAGTTGTGGGGAAACCGGAATTTTTCCGGCCGGTCTTCCAGTCGGCAAAGCCCTGCTCTGCGGCAGTCGCCGGGGCCACGAAGAAATCGACCTCGGCGCCGCTGCTTTTACCGATCCAGTCACACTGCAGTTTTTTGATGCTTGCGGGCCAGGCGAGCCCTTCGAGTTCGCGTTCCAACCGATCGGCATACGCGGTGATCCGCAGCATCCATTGCCGCAGCGGCAGTCGCACCACGGGATGGCCACCGCGTTCGCTCACGCCGCCGATGACTTCCTCGTTGGCCAGCACTGTGCCGAGGGCGGGGCACCAGTTCACCGGCGCCTCCGCCTGATAGGCCAACCGGTGCGCATCGCGGTAACCCTCCACCGCGATCGCTCCCTGCCGGTTCACCTCAGGCGGGATCGGCAATTCGGCCAGCGGCCGCCCCTTGTTTTGAGCTGGATCAAACCAGGTGTCGAACAGCACCAGAAAAATCCACTGGGTCCACCGCACATACTCAGGATCGGTCGTGGCCAGTTCCCGCTTCCAGTCGTAGCTGAAGCCGAGCATCTGCAACTGGCGGCGGAAGGTGTCGATGTTGCGTTGGGTGCTCTCCCGGGGGGGGGTGCCGGTGCGAATCGCATACTCCTCGGCGGGGAGTCCGAAGGCATCGAATCCCATCGGGTGCATGACCGATGTCCCCCGCATGCGCTCGAATCTGGCGACGATATCGGTGGCGGTGTAGCCCTCCGGATGCCCCACATGCAGGCCGTCGCCGCTGGGGTAGGGGAACATATCGAGAATGTAGGCCTTTTTGGCACCGGGCAGGCGGGGCGTGGCGAAGGTGCCATGGGTTTCCCACCAGGCCTGCCATTTGGGTTCTATCCGCGCGGGTTGGTAGCGGGGCATCGTGGGGATTTTCGCAGTGTTTCGGGCCGCGGGCACCCGGGGGAAACTGGTCAGCCGATTCTCTGCAGATTCTAATGGTGGGGAATGTTCGGGCAACGAGCCTGCGTGGAACCGCCCTGCGAACGAAGTGCCGATATCAATATCTATGGGCAGGTCTTCTCCTTCTGAGCTTCCCCCCCCCGGCATGGTGCTGCCGCGGCGGATGCTGCGCGTCTGTCGGGCCGCCTCCCGCCGGCTCAAGATCGCCGACTCTCTCGGCACCCGGTTGACGGGGAGGGAACTGCTCACCCGGATTCTCTGTGCGCGGCGTGTGCTGTCGCGGGTGTTGGCCCCCGACGAGAAGATGGTGGGTGTGCTGCTTCCCCCCACGGCCGCCGCTGTGGTGGTCAATGCCGCCCTGGCCCTGATGGGGCGGGTGGCGGTGAACCTCAACTACACGACCAGCCAGGGCATTCTCGACATCTGCATTGAGCGGGCTGGCCTGCGCCATGTGATATCGAGCCCTCTGTTCCTCGCCAGAGTCAAGCTGGATGCCGGCCGGCACCTCCTCGATGCCTCCGAGTTGCGCAGCCAACTGACTCCCTTGGACAAGGCCGTGGCCTACGCTCAGGCGACAGTCGTGCCGCTGCCGCTGCTGGAGAAGATGCTCAATCTTCACACCTTCAAAGCGACCGACATCCTGACGGTGATTTTCACCTCCGGTTCCACCGGTGATCCAAAGGGAGTGATGCTCTCAGAGGAGAATGTGGCCTCCAACCTCCGGGCGATCGATCAACTGCTCCATATCTCCGCCTCCGATGTCGCCTTGGGTGTGCTGCCGTTCTTCCACTCCTACGGCTACACAACCACGCTCTGGACGCCGCTGGTGCTGGAACCCTCGATCGTTTACCACACCAATCCGCTCGACGCCCAAGCGATCGGCAAACTGGCCAGGGAATACCATGCCACGCTGCTGATGGCCACGCCCACGTTCCTGCGCACCTACATTCGCCGGACGCCGGCTGAGGACTTCTCGACTCTCGAGGTGGTGTTTGGATCGGCCGAGAAACTGACCAAAGAAGTCTGCGACGCCTTCGAGGCCAAATTTGGTGCGCGTCCCCGCGAGGCCTATGGAGCCACAGAGCTCTCGCCCCTGGTGGCGGTCAATGTGCCTCCCTCGCGCCATGTGCCTGGCCGGCCGACCGACTGCCGGGAGGGAACCGTGGGGCAGCCCATTCCGGGCACCCGGGCGAAGATCACCGATCGAGAAGGACTGCGTGAACTTCCTGTCGGAGAGGAGGGGATGCTGTGGATCGCCGGGCCCAATGTGATGCAGGGCTATCTCGACCGGCCCGATCTCACCTCCCGCGTGATCCGCGACGGCTGGTACTGCACCGGCGACATCGCTCGGCTGGATAATGAGGGATTCATCACGATCACGGGCCGCGAGAGCCGGTTTTCCAAGATCGGCGGCGAGATGGTGCCGCATCTCACGATTGAGGAGGCGGTCAATGCCGAACTCGGCACTGAGGAGGGGGAATTGCTGGCGGTGGTCACTGCCGTTCCCGACGCCAAGAAGGGGGAGCGACTCGTGGTCGTCCATCTGCCAACGACCCATGCGCCGCAGGACGTCTGCCGTCGGCTGGCAGTCCGCGGCCTGCCAAATCTGTGGATTCCCAGCCCCGACAGCTTTGCTGAAATCGAGTCGATTCCGCTGCTCGGGTCGGGCAAGCTCGATCTGCGAAGGCTCTCTGAAATCGCCCATGAGCGATTCGCCCCTGACGTGGCATCATGAGCGGCCAGCACCCATCCGCCCAGCCGAACGGGCGGCAACTCCCAGTCGCGTTCGATGATGGCGGTACGGGAGTATTGGTGCTGCTTGGGCGCTCCGATGAGATGCGGGCCGAGGTGTACGCCCGGCTGGTGGCCCGCCCATCGCTGGCGGGAGCAGGCCGACTGGCGCTTTCTGGCACGCTCGTCGGGCCGCGGTGTGGAACCGCCACGACGCTGCCGACAACCGTCCGCTGGATCGACGCCGAGGCCGGTGCCAGCGTCATGGCCCGGGCCGTTCTCACGGAGCCTTCCTACTGGACGCCCGAACTGCCGAATCTCTACGACGTCGATCTGCAGGT
>CAISJI010000185.1 GCA_903885565.1 uncultured Planctomycetaceae bacterium
CGTCGGCTGATTCGGCTGTGCCTGGCTCTCGGCCACAGAGGAGGACCTGCGACCCGGGAACCGATCCGGTCCAGGATTTGATGGCATTCCGTTGGATGACGCCCGTGTGGCCGGTAAAAGGTTTCGGGACGGTGAAGAAGGTGATCATCGCAGACGAACCGTGGGCAACGCTATCGGTCGCCAAAAGAGAGTTAGTGGATGAGCCACGCGGTGCGGTCGAGGCCATGCACGCGATCGGGGGGCATGGCCATGCCGAGAAATGCACCCGGGTTGGCGGAGAAGGTTCCAACGAACTCCTCGGCCTGTCGCAGAACTTCAATAGACGTGAGCAAGTTTAGCAGTTGTCGCCGCTTGTTTTCCTCGCTGTCTCCGAGGAACCTGCCGTGGTCGTATCCGGACTCAGGTGGGGAACACAATGTCCGGAACGTGTATTCAGGGTGGCTGCGTACCAGATGAGTGAAGGCGTGGTGGTCGTCCGTAAGAACGAACACGTCTCGAAGCGTTGAGACGGCCCGGAGCCGCGCCATGTATTCGTCCGGGTGGTGCACGGGACTCTGCCGTCGCTTGTCACCTCCCCGGATATGGAGCCCTGCATAGCGAGGGGGCAACTGCAGTCGCGCGGCGAGATGCTCGACGGCAGATCGCGTCTCGTCGTTGAGCCGATACGTCAGGTGCACGATCGCGCGACAGGCGTCGCGGAGCGTTCCATCGATGCCGAGGGCCGGGAGCGCGATGGGGGACGGGTCGAGTCGCTGCGCGCGTGCCTGCCTCCACACGTCCGCGGTCAGGAAGTCCACGGCGGAAGCCATCTTGAAACGCCACCGGGCAAGGCGATACCCAGGCTGAAGCACGATAGAAAGACAGCTGCGCGGATGGCGGTAGTTGTAGACACGGTGCCGTGTGTCGGGCGACTCGACGCAGAAACTCCGGAAAAACGTGGTCCATCCAGTGGGGCCGAGCAGCGGCGACTCCGCGGAAAACATCTCGAAGCGGATGCAATGGCGAAGGCAATTGAGAATTGCGAGCACCATGTTGTTGTATTCGGAATAGAAGCCGGCATCGTGCCCGATGCGAAACACAAGCCGCCTGGTGCATGCGGCATTGAGATGGCCGTAGGTGTCGTGCGCGTCAGCCATGGTTGTGAGTCGTGGTCGCACGGTCTTGGGCGACCCCCATCCAGTGATGTCGCATCCTGGCTCGTTCTTCAGCGGACCAGAACCACTTCGTGAAGGGGGCATCGACGAGGGCGTTGACATAGCCCGGGATGCCAGAGACGACACGGCGCACGCGGGCATGAAGAACGTGCCTGTCGCCGAGTCGCTCACCGATCGAGTTGCCTTGAAGGACGGGGGCGATATCGGCGTTGAGAAACTCTGAGAGTTCGGTGTGCTTGCGGGCGTCGTCCACGTCCGACCGCAGCACGAGGGCAGAGGCTCGATCGCTGGCGAAGACCGCAGCGCCGCGTGTCGTGTCGAAGGGCGCAGTGTCGATCGCCAGTCCGGTTGCCGGCATGAACTCCCGCGATATCCAGCGTAGGACGCTGAGATGCGGGTAGCGGGTGAGGAAGAGCCGGGCAATTTCAGCATCAGGCATACTCTCGAGCCGGTCCCATTCGCCCGGCACCCAGAAACGGCGGCCCCAGTAAAGGAAAAAGGAGATGTTCACTGCGACAGGGTCGCGGATGGTCACCACGAATCGCGTCGGACGGAGGGACAGGCTCGTCCGCACCGCCCACGCCGGCGCGGCTCCGAACGCAAGCACGCCGTCGGCGGCAACGGGCCAGGACTCGGGCCTCCAGCGAACGTGGTGCCGACTGACGGCATGCACGTGGAGGGAGTCAAACCGCGATCCGCCGACCAGAGAACGCCAGATCGACGTGCTACCGGTTCGCGGGTGAGCGAAGACGAAGACCAGTTCCCGGCCGGTGACGAGGCACCTTGGCAGCAAGGCGTGTCGGCGCAGGGTATCCCGGCCATAATGAAGGAGGTCGCGGGCGGTTTTGGTCCAACCGCGCGGCGCGTCCACGCGGGGATCGGTAGGAATGGCCGCGAACGATGGTGGCAAGGGAGTGGAGTGCATGAGTGACCGAGATCATACCACCCCCATCTTGCTCTCCCAAAAGGCGGGCATTGACCTCGTCGGCGGCTTTCCAGAGCGACCGGCCGCGCTGCCCCATTCAATCGACGGCCACGAGTTCCATCGTCGGGAGATAGGGCCGAGGTACCTTTCAACTACAGGTCGACACGTTGGTTCCGTTGGTCACCTATGTTCCTAAAACCTCATACCGCCTGGTACATGAAATCCAACCCGGTCAGGAGCCATGGATGGCCCGGCGGGCGTGATGGAGCGGGCAGGATGCCGCGCAAAAAAAACAGCCGGCAGGGGCCATGGATGGGGCGCACCGCAGGGCTGCCCGGCTGGAGGCCGGGCGGTGCGCAAAAAACAGCCGACAGGAGCTATGGATGGTCCTGCCGGCGTGACGGCGGCAGGATGCCGCCCTAAAAAACAGCCCGCCGGGGCCATGGATGGCCCGGCGGGCGTAAAGTGGCGGGGACAGGATTCGAACCTGTGACCTCGAGGTTATGAGCCTCGCGAGCTACCGGGCTGCTCCACCCCGCGACGTTTTTGGGTGAGACGAACCGTGGTCGCTGCCAAACCTCCCGCTTGCACAGGAAACTTGCCAGCCCTTCGCGGCCCGTCTGGACCTGATCATACCGTGGCCGACGCTGAAAAAGAAGGGCGCTGGGGAAAGATCGCGATTTTGCCATTGCACACCGATCGCCAAAGCGGGAATAACGCTCTCTGCCTGTGCGGCGAATGCGGCTGGCGCGGGCGGGCGATTGTGGCCTCCGTGAACACCAGCCGCCGCCCGGATGGCTCGACAGAGCGGACGAGCCATCTGGTGAGAACTCCTCCCATGAACCCCGACGCCAAGCCCCCGACGCCTCCTTTGCCAAGGTCTGGCGCTGTCGCCCTGGCCGCTCCCCGGCTGGTGGGGAGAGAAGATCCGCGGTCCCGATCTGGCACGCCAGACGAGGAGGAGGGGGTGATCTCGTGGGCCACGGTGATGGCCTCGCTGCGGAGTTGGTGGGCAGGAGTGGTTGAAAGGAGCCCTGCCTGGTCGGTGAGCCTCGCGGTGCATGCTGTGATCCTGCTGGTGATGACCGGCTGGATTCTCCGCCATGAGACGCCCCTGCGGCTGCATCTGGATATGGTGTTTGGCACAGGACCGACCGATGGAGGAGGGGATGAAGGGGGAGGTGCGCCAGCCATCGTGGTGGCAGAGCCGGAACCAACTCCCCCGCAGCCTGACGCGGCGGCCGTCGATCCTGAGCCCATGGCGCTTCCGCTGCCCCCCGATCCCACCGGAACTCTCTCCGCGACCGATGCTCCCGCAGCCCAGCCGGCCGTTCCCATCCCCGATATGACAGCCGGCCTGCTCGCCGGCCGGGGGGCGGGGATGAAGGAGGGATTGCTGAGAGGATTTGGCGGTACGGAAGAGACTGAGGCGGCCGTGGCGCTGGCGCTTGAATGGCTGGTGCGGCAGCAGGGAAAGAAGGATGGGCTGTGGAGCCTGACCGGCCCCTACAACGATGGCGGTTCACAGGAGAATCAGTTGGCCGCCAGCGCGATGGCGCTCTTGAGCTTGCAGGGGGCGGGCAACACCACCTCCAGCGGTCCCTACAAGGGGGTCGTGTCAAAAGGCTGGCGGTCGCTGCTGGCCAAACAACTGCCTGAGGGGAATTTTGATGTGGGGCCGCTGCCGATGCTCCATTCGCTCTACTCCCACGCTCAGGCCACAATTGCCCTCTGCGAACTCCGGGCCATGACGGGCGATCCAGCGTTCGAAGAACCAGCCCGGCGGGCTGTGCGGTATGCCCTGGCAGCGCAGGGCCCCAACGGGGGCTGGAAATATGAGCCGGGCAAGAATGGCGATATGTCGGTGACCGGATGGTATGTGATGGCACTCAAAAGCGCGCAGATGGCGGGGGTCGATGTGCCGCAGGAGACGCTCGAGCGGGTGAGCGCATTTCTCGATTCAATGGCGGTTGAAAACGGCTCCCGCTACGGCTACTTCCGGTTCAGCCCGGCAAAACCGGCCGGCTCGGTGACGGCAGCGGTGACTGCCGAGGGGCTCCTCTGCCGGCTGCACCTTGGCTGGGGCAGGGAAGATCCGCGCCTGGTGGCAGGGCTGGAATGGCTGCTGGCCGAGCACCCGCTCGACTACGAGAACAACAAAGATGTCTACGCGTGGTATTACATCACGCAGGTCATGCATCAGGCTCAGGGCAGCCAGTGGAAGCGCTGGAACGAGCAGCTCCGGGACACGCTGCCGAAAAATCAGGTGCTCAAAGGGCGCGAGCGCGGCAGCTGGGATCCGTCGCTCGACCGTTGGGGGCCCTTCGGCGGCCGGTTGTTTGTCACCTGCATGTCCGCCTGTTCGCTGGAAGTCTACTACCGCTACCTGCCGCTCTATGGCGCTGTGCCGTCAGCCGAGCGCGAGCGCTAACAGCCTGTGGATGAAGTTCAGCATCGCTGGATGCGCTGCCCCTCGGCCGTGAGAACGCCAGCTGGCCCGGGACGCATCGGCAACGATTCCCGTGCAGCAATGGAAGAGGCATCTCCTTCGTGCTCGCGGTAGTATGATGCGACGTGTGCGCCGTTGTCCTTTCTGCTGAGTGTGTCGATGTCTGTCAGTTCCACATTGCCGGTGACGATCGTCATCGTCAATTTCAACGGCGGCGACCATCTGCTGCGCTGCTTGGATCATCTGGCCGAGCAGACGATACCCCCTGAGCGGATCGTGCTCGTTGACAACGGCAGCACAGATCGATCTTTTCCTGACGCCTGCGAACTGGTGGCCCGAGATGCTCGGCTGACAGGCTTGGTGGAACTGATCGAGTCGACTGGCAACCTCGGGTTTGCGGCAGCGAATAACCGGGCGGTGGAAGGCTGCAGGACAGAGTTTGTCGCCCTGCTCAACCCCGATGCCTTTCCCGATCGGGGCTGGCTCGCGGCTCTGGTAGCGGCCGCCCGACAGTATCCCGAGGCGGCGGCCTTCGGATCTCGGCAACGGCTCTTTGGCCAGCCGGACCTGCTCGATGGCGTGGGGGATGTCTATCACATGAGCGGCGTCGCTTGGCGGGATGGCCACGGCAAGCCTCGCGGCGACCGCTACGAGCCCAATGGTGAGATCTTCTCCGCCTGTGCTGCTGCGGCACTCTTTCGCCGAAAAGCGTTTCTGGAAGTAGGGGGCTTCGACGAGGATTTCTTCTGTTACTTCGAAGATGTCGATCTTGGTTTCCGCCTGCGGTTGGCAGGGTATTCCGCCCGGGCTGTGGAGGCGGCCGGAGTGGCGCACGTTGGATCGGCGTCCACCGGAGGGGAGCTGAGTCGGTTTGCCGTCTATCATGGCCAGCGCAATCTGCTCTGGTGCTTTGTCAAGAACATGCCCTTTCCTCTGGTTGTGCCGCTCCTCCCTGGCCAGATCGCCCTGATGTTCTACGAGTTGGCTGTGTTCACCCGGCTGGGACTCGGGCGGGAGATTGTGGCCGCCAAATGGCACGCGCTGCTGGGGCTTCCGGGGGCGCTGCGAAAGCGACGGCAGGTGCAGGCGGGGCGGCGGGCCACGTGCCGCGACATCTGGCGCGTTCTTGACCACCGCTGCTGGCGGACCCCACTCCCGCGGAAACGCAGGTGAGCGTGGCCGGGAGTGGCCCAACTCGTCTTGGTCCATTCAATGGCGTCGGCGAGATGCCAGAACACGCCTGCGGAAAGCAGCGGCCCAGACCAGATTCCCCACAAAGCAGACTGGCAGGAGCAGGAGAAAGCTTTTCAGATAAGGTCTGCGGCAGCGCAGCACGCGGACGAAGATCATGGGGAGAATGATGAAGGGAGCGAGAAACGCCAAGGCGGGGAACCAGAGAAACGGCAACGATCGCGGTTGCCGCAGCTTCATCTGGTAGGCGGCAGAAGCGCTCCCCATCTTCATATTGTAGCGGAGGAACTCGCGCTTCCCCACGCGGTTTGTGTGCAATACCTCCACGCTGGGATCGTAGATCAGGTCAACGCCTTGTTGGCACACCAAGTGCGATACGAGCACGTCCTCACCCAACGTCTGATCCGGAAATGACACGGCCCGCAGGACGTCTGCCCGGTAGGCGCAATTGCAGCCGAGCAGGAAATCAGGATTTCGTTGCGGCGGGGAGTTATTGGGAAGGTGACGAAAGAACTCGAGAAAATAGATGGCGCTGCCGGTGCGGGCGGCGGGGTTGAGCATCCCCAGCGATCCGCCGACGCCCCCCACGGTAGGATCGGCGAAGTGCCTCTCCAGGCCGCTAATCCAGTCGGCCGGCACTTGGCAATCCTGATCGACAAAGAACAGGAGTTTTCCTCTGGCCCTCTCCATGCCTGCGTTGCGTGCGCCGCCTGCCGAGAGCCGGGTGGGCGAGAGAATGAGCGTCACCTGCGGAAACTGCTCACGCACGATCGCGCCGCAGCCGTCGCCGGAACTGTCGACCAGAATAATCTCACTGCGGCGGCCTTGCGTGGCGAGCACCACCGACGCCAAGCATCCAGCGATCGTCCCGGCGCCGTAATAGGCCGGGATGATGACGGAGATGTCAGGTGGCCCATCTGTGGAGCCGACAGGGGGCACGGCCGGGACGAAGGTCTCAGCGCCGGCCGGTGGTTCTTCAAAGTGGTTCAAGCCAGTCAATTCCGAAGTCGTTGCAGAGAGACTTCCGCGGCAGGGCAAGTCTTCTCTTTGGAGGTTTGGGCGGAACCCGAATGGGCAAATCTACCAGAAGGCTTCAGGTCGGACGCTGACCCGAAGCTGTCGCGAAAGTCAGCAAACGGCCTCCAAGGCCGCGGGCGAGGATGTTGGAGGCGTGTGAGTGGCTGGTTTCAGGCTGGCTATCGGTGGGTTCGAAACGAAAAATCGCAGTGATCCTGGGTGAGATTGGGGCTGTAGTACGGGTCGACGGAAAGCCGCGAGCCCCAGCGGGCCTGCATCCATGCCGTCTCGCTTTCGAACCGGGCTTTTTTTTCCGGCGAATCGTCCGCCCCCCTCGTCTGCGATTCGTGGTGATAGAGTTCGGCGTAGGGAGTCCACAGGTTGCGATAGCCAGCTTCAGAAACCTTGAGGCAGAAGTCGACGTCGTTGAATGCCACCTGCAGATTTTCTTCGTCCAGCCCACCAACCTGTTGATAGACCGATTTTCGCACCAGCAGGCAGGCGGCTGTCACGGCCGAGTAGTTTTGGGTGAGGCAGAGCCGTCTGCAGTATCCGAAGGAATTCGCCGGCCATTGTGCATGGGAGTGGCCGGCAACGCCCCCAATGCCGATCACCACGCCAGCATGCTGGATTGATTCGTCTTCGTAGTAGAGCTTTGCACCCACGCAACCAATCTCGGGTCGCAACGCATGGCTGGCCATCTCGCTGAGCCAATCGGGGCTGATGACCTCCGTGTCATTATTGATCAAGCCGATCAGCTCTCCCTTGGCATGACGGACGCCGAAATTATTGATGGCAGAGTAGTTGAATGGAAACGGATAGGGGAGCACCTTGACGCGAGAGTCTGCGGCCTGCATGCGAGTGAAATAGGCGTGCGTGGCCGGGTGGGTGCTCTCGTTGTCAAGAATGAGGATTTCGAACTGCTGGTAGGTTGTTTTGCTGAGGATGCTGCCGACGCAGCGTTCGAGCAGGTCGAGCCTGTCGCGGGTCGGAATCAGCAGGCTGACCAGCGGTTCCGGTGACGGAATCGGGTAACGAATGCGATAGGTGTCGGGCAGGAGGCCGGGCTCTACGCAGGTGTCGGTCTTGCCCTGTGAGTCGAAAAAATCGCGTAAGGATTGGATGCCCGCCCGGGTGGTATAGCTTTTCTGCCCTGAAGCCAGCGCGGTCGATCCCGATACCGCCCGCCAATGGTAGAGCACCTTGGGAATATGCACGATCGATTCGGGGGAGATATGGGGGAGGCAACGCAGCAGGAGATCATGATCCTGACTCCCCTCCACGCCGCTGCGAAATCCGCCGATGCGTTGCAGCAGATCGCGGCGATACACGCCCAAATGGGAGACGTAGTTGCAGGAAAAGAACAGATCAGGATTCCAGTCGGGCTTGAAATACGGATCTATTCTGTTGCCCTGTTCGTCGATTTTGTCTTCGTCGCTGTAAAGCACCTGAGCAGACGGATTTCGATCGATGGCCTGTGCCACAGAATGCAGCGCGTCGATAGGCAGCATGTCATCATGATCCATCAAGACAACATATTCACCCGTTGCCAAGGCAATCGCGCTGTTGCTGGCTGCTGAGATATGGCCATTGGTTTGGCGAAAGTCAATTTTGATTCGGTGGTCGTGCTGCGCATACTCCTGGAGCACAGTGCGGACATGGGGCTGTGTCGAAGCGTCGTCAGCAATGCAGAGTTCCCAGTGTGCGTAACTCTGCGCTCGGACCGAATCGATTGCCTGTCTGAGGAATGATTCGGGAGTGTTGTAGGTGGGAAGGATAATCGAAAAAACAGGGAGATGACGGAAGGAGGCTTGTTCCGAGAGCAGAGCCTCGTGCGGGGGTGTTTCTGCGGTTTCGAACCTGTCGAGCCATTCCTGATAGTCGACAGAACCCAGGATCCAATTTTGGAAGGTCTTGTTGTAGCGATGGTAGAGGGCTGCTGGTTGGTTGTCGCGGATTTGGTCGGCGGAGGGCACAAGGGCAGCGGTTTCGGCCAGTCGCTGGACCATCTCAAGGGAAGCCTGCAGCGGTGTTACCGGAAGTAACAACAGGCGGTTTACAGAGAACAGCCCGGGCCCTTCGAGGGGGTCGAAGCGGATCTGTTGTGGGGCAAAGGGAAGGTGGCAGATCCGGCGAAACGGCTGGCCGTGTTTCCAAGGCAACGCTACTGAGTTTTCCTCGCTACAGCCGGTACCCGAATCGAAATAGAGTTTTGCCGTGCCGCTCGTCTCGGAGGAGATGCAGGCTTCAATCAGGTGCCAGCCAGCCCGCGGCTCAAAGGAGTCGGGATGCAGGTAAAAGTGGGGGTCAGTGCCTTCTGATCGCCAGGCATCGTCTGGAGTGCCGGGGAGGACAAGTTGATGAGCGGGGATCAGGAAGAGAGACGCGATTTCACTCCCCCGGCCTGGGCTTTCGCCGGTTGAAATCGCAGTCAGGAGGTGGGCGACTGCCGCAGGCACTTCAGGTGCGGCGGGCGGTGGGGATGCTGAGCCAGTCGCCCCCGGATGATCGGCCACCTTCATGCCGAGGACTTGCTGCAGGAGTTGATAGAGTTTCATTACTGCTCTGTTTCCTGGAAATGATTGTAGACAGCAACACCCGTTGAGCAGTCCGTGGGCGCTGGCCGGCATAGGTTGCTTTCCGACGGAGTGGTGTTCATGGCACTTGCTCGCTCCCGGCCCGGAGGCACACCTGCCGGTACAACTCGAGGTCACCTGCGATGAGCTCCCGAATCTGATCGGCGTAGGGGAGAAGTGTTTCATGCATCTGCTCCGACCCGATATTCTCCCGCCGGTTGAGCACGATCTGCTCCGGAAGCCGAAGCTCAGCGGCTACTCTGGCCAGAAACTGCGGAAACCGCTCCTGAAGCCCCACAATTCGTATCTGGGCGAGGTTGGCGATCGCCTGTTCTACGAGGCTTTCGGATTGTGAGACGGTCCAGTTGGCGGTTGTGAATCTACTTGAGACCAAGTAACGAGTCTGATAATTGATGACAGACCCTGCGAGGAAGCTCTTGTCGTGCAGCAGATCCTGTGGCGGGATTCCTCTGACTCTCGAAAAATGCCCAATCATTGAAACCGCTCTGGCATAGGGTTCTCGAAGGCACGTAATGATCGTGCGATCGGGAAACAGGTCGAGCAGATCGCACAAGAGGTAGTGCCCTATGAAGAATCGCTTTGTGGCGATAATCGCTCGTTGCTGTTTTACCTGTACGGGAGAAAGATAGTCGCCTTTGTTGTTGTGGAGATCCTGAGTCGTGGGGAATATGTCATCGGGGAATGCCGTGGTGAGTATCTTCCGCAGCGTGGTGCCGGCTGTTTTGGGAATGTGCATGAGCGCGTACTGTTGCAGCGCGGTTGTACTTTCGGCATGCACGGCCAATGGCAAAGCGGGCCCTTGGGCCTGGAGCGCCCGAGTGTCGCGGCGAAGCCATGTCTTCTTGCGGCGCGGCGGGAATGCGAGGCTGTAGTCAACCCACCGTTGATCGAAATTGGGGCCGTAGAAGGGGTCGCTTTCGATCTGGCTTCCCCAGGTCTGCTGCATGTGGGCGATGGCGCGTTTGAAGCATTCAATCGCCTCTGGACGGAGGTCGGAGCCGCGGGAAAGCGATTCCAAATGGGTCAGTTCCGCCTGGGGCGTCCAGATGATCTGGTACCCATGCGCTCCGATCTTCAGGCAGAGATCGACGTCGTTGAAGGCGACTGGCAGATGCTGCTCGTCGAATCCGCCCACCTCGTCAAACACGCTCCGGCGCATCGCCAAGCAGGCGGCCGTGACCGCCGACATGTTGCGAGCGACCCGCAAGTGGTTGAGGTAACCGGGGGCATCCGCTGCCGTCCGTTCGTAGGCATGCCCGGCCACCGGTTCGATCGATCCCACGCCGAGAATCACACCGGCATGCTGAATTGTGCCGTTGTTGTAGAGAAGCTTGGCACCGACGGCCCCCACCTCCGGCCGCACAGCCTGCGCCACCATTGCCGAGAGCCAGCCGGGATGGCGGATGAGAATGTCGTTGTTGAGTAGCAGCAGGATCTCGCCACGCGATTCGCCAACCGCCTTGTTGTTGATCGCTGAATAATTGAAGGGTCCTGAGCAGGGGAGGATGCGCACGCGGGAATCAGTCACGAGGCGGTCGAAGAGCCGGAATGTCGCCGGTTCGCAGCTGCCATTATCGGCGACGAGCACTTCCAGTGCCGGATAATCGGTGGCAGCCAGCAGGCCATCAAGACACTTTTCCAGCAGATCGGCCCGGTCGCGGGTGGGGATGACGACCGACACCAAGGGAGGCGGGGAGGGGATTTGCCGGCCGATGTGCTGCCAGCCTGGGGCTCCAGAGAGGGGAGCCACCACGGCCCCCTTTTGCCCTGTGCGGGCCAGATGTTCGCTGACAGCCCGCTGGGCGGATGATTGGCTGGGGCTTTCTGTGCCGCGGGCCTCATGACGCCCGCGGGAGTGATGGAGAACCAGCGGGAGATGACGGATTCGGTTGGCAGGCGTGGCGGCGCTTGCTCTCAGAATGAGGTCGTAATCACGGCTCTCGCCAAAGCCGCTGCGGAAGCCACCGATATCGTTGAGGAGCCGGCGCCGAAAGAGGGCCAGATTGCCAACCATGTTGTGGCTGAGCATCATCTCAGGGTTCCAGCCGGTTTTCAGGATTGGCTGGCACCTTTGGCCGGCGGGGTCGAGCCGGTCTTCGTCGCTGAAGAGGATCTCGGCGTCGGGGTGGAGGTCGATTTCGGCGGCCATTTCATAGAAAGCCTGCTCGGCCAGCAGATTTCCGGCCGCGATGATCCCCACGAAATCGCCTGTCGCCAGTGCCAATGCCGCGTTGGCAGCGTTTGCCTCGTCGCCAGCCAAAAGTGTCTCAGCGATCTTGATCCGCGGGTCGGCGGCAGCCGCAGCGGCCACGAGCGAACTCACCTCCGGCGTATCCCCGGCGGCGGTGTGCAAGGCGATGCAGAGTTCCCAATCGGGATAGATCTGCTGCCGCACCGAATCGATCGTGGCTGTGATCGAACTGGGGTCAGTGGAGACGATTGGCAGGAGCAGCGAACAGGCGGGACGAAATGAAAACCGTTCGCTGCGCCGGGCGATTTTCTGGCGGTCGTCTGGCATGAGCGTGTCGAATTGAACGAGCCAGTCGGCATAGACTGCAGCCGGCCCAGGCGGTCGCTGCGTTTCCTGAATCGCCCGCACCAGCCGGGCCCCGCCGGGCAGCTGGGTGAACGCCTTTGCCGTGCGCAGGCAAAAGTCGTGGATCCGCTGGTGGCGGCGGATCAGCGAAAGGAGGGCAGCGGTGGTGATGGCGAGCCGATGGGCCACGGGAGAGCTTCGGGCAGGGCGGTCGAGAACCTGCGAGGCACACAGCACTCCGCAAAACTGACCGGAGGGAAACGGTGGCAAAAGCCGGAAACTATCCTACCTTCTCACAAGGCTTTTCAAAGTGACTGCGACGGATGAAAGGTCTGGCAGGCCCTCGGGAACGGGTCGGCTGGCCCCGGCGCCGGGCGACGCCATTTTCGGGGGAAGCGCCCCGTCGGAGACACCGCTCAACCAACGGCTTCTGCATGCCGAACACGCCGGCGTTGAGAAGCAGATTGTGGACTATAGAAGCAGGACGCCGTTTTCAAACACCTCATCATTCAGGCCGACTGATCTCAAATCCTCTCTCCTTTCCATACCGCAGGTAGTGGTAGAGCGGGTTGATCCCTGAGTCGCGGACGCCCGCGTATCGCCTGAGATAGGCGCCGGTAGAAAAATCGCCCGACGGATTTTGGAGTTCCCTGCTTCCATGGTGCAGGTAGTGCAGGATCGGATCCATGCCCGTCGCTTTCCGGGATAGGAACGCAGATACCAGGCTGCGTCAAAGAGGGGGGATATGGCGAGCGCCGCCTGCATGGTGGGGATGTCGGCAGCAGCCTCGATGCAAAACCTTCCCTTCCCGACGGGAAAAAGCCCGCCGGAGAGGCGTGCCGGTTCGAAAGTGGAAGATTTCAACAGTCGGGATCCGCTCCGCCGGGGCTTGACAGTCACGAACACCTCTATGAATTCGGCGCGAATGCCGTGACTCAGGTCATCAATCTTGAGAAGGTGGGTGAACAGGCCGCATGCCTCAAAGATATGGCGACAAAGATCGAATCCCCAGTCGATGGTAACCAGCGACTTTTTATCCTGATCCGGGCTTCCGTGATATTGGGCCGGTTTCACGTAGACCACTTCATTATGATCAAGATGGGCCCTCAGCGCGGACGGGGAGGATCTATTGACAAGAGGAACAGTCCCGATATGCATGCCCCCCCGGCTTGAGAGTGCGAGCAATTTCCTTGAATACCTGCGAAGGTCGGAAAACATGCTCAAGCACATCCTGTGTTATGTGCAGATCGAGCGATTCGTTAGGAAACGACAGTGACTCAAGATTCTCGCTCCGAATTCCGCCGACCATGGTTCCCGAGGCTTGATCCTGAAGATACTGCGATGGAATGTATTGGGGGCATTCTCGAGAGAGGCGTGCGCTGGCTCCTCGTTGTGCGGGCGAAGATTCGTGGATCACGGCTGTGCGCCATTGAGGAAACCAGGATTCAATCGCGACTATCAGCGCCCTTTCCCGCGGAAGACTCCCGCAGTGTGTGCACAAAAACTGATCGCGAAACCATGGGCTGTTGGCAACGAAATCAACATCGTTGTCACAGGGAGGGCAGTGTCCGCTCCATTGGAAATAGGGTGCAGGCGAAGCGGGCATGGCCGATTGTTCTCCAGATGCTGGCAGACTGTGAGTCGGGTGCGGTGTCGCGGATGGAGAGGCTTTTTGCCACTGAGGGGCTTGTGGCAGGTTCACCGAGCGACGGTGCGGGGGCATTGCGCGGTGGCTCTGGCTGTCCGTGGAAAAGTCATCCCGGGCCTTTTTCCACGACCACCGCACCCGGTGGCGAATCACTCGATCGGCAGTTTGCCCGCGGCAGGGTGCCCCGAGCCGGTGAAAGCGAGGCGCGCTTGAACGGACGACGCTCCTGCCTCTTGAGTACGGAAAAATAGGTCTGGTATACGGGGCGTTGTGGTGGCTGGATATACTGGAGCTTGGCTGTTTTTGCAGTTGTTGGGGTGCTCAGGATTGAGCGATACCCTTCAGCCCACCGTTCGGAGGCAAGGTATGACATCTTACCGACAGGAGATCATTCTACACGTCGGCCATAGCAAGACTGGGTCGAGCTGGATCCAGTCGTGTCTGGCACTGAGTGTGGGGGCGCTGAGAGATGCGGGTATTGAGTATCCGGAAATCGAAAGTCCGGAAATCACCCCTTTTTTTTGGGCGCAACGGGGCGGCATCAGCAGCGGAAATCTTGGGTCTGCCGAGCGCTTCGTGGATACGGTCACTGAAACGGCAAGACAGCACGCCAAGGCGAGGCGTCTGCTGTTTTCGAGTGAAAAGGTGTTCGATCGTATTCGGGAGGAGAATGGATCAATAGCCGAACTGCAAAAGCAGTTCGATGTGACGGTGATCCTGTTCACGCGGGAGTTTTTCGCGCATGCAAACTCCGAATACAATCAAGGTGTCAAACGAAGTCAGACCACAGGTACTCTCGACGATTATATTGCGAAGCACTATCGGCAGCCGGAGTATGTGCTTGACGTCCTCCGGGTGCTTGAGTGTTCAGGATGTCGGGTCAAGGTTTTTAATTACAGCCGGCATGCCAGCCATCTGCTAGACACTTTTGCTGCGGCGATCGGTATCGCGCCGGAAAAGCTTGTGGTGCCGCCGGTGGCCCGCGTGAATCGGTCGCTGGACGCAGCGGAGATTTATTTTGCGAGACGCTTCAACGAGGTGAGCGGATCCTCCTCGCATGCTCTGATTGCGGACCCGCTTTGCGAGCAACTGCCGCTGCATCCTGCAGACGTTCCGAGTATCGCAAGGCAGGATTACGAGGCTTTTCGCGAGAGGATGGAGCCTCTCGAAGCGACGATGAATCGTTGGTTGCCGCACGCCGAACGCTACGGCGAGGAAGAGGCCATGGTCTTTGACGAGCAGGGGAGTTCAAGTGGAGGAGTTCTGCAGTTTTCCACTGCACAGATCGACATTCTGGCCAGGTCGCTCGGACGGGAGTTTGCACGTCTGAAGCAGGTGGAGCAGAACGCCCGCCGCCCAGCCAATGGTTCTGCCCGTATTCTGGGGCCCTTGTCGGGTGGGCTTTCGCGTGTCGGGGGCGGGCGATTCCGAATTGCGGTGACACCTGACATAGGTGCCATGTATGCGGTGATCGCCACATCCCCGTTGTTTGATGCAGCCTGGTATTTGCGATCCTATCCGGACGTGAAAGCGGCGAGGATCGATCCGATTGAGCACTATCTGCGGCATGGAGGCAGGGAACTCCGGAATCCCTCCGGTGCATTTGATGCCCGTGCCTATGTCGAACGATACCCGAGCGTTCGTGCCTCAGGCCTCAACCCGCTGTACCACTACATCAGCCATGGGAAGAAGAAGGGGTGGGTGATCAGCCAGCCAGGCGCTCAATAGCGTTTGCGGGTCGTGGCTCAAGGCGGCCGCCGCTGCATGCGGCGGTTGTTGTTGCCGGCGTAAAACCGTGGCTGATGTGGCCGGGATCACCACTGAGAAGAGGGCATTGAAGCGGTTTTCACCGACAGCTAGGCCTCTTCCGGGAGCGTCAGTATATCGCCGTAGACTTTTCGCTCAATCCGAGTCCAGTCTGGACAGAGGTCGTAGAGCCTGGCGAGTTCGCTGGGTGTGAACCAGAAGCCAATGTTTTTTGGGTAGGATGGGGACGCATTCTTTTTCGTGAAGAACGACCGAACAGCCTGAGGCTTCAGTCGCAACGCCTGAGCGAGGTCATCCGCCGCATGCTCAATGCGAATCCAGTCATCCACGGGGTAGCTGCTGTAGGCTCGGGCATATTTGTTTGGAGTATTGAGATCACCGTCTTGCTCAAAGAATTGGCCTTGGACGAGCATTTCGCGGGTGATGGTTCGGTAAGGAGGTCGGCTGGCTTCGAAGAGAACCCGACTGAGAAGCCAGTGCGGGAGTCTTCTAAACCCGCAAATCACCCGTTTTCCGGCGGGCGAGAACGAAGCGTCATAGCGCTTTCGCTCATGAATTCCGTGGTGCCAGATCACGTTGTTCGGGTCGATGGGGTCGAATACGGCGTCGGGCCTCAGCAAGCGCAGGGCGGATTCAGTCGACATTCCACCCGTCTTGGGGAAGTGCAGCCAGATAAAGTCTGCGCCGACGATCATGTGTGAGTTCGCATTCTCAGTGCCTCGCAGGCTGTAGATGAAGTCCAGCATCGCCGGGTGCGATGTCTGTCGGCGTTGGCAATCCTTGCCGTTTCCATCAGTCGAACACACTGGACGATTGTTTTTCAAGGACCGTTAAAAGTTGAGGTCGCTTGAGAAACGAGGATCAGGAACTGCGACTTCGTCGCGGGCCAGGAGTTCCCGGAGCATGCTCTGTTCGGCAGGGGTGAGGCTGGCGCCGGCCAGCCGATGCTTGGCGACGAAGGGACCGATTTCGTCGTTCAGATTGAATCCAGTCCGCTGCGCCAGCGTGTCGTTCTCGGCTCGAAAACGCCCGTCGACAAACCGCAGAAGTTCTTCATCAAAAAGTGAGTCAGAGTTTTCCGGAAAAGTCAGACGGGCCCAGTTGTCGAATTGATCCCTGCTCACAGACAGCGAGAGTTTGCCTTGGTTGGCCGCCAGCATGGCCAGAATGCTGAGCCGGCTTGCCGATTCATTGAACCGCACCTCGCCAGCATAGGCATCGAGGATCCCGGCCTGCTCATAAAAATATCTGACGAGTGCCCCCGATTGTTTGGCAGCGGCAAAACTGAGGAAGTCAACGGTTATGTCAGGGCTGAACTGCCGATAAAACCGTTCAATCTGTTGATAGTCGTACCAGGAACGGGCGCACTCCCGTTGAACCCAGGGACAGAAATCGAGCGCCAGTCGATGCCCATTCCACGCGACGCCGATGCGGTAGGCGGAGTCGAGGTAGGGAATCTGATGCCGCAGATAGCAGATGATGCGAACATGGCTAAACAACGCCAGAAACCGTCGGATTGCCTTGTCCACGGCGGGGCTGTTTTCGTGGCATAGCCTCCTGAATTCCTCGCTGCTGATCAGGACGGTATGGCAGCGAGATGCGGTTATTTCAGCCTGCAGTTCGCTCAGCAATTGATCCAAGGGAGGGAGTGGTCCCCATAGTGTGTCGGTTTTTCCCCCGAGGGCAAAACAGAGGCCGTGGTGAGTGAAACCGATCGAGCCGGCGTGCGGATAGAGCACGCCTCTGCTGCACAGTTTCTCGCGCGAGGCTGTGAGTGCGCCCTGCACGGACGTGGATCCGGTGCGGTGGAGACCCACGTGCAGAATGAGATCGGCCATACAAGAATTTCGCAGAAACAGAACTGATGAATGACGGGCCGTATGACGGCTCTCAGGCCTTCCGGCCGGCTCTCGATGACGACTCGTCGGGGTAGAGCATGGCGAGAATGCCGAGGCGGTCTCGGAACATGTCAACCACACCCGGCCAGTTTCGCCGGGTGGGCGCCCGCAGGTTTTTCACTTTGTTGGCGTTGATTCGGGCTGCCAAACGATTGAACATGATTGCGCTTTCCACCTCGGCCACGTGGGCAAGCGAAGCGTATGAATTGGTGCCGTGCAACCTGTAGAAGTAGAGGTCTTCCGGCACATACACCGGTTCGCACTCCATAATCGCCGCCAGGGCGAAGTCGTAGTCGTGCACGTAGGCCAGATTCCGGAAGGGCCCGGCGGTCTCCCAGACCGTTCTGGAAAACACAAAATTTCCCGTTGAAATAGCGATATTTTCGGCAAAAAATCCGAAGCTGACGGCAGGGAAAGCGGCCGGGAACAGATCCTGATTTCTGATCGGACCGAGTGTGGCGGGAAGCGACTTCAGTGGCACCAGGGCACCACGGTGGTCGATCGGCACCACGCGGGAAAACCCAAATCCTGTCTGCGATGCCTGCATCTCGGCGATGATTCGGGAGAAGCGCGTGGGTCCGAAGAGATCGTCGGAGTTGAGGATCGCCAGATACTCGCCGGCGGCCAATGCCATGCCCTTGTTAATCGTGCGGGCCGCGCCGAGATTCTCTTCGTTGCGCATGATCTGCACTCGTTCCAGACGGGAGCCGATTTCGGGCCTCGCGAGCGTCTGGCGGGCGATATCCAGGGACCGGTCTTTGGAGACGTCGTCGATGAAGATGATTTCCACACGAGGATAATCCTGTGCGGCTATGGAGCGGATGGCGGCTTCCACAAATTGTTCGTGGTTGTAGCAAGGCACCACCACACTGACCAACGACTCCGCCATTTGTTTTTCCGCACGAGGTCTTCAGCGGCCGTGAAAGTGTCAGATTCAGAACAGGAGACAGCGGGAGCCGGAGGGTGCCTGAACCTCAGACAACGCGCATTCGAGGGCGGAACATAAACAGGATCGACTTGTGCTTGTTCTGGAATTCCATCCCGATGCGATAGGTGCCAGACGGCAAGTCGCGGATATCGGCGTAGGCATTGAAGCCGCTGAAAAGCGTGCAGGAATCTGGCGCGGAGTTGTAAGTGGCCGCTACGTCGCTGCGGGTATGCCGCTGCGTCAGGCTGCCATACCAATGCTGGCGCGTCGCTATGTTCTCCAGCACCAGCGTGGTGTCTGTGGTCCGGCCCAGTTCCACTCCTTCCGCAAACGACCAGCCGCTGAGATGGAGCAGTTTTTGTTTATCCACCGCCACACGGGGCGGAAAGATCACCTTGCTCGCGGCGGTGAGCAGGCGTTTTGCATGGGCCATTACGCGCCGGGACCGCTGACGCTGATCGGGCACATTCGTGGGTGAGAGTCGGGAGGTGCCGAGGTAATCGAGGCAGCCTCGCCCCCCTGATCTGCTGCTGCGCTGGGCCGGCGATGTGGGCCGGTGTGTCGAGAAGATGATCGCCGTGGGTTCCAATCCATCGGGGCCCTGTTGCGGATTGGTGAGATACCGCAGCGATAGTTGCTGGCTCCGGAGGATCGCCTCAATATCGCCGACCCAGTCGGCGAGGACGGTTCCCGACATCGTCTGCTGGCCCCGTGCATATTCCACCAGGGTTTTCCAGTCGGATGTGCGCGTGAGGGCTCTGCGGGTTGCTTCCAGATAGCGCCGCCCAAACTTCTGGTCGGGCTCCAGATGGGCGCCTTCCGCCCATTCGTTCCAGGCATTGATAAAGAGAAATCGCTCGCTTGGGGGCAGATCCCGTTTGGTGGCATCAACGGCGCTCTTCAGCCAGACCTCGTAGGCTTCGGGGCTGGAATTCACGAAAATGTGGGAGGCTGCTCCGCGGCGGGCGGTGTTGTCCCACGAGGGTATGACGCCGCGGAACCGCCGGTAGGATGCCGGCGGCGCAGTCAACTCTTGGGCTGCTGTCCACTCGTAGTCGTGAATCTGCCCGGTGAAGCCCGGGTTGAGATCGTCAACCGTGCTCTCGCTTCGGCGCGTCTGGAAGTTGTGCGGCGGAAACTGTGCTGACGAGTCGAATCCAATGGTCTGTGGTTCGGGCGTTCCGGCGGTCTCCACGGCGCACAGGTGAATCGTTTCCAGGCCTGCCTCCTGACAGGCCCGACGCCATGAGGCGCTGGTGCGAACTGGATCGGGCAGAAGGTTGACCTTATAGACCAGCAGCAGGGGGGCCCCGTTGACACGGATGTAACGGGGGTCCTTGAGGATCGGCAGCACATCCTTGATGAAGGCCAGATCACTCGCCACAGTGTGCTCCTGCTGCAGCAGCACATCAGCCTCGAGACCATCCCAGGTGCGGGTCCAGTTTTCGTTCGCCCAGCAGATGCAGAAGGGGAAGTCGGGCGTGCCGGCGTCGAGCATCATCTGGAGCGGTCGCTCGAGGATGCGCCGGCCGTTGAACCAGTAGTAGTAGTAGCAGAAGCCGTGCAGGCCATGTTCGCGGGCGAGCTGGGCCTGCTGTTCACGGATTTCGTTGAGGCGGAGATCGTAAAAACCAAGCTCCCCGGGCAGCTGCGGCTGGTGGTGGCCGGCAAACTGGGGCTGGGCTTTGGTCACATTGGTCCACTCGGTGAATCCCTTGCCCCACCAGTCGTGGTTTTCCGGAATGGGATGGAATTGAGGCAGATAAAAGGCGATCGCCTTCACAGCGCCGTCGATCTCGGGAATGGAGTCCTCGGCAACGGCGAACGACTGCACATACTCCTCACGCTGGAATCCCTGCAGGGAAGATGCGGTCTTCGTGGGGGAAGAGATGAAGGCTTGAGGATCGGTTTGGGAAACGCCCTGGGCAGTCGAACGATGCCCCCGGTGGCTATCGTCTGAACGGGGAGTAGGGGGAGAGGGGGTGGCCATCGGGATTGTGCACGCTGATGGGGAAGACCGGCTGACCGGCAGGCGATGATGTGGTGCGGAATGCTTTCCGCAGGCAGTGAGCGGTTCTTGGGGAAGATTTTGAGGGTATCGGATCGTCAGTGGTCGCTCAATCGCCACATCCGGAGCAAGGATCTCGTTCTCCACAGCCTGCGAGACAGAGCAGGGGGCATGGCCAAAGACAGCGCATTCCCCCGACCGTTTGCCGGCTGCTAGGGAAAGTGTAGGCGAGGGAGGCCAACATTTGACGGCGGAGTCGAGATGCTTGCAGCTTATTCAGAATATTGGCGATATCCAGTTCCGTCGCGGTGTGCCGGTGATCTGGATTCCATGCCGGCAGTGCTGCGCGGCCCGCGGCCGTGTGGCTCGCCTCACGGTCCTGCCAGTCCGCCCCACTGCCGCACCGCCTCATACGCCACGATCGCCGCGCAGTTGGAGAGATTGAGGCTCCGCACCTGCGGCCGGGAGGGGATTGTCAGGAGTTTGTCGGGTTTGGCCGCCAGGAGATCTTTGGGGAGGCCCCGCGATTCGCTGCCAAACACCAGCACGGCCCCTTTCCTGTAGGCCACCTCTGTGTAGGGCCGGGCTGCATGGGTCGAAAAAAACCAGTCGGGCTCGCGGCCGAGACGCTCCAGCAGATGGCCCCAGGAATCGACCACCTCCCACTCCAGTTCGTCCCAGTAATCGAGCCCCGCCCGCCGCAGGTAGTAGTCGTCGAGTTTGAAGCCCAGGGGCCGCACCAGCCACATCTTCGCCCCCAGGGCGACGCAGGAACGCCCCACATTGCCCGCATTGGGGGGGATTTCCGGCTCGTGCAGGACGATATGGAGAATGGGGTCGTAGCGCATGGGGCATATCGCCGAGGGAGGCTGGTCTGCTATCGTTTCGGGGTGGATCGGTGTCGACAAGAGAGTGTCGCTGGAGGAGGTGCAGTGGTCGAGATCAAGCGAAATCCCACGCGGGCTGTGCGCATTGGCAGGATCACCATTGGTGCCGGCCACCCCATTGCCCCCCAGAGCATGACCGCCACCCACACCTCCGACGTGGCGGCAACACTCGAGCAGGTGGAAAACCTGCGCCGGGCCGGAGCGGGGGTGGTGCGGATCGCCGTCGACAGCAAAAAAGACGCCGCAGCCCTGCCTGCCATCCGCGCCGGTTCGGAGGCCAATCTGGCGATCGATCTGCAGGAAAACTACCGCTTGGCGCTGGAAGTTGCCCCGCATGTCGACAAACTGCGCTACAACCCCGGCCATCTCTACCACCACGAGCCGACCAAACCCTGGCAGGACAAGGTGAAGTTTATCGCCGACGTGGCCGGAGCGAATGACTGCGCCCTGCGTGTGGGGGTGAACTGCGGCAGCGTTGATCCGGCCAAGAAAGAGCAGTTTGCCGCCGACGACTCGATCGGCCCGATGCTCGCCAGCGCCCAGGAGCACTGCGACCTGCTCGATTCGCTCGGCTTCACCCGTTACTGCGTGTCGCTCAAGGATTCTGATCCCCGCAAGGTGATTGAGGTCAATCGGCGGTTTGCCGAACTGCGCCCCGATGTGCCGCTCCATCTGGGAGTGACGGAGGCGGGCATGCCTCCCGACGGCATCATCAAAACCCGCATCGCCTTCGAACAGCTGATCAGCCGCGGCGTGGGCGACACGGTGCGCGTCTCGCTCACGGTGCCCAACGCCCAAAAGGCGGAAGAGATTCAGGCGGCGGAGGCGATTCTGGCCGACATTGCCGCCGGCAGGGTCCGCAGCGTGGTCGATTACGGGCTGGCCTCGCTCAACATCATCAGCTGCCCGAGCTGCTCGCGTGTCGAGAATGAGGCGTTCATCGATCTGGCGCGGCAGGTGAAGGAAATGACTTCCTATGCCCAGCAGCACGCGATCACGATCGCTGTGATGGGCTGCCGGGTGAACGGGCCGGGCGAAACCGACGATGCCGATCTGGGACTGTGGTGCGGCCCGACTCATGTGAATCTCAAACGGCGCAGTGCGGAGCTCGGCGCGTTTCCTTACGACGAGATTCTGCCCAAGCTGCGGGCGGAACTCGATCGGATCATCCTCGAACGGGCCTGACATGCACCAACTGCCAATCGTCGATCCACACTCATCTGCTTCTGCCGGAGCCTGCAGCACGGGCGCCGCCGCACTGCTGCTGCCGGAGCACACTGCTTTCGCGGCCGATGCCCGCGGCACGTTTGCCCTCGTGAGCCTTGGCTGCCCTAAAAACCTCGTCGATAGCGAGCGGATGCTGGGGCTCCTTCGCGAGGATGGCTGGGAGTTGGTGGGGCAACCACGGGGAGCCGATCTGGTGGTCGTCAACACCTGCGCCTTCATCGATGCTTCGCGGGCCGAGTCGTATGGCGTCGTGCGCGAGATGCTCGATCTGAAGCGGGAGGGAGGAACGCGCGGCGTGATTGTGGCGGGGTGTCTGGCGGAGCGGCAAAAAGAAAAATTGTTCGAGGAACTGCCCGGGCTCGATGCCGTGATTGGCGTGTTTTCTCGCGACGATATCGCCCGCACCGCCGAGCGGCTCATCGGCGGTCTCGGCGAGCAGCGGAGCATTTTTCGCCCCGCCCCGGCCCGCCCACTCCCCGACGGTGGGCGGATGCGCGTGACGCCGCGGCACATGGCGTATCTGAAAATCTCCGAAGGCTGCGACCGCACCTGCACGTTCTGCGCGATCCCCAAGATGCGTGGCAAGCATGCCACGAAGCCTTTTGAAGAGGTGGTGCGGGAGGCAGAGGAACTCGCGGCCGACGGCGTGAAGGAACTGGTCATCGTCGCCCAGGACACCACCTATTACGGCATGGATCTCTACGGCGAGCCGAGGCTGGTGGAACTCCTCGAGCGGCTGGAACAGGTGCCGGGGATCGAGTGGATCAGGCTGATGTATCTGTACCCGATGTATTTCACCGACCGGCTGATTGCCCAGATCGCCGGCAGCAGGAAAATCGTCCCCTATCTCGACATGCCGCTCCAGCATGCCAGCGATCCGGTGCTCAAACGGATGCAGCGACGCGTGGCGCGAGCCCCCACCGAGGCACTGCTGGAAAAGCTGCGGGCCAGCATTCCCGATCTGGTGCTGCGCACGACGTTCATCACCGGCTTCCCCGGCGAGACGAGGGCACAGTTTGAGGAGCTGGTCGGTTTTGTGAAGCAATGGCGGTTTGAGCGGGCCGGGGTCTTCACCTATTCCCTCGAGCCCGACACCCCCGCCGCCAAGCTCGATGGCCACATGGACGATGCGGAAAAGAACGCCCGCCGCGACGAACTGATGCTCGTCCAGCAGGGAATCGCCCACGAGCATGCCCGCCGGCAGGTGGGGCGGATCGTGCGCACGATTGTCGACGGTCCCAGCGGCGAGCGGGAGGACGTGTGGCTGGGCCGCACCACCGGCGACGCCCCCGATATCGACTGCACAGTCTGGATCACAGCCGCCGGATCGAGTGCGGAGAAGCCGCTCACCGGCCAGATTCTGCCGGTGGAGATCGTGGCCGCAGCAGGGTATGACCTGGCCGGCGTGCCGGCGGAGGATTGAGTGTTTCGATGGCTGCTCCCGGTTTCACTTCCTCCCGCCCAAGTTTCCGCCCCAGCGCCCCCCGGGATCCCGGCGTGGAGGGACGGGTGCTGACGGTTCCGAATCTGCTCTCGCTCTGCCGGCTGCTGCTTTCGCTGTGGCTGTTCTGGGTGATCGAACAGGGGAGCTACGGGCTGGCCACGGTTCTCTTTCTGGTGGCCGCATCGACCGACTGGATCGACGGCTGGTGGGCGCGGCGGTTCAACCAGGTAAGCCGGCTGGGCAGGATCCTCGATCCGCTGGTCGACAAAGTGATTGTGTGCGGTGCCTTCATTCTCCTGGCCGCACTGGGTGGGGCGATCCTGCCCTGGATGGCGGTGGTGGTGGTGGTGCGGGAGATGGTGGTGACCGCCATCCGCGCCGAAATGGAACGGACTGGCCGGGATTTTTCCGCCGGCCTCTCCGGCAAGCTCAAGATGGTGTTGCAGTGCGCCGCGATCGCCCTGGAGCTGTTCGACCGGGCGGCGCCGGGGCAGATCATCGGTGGCGTGGAGGTGGCGACACTGGCGCGGCTGGCCACCTGGGCCGCCGTGGTGGCGACGGTTTGGTCGGGTCTTGAGTATCTGGTGAAGGCTGGGCCGGCGCTTATCGGCCCGGCCGCTGCGCCGCCGGCAGAAGTTCCGTCGACGCAGGAGGAATCGTGGAGAGTGAACTGAGTCCCTCCCTGCCGGAGCTGGCCGGCCCGTTTCCCGCGGTGCAGTTGCTGGTGCTGGCCGCGACGGGTGTGGCCCTCGCCGGCTGTGTGTGGGTGGCTTGGGTGCTTGTAAGGCGATGGCAACGCGGCGAGGCGCTGGTGCCGCTGCGGCCGCATGAGCCGGTTCTCTGGGGCGGGAACGATGTGGCCACGGTGCTGTTTCTGTTGCTCGCGGCGCAGCTCGTGGCTGGAGCGGTGATGCCCGGGGCCTCGCCGCCGCAGACGGCCACGCTGTCGGCCCGGCTGGCGGCGAGTGTTGTGGCCAGTCTGCTGGGGACCCTCTTCGCCATCTGGCACCTGCTCTCGCGGGGAGCCTCGCGAGAGTCGTTGGGGTTTGGGCTCACGACCTTCGGCGCCGACGCGCGCCTGGCGGTGGCCACGCTTAGCCTGGTGACGGGACCGCTGTTGATCGTGGCCGGGCTGCTCGATCGGCTGGTGCCCTACAAGCATCCGGTGATCGATCTGCTCGCGAGCCAACGCGACGGATACTCGCTCTGGCTGGTGGTGCTGTCGGCTGTGGTGGTGGCGCCGATTGCGGAGGAATTTCTCTTTCGGCGCGTTTTGCAGGGGTGGCTGGAAAAGCGGCTGCCGGAGGCTGACGGGATGTGGGCCATCGCTATTTCTTCGCTGGTGTTTGGTCTGGCCCATTTCGGCCAAGGACTGGGGTGGCTGCCGCTGCTGGTTTTAGGGGCTGTTTTGGGGTATCTCGCCCGGCAAACCGGGTCGATTGTGCCGGGAATCCTCCTCCATGCCCTGTTCAATTCGGTGAGCGTGGTGCTCTTGCTGGTGCAAATGGCGGGAGTGCCGGCGGGGTGACCGGCGGGGGAAAAGTGGCGGCATACCTTGGGCATCTTTCCCCTGCGACCGCCATTCATCCGCCTGGCCTGCCAAAACCGATCTGGATGCCGGGGCCGGAGTTTTGTGAAACTGTGGCTCTTGCTGGTGGGACTGCCCGTCATCTCTCCTGAGGCTGGATCCTGAACCTGTGCATCGCTCCCTGACCACCCGGCTTACCGACCGTCTCACCTACGTCGCCGTGCGCGTGGCTATCTGTGTGGTGCAGAGTTTGCCCCGCAGCACCTGCCAGCGGCTGGCGAAGTCGCTGGCAGGCCTGCTCACCGAGCGGGTGAAAATCCGCGAGGGAGTGGTGCGGGAGAATCTGCAGATCGCCTTCCCGGAATGGACCCACCAGCGGCGGCAGGTGGAGATCCGGAGGATGTGGGAGCACTTGCTGCTGATGGTGGTCGAGATCGCCCACGCCCCGCGCGTGATCCATAAAACGACCTGGCGGCGGCACCTGCGCATCCATGGCATGGAGCAGATGGTGCGGTTTCTGTGGGCCGATCGGCCGAAGGTGATTCTGGGAGGGCACTACGGCAATTTTGAACTGTCGGCCTACCTCTTTGGCGTGTTCGGATTCCGCATCTTTTCGGTGGCGCGAGAACTCGATAACCCGCTGTTGGATCGCTTTGTCACGAGCTTTCGCGAGTCGCGTGGGCAGCGGATTCTCCCCAAGAAAGGGAGCGCGCCCGACGTGGCCGTGGTTCTTGAGGAGCAGGGCACGCTCGGCCTGCTGGGCGATCAGGCGGCTGGGCAGCGCGGCTGCTGGGTCGATTTCTTTTCCCGGCCGGCCAGTGTCCACAAGGCGATTGGGCTCTTTGCGCTGTCGTCCAACGCCCCGATCATGGTCTGCTCCGCCACGCGGAAGGGGGGGCTGTTCGACTACGATCTGCGGATGGAAGGCATTGCCGATCCCGACCACGGGGGCCCAGAGACCGCCGGGATCAAGCCGGTGACACAGTGGTATACCTCGCTGCTTGAGCATTCGATCCGACGCACCCCCTCGCAGTACTGGTGGGTTCATAGGCGATGGCGGGGCGAGCCGGCAAAGGCTAAAGTTGCTGCTGACGCCCGGAATGATCGGGAGACCGATCCCGATACCACGCGGACGGCTGCCTGAGTTTCCGCCGGGGTTTCCCCCCGTGGCGTCTGAGTTTTTTTGCACAGTGAATTCACGTCGACCCCCCGTTGCATGAGGGGCCACGATCCATGGACAGCGCACCATCCCCACGGCCACAGGCATGACAGACTGGATCGCGATCGCTGCCGCCGCCGACTGTCCGCCCGGCACGAGTCTGGAACGGGTGGTCTGCGACCGTGTGGTGGCGCTGGCCAATGTGGAGGGAACGTGGCATGCGATCGATGGCCTTTGCCCACATCAGGGAGGGCCGCTCGGCAAAGGAAGCCTCTGTGGAACGCTGCTGACCTGCCCATGGCACGGCTGGCAGTTTGATGTCACCACAGGCAAGCACCGGATTTCGCCCACGGTGCGCCAGCCAAAGATTGAGGTTCGTCAGCAGGATGGGCAGGTGTGGGTACGGTTTCCCGATGGGGCCGCCACTCCGAATGCGGAGCCGCCGGCATGATTGAGCTGCGCTCCTTTCGTAACGGCGACCCTCCTCGTCTGGCTGACGTGTGGCGCTGTGCCGATCTGGGGCCGGCGGCGCTGCAGCCGATGACTTCTGCCCTGCTGGAGGCGGGTGTCTTTTCAAAACCCTATTTCGATCGCCGCGGGCTGTTGGTTGCTTGTGAAGGGCCAAGGATTATTGGGTTTGCCCATGCGGCTTTTGGCCCCAATGAAGCGCAGACGGCGATCGACACCCAGTGCGGCTCGACGCTGCTGGTGGCCATCGTGCCGCACGCCGAACAGGAGCAGATCGGGGCGCGGTTGCTTTCGGCTTGCGAAGACTATCTGCGGTTGGCCGGCGCGAGAAGAATTCTGGGGGGCGGTTGTGCCGCGATGCGGAGCTTTTATCTGGGCCTCTACGGCGGCGCCGATCTGCCAGGAATCCTCGATTCCTCGGCGACGATGCAGGGGATGTTTCGGCGTGCCGGCTACGGAGAGGCCGCGCGGATATCGGTGCTCCGTCGGACTTTGTCGGGGTTTCGCCCGCCTGTCAACCGGCAGCAACTCTCCATCCGCCGCACCACGCAATTGCGGGTGATCGACGAGCCAGCTCGGCGCACCTGGTGGGAGGCAGCCACGACGACGGGGGTGGCGCTGCGCCGCTACGACCTGCACTCCGGCGACGGCCAGCTGCTGGGAAGCGCCACATTCTGGGACATGCAGCCTTTGGCTGGAGCCTGGGGCCTTTCCGCCAGCGGCCTGTTGCACATCCACATTGATGCGGGGCGGCGGCGGGAGGGGCTGGCCCACTATCTGCTGGGCGAGGCGCTCTACGATCTCGGCCGCGAAGGGGTGGCGATCGTGGAGACGCAGGCACCGGAGGAAAACCTGCCGGCCCGCGCGCTCTTCGCCAAGCTCGGGTTTGAGGCAGCTGAGTCGGGCACGCTGTTTTGCAAGGCGTGAGCGCAGGGCATCGGCTGCGGGGCGGCACTGGTTTCGTCACTTGGTCCGTAGCGGCTCGGTGCTCGTCAAGCGTTCGCCGACCCCTCCGCCTCCGTCGAGCGCTTTGCAAGGCGTCTCTCCAGCGATCCCGGATGCGATCTAATCGTCCGCTGCCGAGAGCGCTTCCACGTGGGCCCGTACGGCAGCGGCGCAGGTGGCTGGGGGGCCTTCATAGTGGGCCAGCCGGGCCGAGAGCGGGGCGGTCTGGCCGTCGCGCCGCAGGTCGGTGAGATAATCCTGCAGGACGCGGCGGCGGGCGGGGGTGGTGTGGAGCAGCCAGTGCACCCAGCACCAGGCCTCTGCGTAGTGGTCTTGCGAAAGCTCCCCGGCCGATTGGAGTGACTCCAGCCGCTCCATGTCGATGCGACAGGTGCCCTCGAGAAGTCGGCCGGCGATATGGGCCACGTGCTCCCTGTGGACCCCCTGAGCGCCGCGGGGGAGTTCGAAGTATTCGGCGATGCCCTCGTCGAGCCACAGCGGGAGCGTGGGAACCACGGCATGCACATAGCCGTGCGTGGTTTCGTGCCGCAGATCCTCGGCGATCCGATCCTGCCAGGCAGCGAACACCGAGAGCGTGGTGTCGGTCTCCACGAAGAAGGCGCGGCGCACCGGGAAATTTGGGAACTGCCGGGCCGCGAAGGCGTCGTAGCGGGCGGGCTCCTCAAAGAGGTAGAGGTGCACCGGCTCGTCGGAGATTGGCAGCGCCAACTGCTGGCTCACATCGGCACGCAGCGTTTCCAAATCACGGATCAGGCGGTGCTGGCCGGCCAGCGGAAAATCGGCGTGGATCACGAGCTGTCCGGCCTGGATCACGGTGCGATCCGGCAGGCCCTCAGAGGTGCTCCATGGCATCGGCGCGGTCAGCGCCGCTGTCTCCAGCAGCGCCGCATTCCAGGCCGGCACGGTGGCGATCTGGCGGCAGCCAAGTGCCGCTATGAGAGCGGCCACGATGCCGAGGGCTGCCGACGGAAGCCACGGGGCATGTGAGTGCGGCGGAGCAACGCTCGCTGTCGACTGTGGAAGCACTCGGTGTCTCTGCCGTTGGGCTACGCGGAAAAAAGAGCTGGATAACGTTTGCCATCGACGGCAGGGCGGGAGGGGGAGAAGGTGCATGCCGGTGGTCCGTGGTGGGCTGTCGTTGGAGACCGGTAGGCGGCTGGGGAAAGCGGGAAGGCTAGCGATGCATGCCGGCAGGGCCAAGCCCACTGGCGGGGGCGTTTTCCAGACGCACGAGCGTCCCCATCAACGCTTCCAGGCTCAGCGGACGCCCCAGGATCGCCCAGGCGCCAGCCCGCAGGGCGGCCAACGTGGAATCGCCGCGGGGAAACGACTCGATCACGAGAATGGGAAGGCTGGGTTGGTTGGATGACAGGAGTTGCAGCCAAGCCAGGTCCTCCCGGTCGAGTCGGCCGGCATCCCAGATCACCGTCGAGCCGGTGGCCTCGAGCGGCGGCCTGCCTTCCGTGCGGCGTTGTATGCGTCTGCCGGCCAAACTGAGCAGTTCGGCCAGTCCCTCCAGATCGAGCAGTCGGCGGGCGGCAAGCACGACAGACGGCGACTCGGGAGGGAGCGTTCTCCCGGGTGCCAACAGCGCCGATTCCAAGAGGCGTTCTTCCCGCCGGGCCGTGGTGGGGAGCCCGAGTCCGCCGGGGCGGCCAGTATCGAGATCGGCGAGCCAGCGGCCGATCCGGCCGGCGAGGTCGTGCCAGGAGATCTCCTCGACCCCGGGCAGGGCGGGGCCGCTGCGGCGTCTGCCGTCGCACAGGGACGACCCCACTGAGATCACCGGAACCAGCGGCCAGCGGGAAGTGAGGAGAATCACATCGTCAAGGCTCCAGCGTCCCGGCCGGTCGGAAGCGAGGAGGATGAGAGTGGGGGCCGCGTTCCAGGGAGTGCCAGCTGCTGAGTATCCGGGAGAAAAGTCATCCCGGGACTGTTTTCGCGGCGCCCACCGGTCAACCGACGGGGTGCTTGCACGGTCTGCACGCAGCCCATCGTGCGCTGCCGAGCCCTGTGCAAATCTCTCGCATGCCTGGCGCGGATTTTCCGCAACCACCACCGGCAGCGTTTCCCGGAGCCAAGTATGGGCTAGAGAGAGTTCTGCCTCTGACGTTGTTCCCACCCACAGCAGCCAGCGTGTTGGGGCGGGGGCGGAGCATGCCGGGGGTGCGGACGCAGGATTCGGTGGTGGCATGCAGAACCTCCGGCGCCGTGCCGAGCAATCCTGAACAGGGGAGGGCAGGCTGATGGGGACGGCCAGTCGTGGCAGTGATTGGCAAGAGGAACCGCCAGCGGGTGATCTCCAGCGGAGGCTACTGCGGCCAGAGGCGCCGGGGCAAGCCGGGTTGACTGCGGCAGCTGGCGGTGTTGGAAAAAGGGCAGGGGTGCGATTTTTCCACAGATCGTGAGCCAACGCGGGGTTGACCCGGTTTCGCTCCGGCGGACAATCTCGCTACGGCTGCGTTCAAGGATGGACGCCGGTCGGTGGAGCGGGTGGGTTTGAGGCAGGAGGCCAATGATGAATGACGCCTGGTGGGACGGCAGGGATGAAGCGGAAGGCCTGCGGGCTGGCGGAGTCCGGCTGGGGGAGATTCTTCCCGAAGCCAGATTTTTGGTCTGCGACGACATCACTGTCCATGGCTGCCACGATGACCCCCGCAGATGTGGCCCCGGCGACCTGTTTGTGGCCCGGTTGACAGCCCATGGCGATGGGCACGATCTGGTCGCGCAAGCGCTGAAGCGCGGTGTGGCGGGCGTGGTGGCCGAACGGATGGTGCCGACGTTTGGCACGCCCCTGTGCCTCGTGCCCGACAGCGCCTGGGCGCAGGCCCGGATCCATCAGGCGTTGGCTGGCGATCCTGCCGCAGGGCTCAAGGTGATCGCGATCACCGGCACCAGCGGCAAAACCACCACCGCATGGCTCGTCGCTTCAGTGCTGGCGGAGGCCGGCCTGCAGGTGGGCGTGCTCTCCGATCTGGGCTGCCTCGACGCCGATAGCACCGTCCCCCAACCTGCGGATCTGGAGCAGCCCCGCGAACTGGCGGCCTGGCTGGCCCGGTTGGTGGCCAGCGGCTGCACCCATGCGGTGATTGAGGTATCGAGCACCATGCTGGCCAATCGGGCCTTGGCGGGCGTCACCTGCGATACCGTCGTGGTCACAAGCATCGCCACTGCCCATGCCGAGAGCCACGGGACGACGGCGGCCTACCGGGCCATCAAGGGGCGGATTCTCGAGAGCCTTGCCCCCGATGGGGTGCTGATCGCCAATACCGACGACCAACGCGTCGCCGCCTTGGCGCTGGCCCGAGCGAAGGCCGCGCCGCGGCGTTCCAGGGCCACGATCACCGTCGGCCTCTCGTCGGGGGCCGATGTCTCTGCCACCCCCGTGGAACGCAGCTTGGGCGGACAGACCTTTCTGCTGCGCGCCGGTGGCCACATTGCGCCGGTGGCGGTGGCCACGCCGGTGGCCTCGTTTGTCCGCAACAGCCTGGCAGCGGCGGCGGTGGGCCTGCGGATGGGAGCGGGGCTGGAAGTGATCGCCCGGGGCCTTGAGGCGGCAGGCAGTGTTTCGGGCCGCTTGGAACGCATCTCCCGCGGCCAGGACGGACAGGTGTTCATCGATATCCCCACCAGCGGCCACGCCTTGGCCAGCACGCTGGGCAGCTTGCGGCGTCTTACTGCTGGGCGGTTGGTGCTGATTGCCGACGAGGATCAGGCACGTCGGCTGGGAGGAAAACGCCAGTTTGCCCTGCGGGCGGCCCGCTGGTGCGATGAGTCGCTGGTGGTGCCGGCGGGCGTTCTGGATGAGGGGGCGGGGAGCCGCGAGTTGGCCGCGTATGCCCGCATCGACCGACTCCTGTCGCAGGTTGAGCCTCACGACTGCGTGCTCGTTATCGGCTCCCGGCCGCAGCCTGCGGGCGACCCTGGCGATCCCGGCGAACCGCAGTTTCCGCTGGCCGGCTTGGTCGATTCCTGGCTGCAACTGGCCCACCCGCCGGTGGCGCCGTTCCGGAGCCGGCGCGTGGCCTGACGGGGAGAAACGGGGGATCGACCGGAACCGACGCAGGCGTCATAGACGTTTCGGGTGCGGCTGAGGCACAATTTGTCGGGGTAGGCTGAGGTGGCGGACCTTGGCCCAGCAGGCAGCAGAAAGCAGAGCGACGATGAAACGGGTGTTGAAAACAGAACAGAGCGTGCCCGCAAGCGAGGCGCCGGGCCGCGGCGAGGCGGGAACCCCCTTCGACGATCTGGGCCTCACGGTGGGTACCGGCGAACCGCTCGCCCACCACACCTGGCTGGGAGTGGGTGGCAAGGCGAAGTATTTCTGCGAGCCGGTCGATCTGGGGGCGTTGGGACGTCTCGTCGCCCGTTGCCACGAGCGGGGCATACCGCTGCGGGTGCTCGGCGGCGGCTCCAATGTGTTGGTGCCTGCTGACGGATGGGCTGGAATGGTGGTGCGGCTCTCGGCGCCGGCCCTCTGTGCGATCGATGTCAACGGAACGGTGGTCACTGCCGGTGCTGGGGCCAAGCTGGTGCATGTGGTTTCGGCAGCGGTGCAGGCCGGCCTGTCGGGGCTGGAAATGCTCGTGGGCGTGCCGGGCACGGTGGGGGGAGCGCTGGTGGGCAATGCCGGCGGCCGGGGAGGCGCCATTGGCGACTGTGTCCGCGACGTGAGCGTGATGCTTCCTGGCGGAGAGATTGAGGTGCGCACAGGCGCGGACCTCGCCTTCGGCTCCCGCTGGAGCAATCTCGATGACTGCATCGTGATCGGCTGCCGGCTCGAATTAGACGAAGAAGACCCCGATCTGCTCACGAAGCGCATGCAGAAGCGTTGGATCGTGGATCGCTCGGAGCAACCCTCCGGTGTGCGCACCGTCGCGATGATGTTCAAGGATCCTCATGGCACGAGCGCCGAGTCGCTGGTGTCGCAATCCGGCGCCCGTGATTTCCGCGTGGGCGAGGCGTCCGTCTATCCCGCCCATGCCAATTACCTTGTCGCGCACCCCGGCTGCACGAGCGAGGATGTGCGCGAGTTGGTGGAGAAGGTAAGAGCCCGGGTGCGCGAGCGGCTGGGCGTGGAATTGGCGCCCCAAATCGAACTGTGGTGAGGGTCCCCTGCACGCGATGAACGCACCGTCCCGCCGCAAGCCACCGCCGCTTGAGCCGGTCCCGAGCCAGCGCCCGGTGGCCGATTTTCTCACCGCGCGTCGGGCTGGCTTGGGGGCCATCGCGGTGGTCTTGCTGGCGATCGGAGCCAGCGCCCTGCTCTGGTCGCGGGTCGCCGAGCGGGTGCATTGGAGCGGGGGCTACCAGCTGCTCCCCGCCATGGTGGAGGTGCGGGGAGTGGCGCCGTGGGTGAAGGCTGATCTGCGCAGCGAGTCGCTGCGGGCAGCCAGCCTCGACCGGGCGCTCCCGCTGGCCGATCCCGATCTTCCCAATCGGCTGGCGCGGGCCTTTGACATGCACCCCTGGGTCAGGCAGGTGGTGCGGGTGGAACTCAAGCATCCGGCCGGAGCGGTGGTGGAGGTGGTCTGCCGGGAGCCGGTGGCGATGGTGGGGGTGAAGGGAGGCCTGATGGCGGTGGATGCGGAAGGAGTGGTGCTTCCCAGCGCCGATTTCACCGCCGAGCTGGCAGCGGGATATCCGCGTGTGTCGGGAGTGGAATCGAGCCCGCAGGGGCCGGAGGGATCGCGCTGGGGGGATCCAATGGTGGAGGAGGGGGCCGTGCTGGCGCAGGTGATCGCGCCGGAGTGGCGGGCCCTTGAGTTGGTCGAATGCCGGCCCGTCATGGAACGAGGGGTCAGGATGTGGGAGCTGGTCGGCTCTGGCGGACGCCTGATCCTGTTCGGTTCGGCGCCAGGCCGTGAGGCGGCAGGCGAGCTGAGCGCTGCCGGCAAGATTGCCCGGCTGAAGGAATTGGCGGCGTCGGCTGAAACCTCCACCGACCGAATCGATCTGACGGGACTCGACTCCGCGCCACCGGCTGCCACGCAGGGCAATCTGCCGCCGGACCCGCCCCGACCGGCAAGCCCGGGGGCTGCGCCGCCTGAGCCGCTGGCGATCCCGCAGCGGTAAATCGCCCTCAACTTCCGTGAGCGTCGGCTGCGGGGGCAAAAGTCGTGTCGCTGGCGCTTGCGAAGAGCTCAGCAACTGCTTCGCCCCAAGCCCCCGATGCTTCAAGTCGTTCCTCCAGCTATCCGGGACGCGCTGTCATCCTGGAACAGCTCGCGGCGGGCAGACTCTGAGATCGCCATCACGGCGGGGTGCTTGAGCCGCTTTTCCACGGAGATCGCATAGAAGCGTTCGCGCACCGACGGCTCGCGGCCCACGACGGCCACACCATACATCCGACGCACATTCTCCTCCACGGCCGTCGGCGCCACGAAGATGCCGCGGCCCATCGCTCCAAATGCCTTGAGCAGGGCACTGTCACTGAATTCCGCCCGGACCTGGGGGTGGATCTGGTGCTTGTCGAACCACTGCTCAAGTGATCGACGCAGCGCCGTATTGCTGCAGGGGAGCAGCATCGGCGCTCCGCTGAGCGACCCAGGGAAGCCGCGCCGAATCTTGCGTGCCAGATCGGCCTTGGCGAAGAACGTCACGCCACAGTCACCGAGCAGGTGGTTGAAGGCTTTCATGCCCGACCGCGGTTGGGAAGGGAAGTCGCTGAGAACGAGGTCGATTTCGTGGAGCGCCAGCTGGGCCAGCAGGCGGTCGGGATCGCCGTCAATGCAGGTCAGCCGCACCTCCTGGCCGAGATTCAACGTCGGTTCGAGCAACCGCTGCACGATCAGTTTGGGCAGGGAATCGGCCACGCCCACCACCAACCGCAGCGCGTGCCCGGTGGGGCGGTTGTGCAGCGTGTCTTGTAATTCACGGCCAAGCGAAAAGATCTCATCGGCATAGCGGAAGACCACGCGGCCGGTTTCAGTCAGGGCAATCGAACGCCCCGACCGTTCGAAGAGCCGTGCCTTGACAGACCGTTCCAACGCCCTGATCTGGCCGCTCACCGTCGGCTGCGTCAGGTGGAGCTGACGACAGGCTTTCGTGATACTTCCCGCCCGGGCGGCAGTCCAGAAATAGAGCAGGTGATGGTAGTTGAGCCAGTTCATAAGGCGCTCCTCAAAATATCGAAAAAACCAATGTGAATATGAGAAACAACCTATTTGTACGATAGAAGATTATGCCCTACAAATGCCGATGTTAATTCGGTAGGTTGGAGGCACTGGAAGGGGAGCGATGCCTGTCGGGCCCTCTCCGGCGAGTGAGCCATTCGGCTGCAGGGAACAAAGCCATGGAGGGCTTTTTCCGCAGCCTGCCGTGCCGGCCCGTTTCCTCCGGACTGCCCATGACCCCATCTCCTGCAGGCCGACCAACTCTCCGTTCCAAGCGTCCCTGGCAGCGGCTGGACGAACTGCTGCGGCTGGAGCGGACTGATTTGGTTGCGCTCCTGGCGTTTGCCCTCGGAGTGGGAGTGTTGTCGATCGTGGTGCCGGCATCGATCGAGGCGCTGGTCAACACGGTTGCCTTCGGTGTGCTGCTCTGGCCGGTGGTCGTGCTGTCGCTTGTCATGCTCGGCTTTCTGGTCGTGGCCGCCGTGTTGCGGGCCCTGCAGGTCGTGGTGGCCGAGTGTCTGCAGAGGAGGCTGTTTGTGCGGACGGCGGCCGCATTTGCCACCCATTTTGCCCGTGCCGAGATGGAGGCCTTCGATGGCCACAACCCCACCGACATTGTCAATCGATTCTTTGAGGTATCGACGGTGCAGAAGGCGGCGACGACGCTGCTCGTGGACGGCGTCGGTGTTGTGATGATCACCGTCGTTGGTCTGATCGTGCTGGCCTTCTACCATCCCTACCTGCTGACATTCGCGGCTGTCATGGTGGTGATGGTCGCCTTTCTGCTGGTGGTGTTGGGGATCGGCGGTGTGCGGACGAGCATCGACGAGAGCTATGCGAAATTCGACATGGCTGCCTGGCTGGAGGAGATTGCCAAGTGTCCACACACCTTCCGCTTCGGTCGCGGCGGGGCCCTTGCCCTCGACCGTGCCGATCACCTCGCTGGTGCCTATGTGGCGGCCCGCAAGCGGCACTTTCGCGTCGTTTGGCGGCAGACGCTCTTTGCGCTCCTGCTCGAGGCTGTGGGGAGCACTGTTGTGCTGGGGCTGGGGGGCTGGCTGGTGATCAACCGCCAGCTGACGCTCGGCCAGCTCGTGGCCGGTGAGCTGATCGTCACGCTGGTGCTCGCGGCCCTGTCGAAGGTCGGCAAATACATCGAGAACTTCTACGACCTGCAGGCCGCCCTCGACAAACTCGGCGTGCTCGATCAGCTACCGCTGGAACCTGTGGGAGGGGAGATGCTGCCGGCGAAATCAGGCCCGCTGGGCGTGGTGGCGGAGGTGATCCGCGACGATCGCCGACCGCAGCGGCTGGAGGCCCGGCCCGGAGAACGCATCGCCATTTATGGTCCGTCGGGCAGTGGCAAAACCTTCCTGTTGGAGATGCTGGGATTGCTCCGGGTGCCCCGGGCCGGCCTGCTCGAATTCGACGGAATCGACGCCCGCTCGCTCGACCGGGCCGCCACCCGGCTGCTGGTGGCCTATGTGGGGCGGTCTGAAACATTCGCCGACACCGTGGCCGAAAATGTGCGGGTCGGCCGCGAGGAAATGTCGGCAGCCGACATTCGCCGCGCGTTGGAAATGGTAGGTCTTGCCGACCGGGTGGCCCGGCTGCCGCAGGGAGTCTCGACGCCGCTGGCGTCCGACGGCATGCCGCTGTCATCCAACGAAATCTCCCGGCTTTCGCTCGCCAGGGCGCTGGTGGGGAAACCGCGGCTGCTCCTCGTGGATGGCCTGCTCGACGGGCTCGACATCGGCAGTTGCCCGGAATTGGTGGCATCGATCCTCGACCGAGATGCCCCGTGGACCCTCGTGATCGTGACGGCGCGGGACGACATCAAAAACCAGTGCGAACGCGCCGTGGAGTGGGTATGAGTGGCAAACGGCCGTTTCAAGACAGTTCGGTGCCGGGGGTAGCGGCGCTGGCCAGCGCCGCCACCCCCCGGGCGGTCCGCATCCTGGCGCGCCTGGTTCTCCTGTCTTTCCTGGCCGCCCCATTTGCCTTGGCCCTCGTGCCTTGGCAGCAGACCGTGCAGGGGCAGGGAAAGATCGTCGCCTATGCACCCGTCGAGCGGATGCAGGTGCTCACGGCGCGTATTTCTGGCCAAATTCGCCGCTGGCACGTGGTTGAGGGAACCCGCGTCAAGTTGAACGATCCGGTGGTCGATATCGAAGATAACGATCCTGAGCTTGCCGCAAGATTGGAGGCGCAGCGAGGTTTCCTCGTCGAGCGTCTCGAGGCCGCGGGGCTCGAGGTGGCGGAGTTGAAGGCCGCCGCGAACGCCCAAGAAGCGGCTCGGGATGCGGCGATTGGAGCAGCGGAGGCTAACCGTGAGGCGGCTCGCAAGGCGATCGAGGTGGCGGAGCAGGCCGGCGCAAATGCGAAGTTTGCCCAGGGCTTCGAGCACAACCGCTATAAGATGTTCGAAGAACTCTTCAACAACCCGCAGTTCGGCGGGCTCGAGAGCCGGCTGTCGCGCGACGAAGCCCAGATGCGGTCCGATCGGGCCACCACCGACAGCGACAAGGCCACCGCCGAGATCGAGCGGGCCCGGGCAGGGCTGCTCACTCAGGAGGCGCTTCTCCTGCAGGCGGATGCCGCCGGCCTGTCGGCGATCGCGGTGGCCCGCAGCAACCTGCGGAAGAGCGAACAGAATCTCTTTTCCGTGGAACGGGAGATCCAGGATATCGACAACCGCATCGAGCGCTTCAAGGCGCGGCTGGTCGTTGCCCCCTGCGATGGTGTCGTGTTCCGCATCGAAGCCAGCATTGGCCAGGGAGGGCAGTTCGTGAAGGAAGGGGATGACCTCTGCACCATCGTGCCCGACACCAGCGATCGCGTGGTCGAACTGCTGCTCGATGGCGTCGATGCGCCGCTGGTGCTTGCCTACGCGGAGCGGACCGGCCATCTGCCCCATGTGCGACTGCAGTTTGAGGGCTGGCCGGCAGTGCAATTTTCCGGCTGGCCGGAGCTGGCCATCGGCACGTTTGGCGGGCGGATTCGGCAGGTCGATGCCGCCAGCAGCGGCGGCGGAAAATTTCGAGTGCTCGTCGAGCCGGAGCAGCGACTGGCCGGCGATCCCTGGCCCGATGCGCAGTTTTTGCGGCAGGGCAATCAGGCAATCGGCTGGGTGTTTCTCAACCGGGTGCCGCTGGGCTACGAGATCTGGCGGAGGCTCAACGGCTTTCCGCCGGTGCTTGCGCCCGCAGGAAAACAGCAGGATGGCGGCAAGGAGGGCTCGAAGCCTCCCAAGATCAAAGTTGGCTGATGGTTCGTGGATGCAGGATGCGCGACGGGAACTGTGAGTCGGTAGGCGGAGCGACCAGAGATGCTGATGGTAGTGTGCTCTCGGTCGAGTGGCGAGTCGGCAGACAGGATCAGCGATGTCACGGAAGCGGCTGAAAACTGACGCTGTCGGAGGCTGTGTGTGGCTCAAACGCACCGCGTGGGCGGTCGTTTCGCTCTTGGCTGGGCCGGGGCTCTGGATCGTGTCGGCTGCGGCGGGGGAGCCGGCGCGGTTCATTCCCGCTCCCCACGCGGCGCCGATGCAATCGCCATCCCACGATGCCCTCGGCTTGGGAACGATTCTGCCGCAGTCGTTCCTGCAGGTGGCCGATGCTCCGCTGGAGGTTGAGGCGGCCGGCCCGGCTGAACTGTTGCCGCCACCCGCAGTGCCGCTCAACCCAATTCGACCGGGACCAGTTCTTCCAGACCCAGTTCTCCAAGACCCGGCTGCGCCCAGCACAGTGCCCCCCGCCGCCGGCCGGAGCCACTCGCCGGCAGGCCTGGCTCCTTCCAAGCCCTCAATATCGCCGCAGGTGCCGGGGCTGGCGCTCGACGACCGGCCGGAGGCGCTTGCGCTTGATGATGTGCTGCGCAGCGTGCTGCTGAGCTACCCGCTGTTGCAGGCGGTCGAACGGGAACGGGGCATCGCCGCCGGGAGACTCACGACCGCCATGGGGGCCTTCGACACCAAGGTGACGGCGGCAGGGCAGTCGCTGGCACCCGGCACCTACGAAAACAATCGGTCCGACTTCGGGGTGTCGCAGCAGTTTATGACCGGTGGTATCAGCGCCTTTGGGGGATTCCGCACCGGGTTTGGCGATTTCCCCATCTACAACCTGGGGCAGAAGACGGCCGACGCCGGGGAGTGGCGGGGAGGGCTCAACATCCCACTGGCCCGCGACCGTGAGATCGATCGGGCCCGGGCTTCGCGGTCACAGGCGGCCCTCGATCTCTCTCTGGCAGAACCGACGATCGAACGCAGCCGGCTCGACTTTATGAAAGCGGCGGCCAGAACCTACTGGAACTGGCAGGGCAGCGGCGAGCGATACGCTGCCACTGAGCGGCTCCTCGAGCTCGCCGTGGAACGCGACAGGCAGCTTGTGCTCAAGGTTGACAGCGGGATCGTGGCCAACATCGAACGCGTCGACAACCAGCAGAATATTGCCCTGCGGAACGGTCTGATCGTGCAGGCCGACCGGGCCGTGCAGCAGTCGTCCATCGAACTTTCCCTCTTCCATCGTGATGAGAGCGGCCGGCCGCTGCTGGCCCGCCGCAGACGGATGCGGCCGCTGCCTGAGCCTGCAGAGCCGACGATCGAGATTTACCAGCGGTCGATAGCCCGGGCATCCTCCGCGCGGCCGGAGTTTCAGCGGCTGGCGCTCCAGCGGGAAAAGCTGCTGGTGGAACGGAAGCTCGCCGTCAACCAGACGCTCCCCGGCATCGATGGGCAGCTCACTGGCAATCAGGATGCCGGATACGGCAGGAGCCCGCTCTCCGGAGTCAATGGCCTCGATCGCCAGGTGCTGCAGGCGGCGCTTGTGTTTCAGATGCCGGTGCAGCGCCGCGATGCATTCGGCAAGCTGCAAACACTCGAAGCCCAGCTCACGCAGGTCAATCGGCAGCTGAGCTTTGCCGAGGATCAGGTGCGGGCCGAGGTGCAGGATGCCTTTTCGCTTCTGGAGCGGGCCTATGAGTTTCATGAGCAGGCGAAACATCGGCTCGAGCTGGCGCGGATGGTGGCGCTTGCCGAGCGGGAGCAGTTGCGGCTCGGCCGCAGCGATGTGCTGCGGGTGACGCTCCGCGAGCAGGCCAAATTTGAAGCCGATATGGCCGAGATCACCGCCCGTCAGGAGTATTGGCGGGCCGAGAGCGATCTGCGGGCTGCCGACACCTCCATCGGCCTCGATCTGCCTTCCATGCAGCTTCCGGAATCAACGGGCAGCCAACGGCCAGACTGAGCCACTCGTGCCGCCGCTTCAGCCGCGCGGGATTTCCTGTCTTCAACCCAAAAACGAAATCCTTGAGCTCACTCTAGCTCACTCGCTCAAGCACCAGCTTCCGCACCGCCTGAAAGTGCTCATGCTCCGCCGAGCGGCACCATTCAAAGAGCACCGCCTCGCTGGTGGTGAGCGTGGCGCCGGCCGATTCGAGCCGGCGGAGAGCGATGTCATGATCGAGCTGGTGGCGCGCGGTGACGGCATCGACCACGATGAAAACGGCCATTCCCGTCGCGAGCAGATCGAGCGCCGTCTGCGCGATGCAGACGTGGGTTTCCAGACCGCAGAGCACCGCCGCCGACACGCCGGTTTCGAAAGCCACCGCTGCGGCAAAGCCGGGGGCCCCGCAGCAACTGAACGACATCTTGCTTTCGGCCGGTGGCAACAGGGCTGCCAGTGGAGCCGGCGTCGGCCCCAGGCCCTTGGGATACTGCTCGGTGAGGATGCTCCGCACCCCCAAGAGCTTCGCAGCGGTCGCCAATCGCTCCGCCCGGCCCACCACGACGGCGGCAGGGGGCATCGCGGCGAGCAGGCGTTCTTGGATATCGATCACGCACAGCAGCGTGGAGGCGGGAGTCATGCGCATAGAAAAATGCCCTGAGGGGATAGCCACCGGCGGAACCAAGGGTCAAGATAAGAGGTGACCATAAAAGGTGCCAACCACCAAAATTGGCCAAGATAGGCGACGTGCGGTGTAGTGTTGCCTGGATTTTTCTGGCTACCCCAGATTTGGTGGCCGGCACCTTTTCCTTTGTTTCGGTGGAGAGGCTGATGGCTGAGAAGGGGCTCAAGATCACGGTGCGGCCGCTCGATGGCCAGCGATTGCTGGTGGGCGACATCGTGCGCCTCTCGCGGCATGTGCCGATCTTCCCGGTCGAGCGGATGATGGAATTGGCTGATGTGGAGCGGCTGCGGAAGGGGGCGCGGCAGCGCATTGGCTGGGCGGCCCTGTTCATGAAGGCCTATGGGCTGGTGGCTCGCGAGCGGCCCGCCCTGCGCAGCTGGTTTTTGCCCTGGCGGATCTTTCGCCCCTTGCGCCGACCGGCATGGGCCACCAGCCCCGAGAGCGTCGCCTCGCTGGCGATCAGCCGGCCCCGGCCCCCCGACTCCCCGCCCGATCTGCTGGCTCTGGACCCTGAGGCGATCTACTGGGCCCGGATCCGCTCCCCCGATGCCCGCCCGCTGCTGGAACTGCAGGCGGAAATCCTTCGCTACTCGACCGCTCCGCTGGAGGAGGTGTTTGCCCGGCAGTTGCAACTCCAGCGGGTGCCGCGGTTGCTGCGGCGGATCATCCTGCGCTGGAACGCCCGCTCGCCGGCCCCCAAGCGGGCCCTGCGTGTGGGCACGTTCAGCCTGTCGTCGCTGGCCGGCGAAGGCTCTGCCAATCGCATGCATCCGACGTTTCTCACCACCAGCCTCACCTACACCCCGCTCGATGATCTTGGCCGGATGAATGTCACGCTGCTGGCCGACCATCGCCTGCTCGACGGCGTGCCGGTGGCCCGGGCATTGGCTGCCTTGGAAGACACCCTGCGCGGGCCGATCGCCGCGGAGTTGTCGGGGCTGGGGTAGCCGGCAGCAACCGCTGCTCTCGCTGGGAGCCTGCTCAGGTCAGCCGGGTTGGTCTTCGAATTCCAGGTTGAAGGAGACGATGATGCGATCGGCGCCTGACTGATTGGGCAGGCTTGAATGGGGGAGCCAAGCGGGAAAAATGACCATTTTCCCCGTGACTGCCTCTTCGATGTGCTTGGTGGGAGTGGAAGGAAACGAGCGCGGGTCGGGGTGCATGTGCATCGTTCTGGCGACCCAGTTGGGATCCTGAAACTCGATCCCGCCGCAGCCCTCCTCAGCCAGAGCGTAGTACACGCCGCTCAAGATTGCATTGGGGTGGGTGTGGATTGGAATGAAAGCCCCCTGCGGATAGACCGTCGTCCACATCCCTCCGAAGCGCAGTTGCCGGCCCGCATGATCGACCGTGGCCAGCATGGTGTGGGCAAGTTGCTGGATGAATTGACCGGCGCTGGCCCACTCCGGACGCCTGAACAGACCTGCATGGGTGCCGAAGGAGGTCACGCCCTCCTGGTCAAAATCGCTCCGGTCAGATGATCTCTTCTGCTCGTTCCAGGCGCTGGAAACCAGGAGTGCCTCCTTGGCGTTGGCCTTGAACTGATATGCCAAGTCACAAATCTCGCGAGCCATCTGCCTGTCGTCGCTCTGGCCAACAAGAATCGGCGTGGCGAACAGCGATTTGAGAAACGCGCTCATGATGATTCCTGGAAGAGGCTCTGAGGCTGCGCAGCGGGGGCGGGCACGCCCCGCCGCCATGGTCACGGTAAGCTACTTCAGGTCGCTCTCGTTCTCAATGCGCTATGGGACGCTCTCCTCGAAAGAGAACGATCTCTGTTCAGTCGGCCAAAATTGGCTACCTCGCCTCCTGCAGTCGCTGCAGCATGTCGATGGCGTGGTCGGGGCCGGGCAGGGCGGCCGACTCATTCCTCAGGCGGTCGGCGGCCAGCCGGAAACTGGGCTGCGTCAACACGTTAATCGCCGCCTCTCGGATGGCTTCCGCGCTGGCCGTGAGTGGATCGAGTGCCAGACCCACGCCGAGATCTTCGCACCGCCGCGCGTTGTGCGGTTGATCGGCAGCACGCGGGAGCAGCACCATCGGCACCCCATAGGCCAGCGCGCCGATCACAGTGCCGGAGCCGGCATGCGAGACGACCAGACTGCAGCGGGGCAGAACCAGTGTTTGGGGAATATAGCGCTCCACCCGCACGGTGGCCGGTTGCGGGCCAAGCTGGGCGGGATCGCGCTGGTGGCCGACGGTGACGATCAACTCGATCGGCAGTTCCCGCAGCCCCGCTATCATCCGCTCGAAGAGATCGCCGCAGGTGAGATTGTCGACGGTGCCGAGTGTGCAATAGACGATCGGCACGGCGGGGCGGTCTGGACTTTTGAATGGACTTCGGTCTGGCTCAGCGAGGCCGGGAGGGCGATCGAGGGCGGCAGGGCGGATGGCATGGCCGGTGGCCGGGAGCGGGCAGGCGGGATCGCGGTATCGAGGCGGACAGGGGGAGAGCACCAGATACTGGCTGAGCATGGAGAGCGTGGGATCGGGGAGCAGGCCATGCTCGGCCCGTAGGGCGTTGAGGGGATCGGCAATGAGATCGTGGCGGGTAAAGGTTCCGGCGGCGATGACGAGCACCGAAGCGTAGGGGAGCCCGACACGCTCCGCCGCCACCATGGCACCGAAATCGAGTTCCTCGCACACGAGCAGATCGGGGTGCCAGTGGGCGCACACCTCCAGCACATCCACACAGCGGAAGCGGGCCATCCAGCCGGCAAACCCCGCGCGGAGAATCCGTTCCTCCCGGGCTGCGGGGCTCTCGCCCGGCCGGTCGATCCAGGGGGGCGTGGGGTGGCTTGCGGGACCGTTGACGATTGCCGTAAAGCCGGCGTCTGCCACGGCTGGCGCCATGCCGTGTGGGCACGAAAAAGCGACAGCGTGACCCCTCCCTGCTGCTGCGCGGGCGATGGGCACAAGGGGCTCGAAATGCCCACTTCCCCCGACAAAAGTGAAGAGAACTCGCAGGGCTGATTCCTTTCGTGGCTGCCGCTGGAGATTCTCTGGGCTCCGGTGAGGGCCGTGCGCTCAGGTCTTGCTTGCGGCAGATATGGGGGTGATCCCGGTGCTGGGATCGGGAACGAAATCGATCAGCAGAATGACGCGTTCGCAGGGGGTGCGGTTCCAGGCTGCATGCATGGCATGATCGTCGAAAATCAGCACACGTCCCTCGCTCCAGCCGCGGGATTCTTCACCCACGCTCAGCGCGCAGTCTCCCGGTGGCACGATCAGGCCGAGATGGCAGCGGAGATAGGGGCTCGCGCTCCCTTCATGGGGAAACACTTCTGTGCCCGGTTGGAGAACCGAGAAACCGACCACGCCATGCTGGGGAAAGCAGCGTTTGACAGCTGCGGCAGTCCGGGGGCATTTGGCGATATTCTCCTCGATCGGCGCACCATCGGGAAAATCGTGCAGGCCAAACACCTTCCAGCCCGTCTTGTATAGCCTCACGCCCCGCCAATCGATCACTTCGGCGCGGATCGCCTCGTATTCTGCCCGGATGGCCTGCCAATCGGCCTCGATGAGCGGAGGAAAGGCGAACCGTTCAGCTTCATAAAACATGGAAACGCCCCCCACGGGCGGTGATCGTTTTGGCGAGCGGGTTCGAGGCCAACGGGATACTTCTCAGGGAGGATTTTAACGCAGGAAAAAGCCTATGCCAGCGGTGGGCGGCGCGAAAGCGGGCAGGGCACCTCCGGCTATACTGCCGGGGCCCGCAGCATGATGTCCTCACGCGCAGGGGTGGTGCCGGGCATTTCGGATAGCAGGATGTGCCATGATCTCCATCATCATCTGCAGCATCGACAGCGGGAAGTTTGCCGCCGTTTCAGCTGCGTATGCCCGACAGATGGGGCCCGAACCCTACGAGATCATCGGCATCCACGACGCCCGCTCCCTCAGCGAGGGCTACAACCGGGGCCTGCGAGCGGCCCGGGGCGACATCTGCGTGTTTTCTCACGACGACATCGAGATTCTGTCGGAAAATCTGGGAGCAACTCTCCGGCGGCATCTCGCCGAGTGGGATGTCGTCGGCGTGGCGGGCACGACCCGGCTGGCGGCGATGTTTTGGGCCGTGGCAGGCATCAGCCATGCGCGCGGCATCGTGACGCACCGCGATCCACAGGGATATTCGCTCGAATTTTTTGGCGCCCCGGAGATCGTCAACGGGGGTATCCAAGCGCTCGACGGCCTGTTCATCGCCGCCCGTCGCGAGGTGGCCGAGCGGATCCTATTTGATGAGACAACGTTTGACGGATGGCACGGCTACGACACCGATTTCACATTCCGCTGCCATCTCGCCGGCTACCGGTTGGCTGTTTGTCTCGATATTCAGCTCATTCATTTCTCCCGGGGGTCTTACGGCGAGATCTGGCACAGCTATAGCCAACGCTTTAGCGAAAAGCATGCCGCACACCTCTGGCCGCGGGCTGGCCGGTGGATAACCATCCGGCGTCCGCTGGAAAGCCGCGAGGCGATCGTGGCGGCCTACGACCTGCCAGCCCTGCAGGCGTTGACCCGCGCGGTGCAGGGGTGGATGGCGGGAGAGTGAGCAGGGACCCGGCCCACAGCCTGTCGCTGGAGCGCAGCGGGGCAAGTGAGTGCGACGGCGTGCCCATCAACCAAGGCCGAGGGCTGCCCTCCAGAGCTCCACGATCTGCTCATTCGAGACTGCGGCCACGGAGTTTTCCGTTTCCGCGTTGCCGTGGAAGGGCGTCTGGGTGGAGTGGCATTCATCCTTCACCAGGCACGCCACTTCTCCGAGCGACGAATGGTAGACCCGCCCGATCGCGTCGTATATCGCCTGCTTGTCGCTGGCATAGTCGCACCACTGCACGCGTTCCCCGAGCAGCGGGAGCACTTCGCGATCGAAATAGGGCCGATCGAGGATCTGGCCAAAGAGATAGACCCGTTCACAGCCGTCGTTCAGGGCCCGTTGTATGGAAACGTGGGTCTGCTTCCGCTCCTCGATGCTGCCGATCACGCCCGCCACCCGTTCCAAGCCCGCCTTGCTCCGGGCGATGAGTGGCTCGCGGAGATTGGGGATGAGAACATGGTCGCCGGTGTAGTCGGCGTGGTATTCCCGGTGGGCCGGATGCAGGAAGACGGCGCTATCCCAATACGGCCTGATCTTTCCGACGGGAAACCACCACTTTTCATGGCTTGTCAGGAGCACTTTGCGCACAGCCGGCCGCTCTTCCATCGCCAGAAAATGGGTAATCAGGCGGTCATCGCCGTCGAGTCGCAATTCCTCGAGGCGGCCAGAGCGGCATTGGCCGAGGTGCCATTCGTGCGGCCCATACATCGTGCAGTCGAGGCCGGCGGCGTTGAAGGCGTTGGTCAGGTTGACCAGTGCAATCGTCGAGCCGCCCCTGTTTGTGTATCCGGAGGCAATCTTGATCACGGTTCTTCTCCTGCGGCCGGGGGAGCGTCAGTCGTGCCACAGCCGCGAGCTGCCGACGCGGGAGGGGCTGCTCCCGTGGCCGGGCCACACCTGACCTTCACCGGTGTCGCGGAGGATCAGGGCACCGGCGCCAATGATGCAGTTGGCGCCGATCGAAATCCCCGGGGCAATCGTGGCGTTGAGGCCGACAAAGGCGCCGGTGCCGACGTCGACCGATTCACCAAAGATCGCGGAGACAATCCAGCAATCGGCGCCGATCCGCGTGCGAAAACCGATCCGCGTTGCACTCCAGATGATTGTATTGCGCCCGATCTCCACATAGGGCTGGATTCCGGCCCGTTCCATGATCATGGTGTTGGGACCCACCTGTAGATCGGGCGACACATCGGCCCGGGAGCTGAGAAAGCTCGCCAGCCGATAGCCGAGTCGCTCCCCCTCCGCCGCCTTTGCCGCCCGGTGGCGATTGACGCCCCCGATCCCGATGGCGACGAACAGATCGTGCTCCTCGGGTGGGTAGAGCGTCAGCACATCCTCAAACGGCACCACGGGGAGTCCGTGGTAGGTCGATTCCGTGAGGTATTCCCGGTCGACCGTGAAGGCGGCAACGGTGTAGGGGCTGTCGTGGGTGAAGTAGAAGTGCGCGATCTCGGCAAATCCGGCGGAGCCAAAAATAACCAGTTTTTTCACTAGACTCACCTCGCTCGCGTGGAATGCATGTCGGCAGTGGCCACAAGGGCGGCCGATCCCCCGATAGCGTCGCACAGAGAGTCATTCTCTGTCTCCTGCGGGGCCAAATCAACAGTGATCCTCCGGCCGCCATGCGGGCAGGGAGTCGGCCGTCGGCGAGCGCGGTGTACTCACTGCAGGATGCTCATCGCCCGGCTCACATACTTGAGTTCACCGATGCGGAGCGAGACTGCCATAAGATTGCTGAGGTGGTTCCTGACTACCGGCTCGAATGCATTGGCATAATGCGGCAATTCGGCTTTCATGCGGGTGATGATCGTGAGGACATGGCAGTGATGCTCCAGCAGCCGAATTGGGTCTTGGTGAGTCTGCACGGTCCATGCACCTGGATGGCCGATTCTGTAACCTGTGCTCACCATTGGTAGATAGGCGGCGCCACCCCGAAGCGAGCCATACACCTGGGCGAGATAATCGCTGATCGGCTGAAAACCAAACACCCAGCCCGGGATTCTGGAAACATAGCCTTTTCTCAGCAGGATTGAGCTGGTCGGCATGAAACCGCCATCGCCAGAGATCACTGTCTGCACGCTGGCAAGTCCGGCAGATTCTCCATAGTCAGAAACGAGACTCGGCAGGCGCGTGCCGTTGGCGTCGATGGATGCCGCACGCGTGAAACAGATGTCGGCCCCGGCCCACTCGCGAAGTGCGTCAAGTTGGCTGGCGATCTTGCGATCCTCCAGCCAGAGGTCATCTCCCTCGTGCCAGGCTATAAAATCGCCCTCGGCAAGTTCGTACATGTCAATGGCGAAGGGAATGCCCCGCGAGTATCGATTGAGCTTTCGATGAAGTCGTTTGACGCCCATTCCCGATCCAGCCAGCGCGCGTTCGCCAGCCTCAACCGTGGCGTCTGTCGAGGCGTCGTCGTGCCATACCAATTCGGTGTCGGCGGCGGCAGTCTGTCGGAGGATCCCCTCAATGGCGTCCGCGATGTAGCGTTCGTGGTTGAAGGTCACCAGGAAAATAGACACAAGCGGCATGGATTCCTCTGTTTGAGTGGCAGCGATTGGCAGGGCAGCGGGGGCATAAGGCCGGGGCTTGCCTTTGGACGCAACGCCGGCCCGTTACACGATTCCGTAAAAAGCGGTGCGCACCGGTTTTCCCGTGTCGAAGCGGTAGACAACCGTAATCTCGTGCCGGATGTTTCTGTATTGCTCTTTGTGGGCTAGCACGTGCGAAATGAGGCGGGGAGGATAGGCATGCTCAAGCAGGAATGAAACAAAGGCCTCGACAGAGATGTTGTAGTACTGAATGTAGAGTTCGTCCTCCCGTTTGTTGTGGATGCAGATGTAGTCGCAGGCGTAAGCCCCCAGCAGGCCCTGCAGATGCATTGCATCATGTTTCACCCCGATGGCCTTCATATGCTCCGTGAAGCGGCCAGGAAACCGGTCGTTGCGGTCGGCAACAAACCGCGACTCGGGAAGTTTTTCGTCCCCCTGGGTGACGAAGCCAAAGAAGGGCAGTGAGAGATCCCGCCCCTGAGAGGAGCAATAGGCATGCGTCAGCGGCCCACAAGGCTCGGGGGCATCAAAGAGATCGACGGAGGTGATGAGGAGCGGTGGATCGCCTTCCGGGGCAGACTTCAGCCAACCGGTTTTGTTGAAGAAGTAGGTGTAGAGTTCCCATCGCAATCGGCCGTTCTCCCACTTCACCCCCCACACATACGAGGTGCCGTTTTTCGTGCGCTGCGTGATTTCCCGGAGCACAGCCTTGTTCTCAATGGTCTCGTAGAGCAATCGCGCCGAGGGAAGGTTGTGAGCCGGATTGAGATCCCGGATGAAGGCGTTGAAGTTGTAGCAAACCACAGTCGGACGTTGCTTCGCCCACTCCGGTAGAACGCACAGCGGCGACAGATACGTGCGCTGCTCCGGTGGATAGAGCAGGACCGATTTCCGGCCCTGCAGCACGCGCAGCACGCCGTCGTTGTCGTCATAATGCAGCCCGGTGTCGTGGTTGCCGAGGGCCACCCAGAGATTGACGTTGATCAGTTCCTCACAGCCGTTCCAGCAGGAGATGGGAGATTCGCTGGCCAGGGCAGCGATGCGCGCGCGGATTTCACGGTTGTCGTTATGGCCGTAGCCGGGAAGCGTGATAATGCATCGGCTGTCCTTCTTTTCGATTGGCTGGCGGGCGATGGTGTCGGTGGAGCTGTTCCAGACAGAAACTTCCTGTGTGCCGTCGAGGGCACGCTGCACTTCGGTCAGGATCTCAGATCCATCAGCCGAAAACGTGAATGGAACGGTGACCCCGGGTTGTTTGGGGCACCAGTAACTGATGGCGATGGTGTCGGGATCGGAGACCACCCAGTGCCACCACCCCTTTGGTATCCAGAGCGATTCGTTCTGGTGCAGCGTGAACTTCTGCGGCCGTGCCAATGCAAAGAGTGGAAAAAACCACCGCGACCTGGCCGTAATCCGGCTGAAATGCGCAAAGTGGTATTCGTTCGTGCGGTGCCGGGCGTTGGTGACGCTGCGGAAATAGACGTGGGCGGCAACGAAGGCGGCCAAGGCCGCGGCCGGGATCAAAAGAAGGAGGCTCAAGGCGGCGCCGGGCATGCTGGTCGTCCTGAAAATGACATGGGGCGAAAGTCCCGCCGGTGGCCGCTCAAGGGGAGAGCAGACTCTCCGGTGGAGAAGCCATCCCTGCCCTCCTGCAGCCAAGGTAGTCGATTTTGCCGCCCGGCGAAAATTGACCTGCCGAAGGTTTGGTTGGGTTTTTTTCGATCGCTTAGGCTTCTCGAGCGTTCGCCGCCCCTCCGCCCCATCGCTTGAAGTATCTGTCCAGTCGTCGTTCCAGCGATCCCGGATGCGCTCTAATCCCCGGCGTGTGTGGAGAGAATCCGCCCCACGATGTTCGTTGTGGAGACGCCCTGCAGGAATACTGGCGTCACCACTTTCCCGCCGGCGGCCCGCACGAGGTCGCCCCCGACAACGTCGCCCACGGCATAATCGGCCCCCTTGATGAGCACATCGGGCTGGATCGCCTTGATCAATTCCAGCGGCGTGTCTTCGTCAAACTCGGTCACCCAGGCGACGCAGGAGAGCGCCGCCAGCACCGCCATGCGGGGGCCGGCGGGCACATAGGGGCGGGGTGGCCCCTTCAGCCGGCGCACGGAGGCGTCGGAGTTTACCCCCACCACCAGCAGATCGCATTCGCCGGCGGCGGCCTCCAGCAGAGCCACATGGCCGTGGTGGAGGATGTCGAAGCAGCCGTTGGTAAACCCGATGCGCTGCCCCTCCCCCCGGGCCACACGCACCGCCTTGCAGAGTGCCTCGCTGGCCAGCACCTTTCCCTGTGACACCGCATGCTGCTGCTCAATCGATTCCAGAATCTCGCTCCAGCTGATCCTCACCGTGCCGATCTGGGCCACTTTGAGCCCCGCAGCAGCGTTGGCGAGATAGCAGGCATCGGCCAAGGGGGATCCGAGGCACGTCGCGACCGCCAAGGCTGCCACGACAGTGTCGCCCGCCCCGGTCACGTCAAACACCCGCTTGGCCTGCGTGGGGATCACCGAAGCCCCGGCGGCTGAGACCAGCACCATCCCCTGTTCACCGAGCGTCACCACCACGGCGTCGATAGCGAAGCGAGCGCGGATCGCCTCGGCGGCGTGGATGGCGTCATCGGGGCCATGGATCGCGATGCCAGTCACAAGCGCCGCCTCTGAGCGATTGGGAGTGAGGATTGAGGCACCAGAATATTTCGAGAAATCGGCCCCCTTGGGATCGACGATCACCGGCACGTTCCGCTCTCTTGCCGCGGCGATCACCCCCCGGCAGACATCCGGCGAGCAGACTCCCTTGGCGTAGTCGGAGAGGATCACCATCCGGGCCCCGACCACGGCGGCCTCGGCTGCGGCAATCAGGTCTTGTTGGGCAGTTGCGTCGGTGAGGATCTGCTCTTCGTCAAACCGGGCGATCTGTTGATGGGTTGCCAGGAGACGGGTTTTGGCTGAGGTGGGTATGGCGGAAGTGGCGACCAGATGCCCGGCCGACACCCCCTCAGCCTCCAGCACCCCGCGGAGTTGTTCCGCGGCTGCATCGATGCCGACACAGCCGAGGAGGATCGCCCGGCCGCCCATGGCCGCCACATTGACAGCGACATTGCCGGCGCCGCCGGGCCTTACGAACGATCGGCCCACCTTCAGCACCGGCACCGGCGCCTCGGGGGAAACGCGTTCGACCGTGCCGACGTGGTAGCGGTCGAGCATCACATCCCCCACCAGCAGAATAGTGGGGTGATCGCCGGGGGCTGGCTGGGGGGCGGAGGGTGGCATAGGTGGCGGTTGGGAGCGGGGCTATTAAGCTGGGACAGAAACAGGGGATCAGAAACAAGTGATCGGTAAGACAGGGCCTATTCGGCTGCCAGACCTAACCAGAGGGGGGTGAGCCACCTTGGGGATCGGCTGTGCCGGGCATTCCGCTGGGCGTGAAATATTGATCGACGATGTCGCAGATCAGATGCCAGGCGAGCAGATGCGCCTCCTGAATGCGGGCAGTTTCGCGCGAGGGGGCCTGCAGGCACTGGTCGCACAGCGCGGCGAATTCCTGCCGATCGGCGCCAGTGAATCCGATCGTGGCGGCCCCCGCCTCCCGGGCGGCAACAAGGGCCTTGAGCACATTCGGCGAGCGGCCGCTGGTGCTGATCCCGATCAGGCAGTCCTGCGGGCGCACCAGCGCCTGCACCTGCCGGGAGAAGACTTCGGAGAAGTCGTAGTCGTTGGCGATCGATGTGAGAATCGATGTGTCGACGGTGAGGGCGACAGCGGGGAGGGGGCGACGCTCACGGAGAAACCGGCCCACAAACTCCGCCGCCACATGCTGGGCATCGGCGGCACTCCCCCCATTCCCGCAGAGATAGAGCGTGCCTCCCTGATCGAGCGTGGCGGCCAGCAGGTTGGCGATCGCCAGAAGCGAGTCGCGGTGAGTGGCGAGGGCCCCGAGCACCCGTTGCGATTCCTCAATCTGGGACAGAATCTGCCCCTGCAGAAGCATTTCAAGACCAGCACGTGGGGCAGCGTGGGGAGGCATATATTGCAGAATACTCTAACTCGCTGTGGAAAAAGCCCTCCATGGCCTTTTTTCACGAAGTCGACTGTGGAAAAGCCGAGGTTTTCCACAGTCGACGGGCATCGCATCCGACGATGCAGCACTTTATCCACAGCCTGCGAAGCGGCAGGGGGATGGCAGGGTGGCCCTTTCTGGCAGTCTGTTGAGAATGGTCAGAAGCCCTTTTTCCAAGGGCAATTAAGGTTGCCGGAGGGCGAGCAGTTGCCGCAGCCTGAACGTCGCGGCCCTGCCGATGGCGAGCGTGGCGGAGGAGGCGACAAAATGGAGCAATGCCCCGTTGCCATCCCCTTTGCCGATTTCCCGGAGCGTGCCGAGATTGACCAGGAGCGAGCGACCGATGCGGGCGAATTGCTCCGCCGGGAGTTCTTTGTCGAAGTCGCCCAGCAGGCGTTTCACGAGGAGTGGTTTGCCACCGGCCCAATAAATAACGGAATAGTTCTGCTGGGCCTGAATCCACAGCACCTGATCACTGGAGAGACGGGTCAGGCCCGAACGGGCGTTGATCGTGAGCATGCCAAGCTCGACAGGCGGGGGCGAAACCGGCGCTGGCTTTTCGCGAGAAAGGCATAGTCGCTCGATGGTCCGGCTGAGCCGGGCGGCGGTCACTGGCTTGAGGATGTAGTCGAAGGCGCCCGCTTCAAAGGCTTCGAGGGCCCGATCGTTGTGGGCCGTGACGAGGACGATCCGGATATCGGCATGCACGGAGGCGAAGAGAGCCATGCCGCAAGCTTGCGGCATCGAGATATCCAGAAACACGACTTCGGGATGGAGCGTGTCCAGAAGCGTCACGGCTGCCGCGACACTCGTCGCAGTTCCCACCACCTCGATCTCCGGCTGCGATGACAGCAAGTCGCCGAGCCAGTGGATGGCTGATATCTCGTCGTCGACCAGGATCGCCCGCATCATCGCTGGTTCTCCAGGGCAGCGGTGCGGCGAGTCTTCACGACGGCAGGCGGAAGATCCAGCGGCAGTCTCACGCGGGCCCGCACGCCGTCGCCGGACGGCCCGCATTCAAGCGCGGCATCCTGGAAGCCGAGCAGTTCCATGCGATTGCGCAGGTTCGCCAGCCCCGTGCCCTGCCGTCCGACCTTTGTGGGCTCGATCCATGTGCCGCTGTTGTCGACTGTGATGACAAGCTCGCCACCCTCCGTTCTGCAGTCGACAACGATCCGCAAGGGGGTGGGGCTTGTCATGGCACCGTGCTTGAGGGCGTTGTCGAGGAGTGGCTCAATGACCGCGGAGGGCACCAGCACATCCCGCGCCTCCGGGGTGCAATCGATCCGGCAGTCGAGCGTCTTGCCAAACCGGGCCCGCTGCACAGTGAGGTAGTGTTGGAGCGCGTCTAACTCCCGGGAAAGTGGTTCGAGCGTTCCCTGCCGGCTGAGGCAGAAGCGGAGGTGTTCGGAGAGGCCGATCGTGACGCTCGCCACAGCCTCGGGATCGTGCCGGCAGGCGAGCACCGCTGTCAGGGCATTGAAGAGAAAATGGGGGTGGACCTGTTCTTCCAGTCGCGTCATTTCGCTCATTCGCAGCGAGGCCTCCGCCTTGGCAGCACGGAGTTCCAGCGACTTCGCCCGCTGCCACTGCAAGCCGCCCCAGAACAGCAGCGTTCCCACGCTGAGCACCACCACGCGATAGCCGATCCCGTAGGGATGGGCCGGGGTGAACGCTCTTGCATCGGCACCCAGGCCCCAGTCAAGAAACGTCATCCCGGCGAGGAACAGAGCCCATTCGAGGGTTGCGGCCACGACGATGGCGAACAAGGCGCGGAAGACCGAGCCACGCTCCCCCACGAGCCCAAAGCGACTATGCAAAAAGTACAGCAGGGCGATGGCCGGGAGCAGTGACACCGTCCGCGCCACGACGGTCGTGATGACGCCGGTGGGCTCAAGCGACTGATGGGCCAGCGGAAAGGCCTCAACGGCCTGGAACAGCGCGATGCCGATGATCAGCGCGTGCAGCAGCGAAACTGCAATGACAAACAGCGCGGTGAGGAGCCAGAAAGGATCCGCTTCTTCATCCCCTGTTCGTGCTCGCAGTGCCGGCGGCGACGGGCTCACCTGCGCGGGAGGGCTGCGGAAGAATCGGCGTAACAGGTCCATTCCCCCACTATACCGACCCTCGCCCCGGGTTCAGCGGGGGCGGGGGGGCGTTTGAGCACCGGCCGATGTCGATTCATCCCCCCGTAGTGTCGATTCATCAATTTGTCAGGAATAAGGCCATTATAAATCACGAACTTCGTGTCTACTCCGGGCGTATCCCGCGTACTTGGCCGCCCTGCGCGCCGAGTGCCCCGCAATGGCAAGGAATGCAATATGAAGACGAGTTGGACGCGACGGTGGTGGGAACGGGTCTATGCCACGGTGGTGTGGCGCCGGTTTCGGGATCGCACGCTGCAGCGGGCCCGCCGCCGTTCGGTGCGCGATTGGGCCAAGCGGGCTGGCCTCGTGCAATTGGAGGCGCTGGAGGCCCGGGCGATGCTCGCGGCCGATGTCTCCACCGACAAATTCGACTACGCGCCAGGGAGCACTGCGCTGTTTCAGACGTTTGCCGATGGCAACCCCGGCCCCGATTTCCAGGTCGGCGAGACGGTGCAGTTTCGCGTTGTGCGCACCGATGGCGTTCCCGATGCACCGCCTGGCAATCTTTCCTGGCAGGTGACCGACGGCGTCAGCGGCTTTGCCCCGCATGTCAACGACAGCGGCGTGCGGATCGCCCCCGATCTCGACTCGGTGGCCGACGGCAAGATCACGACCGACTGGTTCGTGGAAGGCCAGTATGCCAATGCGGCGCTTGAGGTGCAGGCCACCGGGCTCTCCTCGGGCGCAGCGGCCACGGAGCCGTTTCACGACTCTGCCTACGAGATTCTCACCGACACGACGCTCACGTCACTTGCGTCCTACACCTCAGCCGACACGATCACGATTGCCTCCGGCGTCACGCTGACGCTCGACCTCGCCAGCGATCAGACGTTTGCCGGCACGATCGCTGGGGCTGGCAATCTGACGAAGACCGGCAGCGGCACGCTCACGCTCTCGGGTGCCAACACGTTTACCGGTCAGACGCAGGTTGCTGCCGGAGCGCTCCAGTTGGCCAACGACAGCGCCCTGGCGTCATCCACGCTCTACCGCGACGCCAGCGACACTGGCACGATTCAGTTCGCGGCACCGACAGTGCAGGCCGCCATCGCCTCCGTCGGGAATGCGAGCTTTGAAGACTGGGACTGGGGTTCTGAATATCTCGGGTATCCCTACTACATCTATGGTGCAACGGGCTGGGATCACAGCCCAACCACCGGCGCTCCCTGGAATGCCGGTCTGACGCCAACATGGTCCTACGCCGGAAATTTTGACGCCATCGCCAACTGGTACGTGAGCGGAACCAACTACATGCGGCTGGCATCCGACGGCGCGTACGTCGAAGGCTACAACGGCTATGGCGCCGTGGTGCAGGACCTCGGCCAGATGGAATACGGCAAGACTTATGCGCTCTCTGCCGATCTGTTTGGCGGCAATGGCAACATTCCGTTCATCGCGGTGGCGACGCTGCAGAGCTCTGCCAGCGGCGGAACGATCTTCGCCCAGTCGACGAGCGCCGGCCTCGCGGCGTATGATTTTGCCCCGGCTGGCTCAGTGGTGTCGTACACGGCGACCTCGGCCGACCATGGCCAGCATCTCTACGTTCAATATTCCACGACGCAGCCGGGCTGGGGCCTCGGCAGGCGCGGCGGTATCGACAACGTGCAGTTGCAGGTCACGGGAACAGCGATCGCTCCCGTCTTCGCCTTGGGCGGGCTCTCGGGGGGCGGCAGTCTGGACCTTGGCTCGAGCGCCATCGCGATCGGCGGCAACGGCGATTCGACAACCTACTCCGGCGTGCTCAGTGGCACCGGGTCGGTCACGAAGACCGGCAGCGGCACGCTCACGCTCACTGGCGCAAGCAGCCACACCGGCGGCACAACGATTCTGGCCGGAACCCTCGCGCTGGGGGCCAGCAATGTGCTGCCCGACACCGGGGCCGTTACCGTCAGCGGCGGCACGCTCGACATGGGTGCCTACACCGACACGGTCGGTGCAGTCACACTCGCAGGGGGATCGATCAGCGGTTCAGGCGGCGGTGCCCCCGCGTTTAGCAGTTCCACCGTCCAGAGTGTTTCGGCAGAGATCAACCCCAACCCCAACGACAACGGCATCCCGGGGCTCCAACTGGATGAACTCGCACTGGCCACCGATCTGTCGGGGAGTTTTCTGGCCCTCTCCGGCTCCCAATTCCGGGCCGTCGTCACCGGTGAAATCTCCTCCGGAGCAGACTACGACTGGGACCTCTGGAAGGTGTCGCTCCAAGCTGGCGATTTTCTCCAGATCGACCTGCAGGGGGCTTCCGGTGGATTCGGCACACTCCCCGATTCCTACCTGTTTCTGTTTAATGCTTCCGGCGGGCAGGTCGGCGCCGACGACGATTCCGGCGGCGGAGGCAATTCGCGGCTCTTCTACACTGTGCCCGCGACCGGCGACTATTTTATTGCCGCCGATTCCTACGGCGGTAATATCGGCACCTACACACTGACGGCCAACGTCACCGGCTCGCGCGTCAGCCCGGTCGGCACGCTGACGGGCAGTTCCTACGATCTCCAGAGCGGCGTGGTGTCGGCCGTTCTGGCCGGATCGGGCGCGGTTGTGAAGACCGGCAGCGGCACTGTCACGCTCACAAGCGCCAATACATTCACCGGTGGCACGACAATCACAGCCGGCACGCTTCAGCTCAATTCCTCCGCCGGGAATGCCCTCGTCGGCAACGTGGTGGTGGGGAACGGCTCTGGCCTTGCCGGGCTTGAACTGCTGCAGTCAAACCAATTGCCAGACAGCAGCACGCTGACGGTCAGCGCCGGCGGGAACGTGGCGCTCGGCGTTGCCAGTGATTCGATCAGCACCCTCGCCGGCCAAGGCACCGTGACGACGACGTCGGGGCTGCTGACCGTGACCGGCGCTCTCGGCGGCGGCCTGACCGTCGGGAATCTCGCGCTTGTGACCACGGCCACCTATTCGCTGGCCAGCGACTTGACCGGCAGCGGATCGGCTAACCCAACCCACGTGGTGGGAACGGTCAATCTGGGCAACAGCCTGCTCAATTTCCAGGCCAGCGGAACAGCCTCGGTTGGTCAGGCAATCACGATCCTCGCCAACGATGGCAGCAGCCAGGTGGTGGGCACGTTCCGCGGCCTGGCCGAGGGGGGAGCCTTCCGGGCCAACAATGGCGAGGCGTTTGCAATCACCTACTCCGGCGGCGACGGCAATGATGTTGTCATCACCCGGATCGATCCTGTGGTGGTGGCTCCTCAGATCGAGATCACGCCTGCGGTGCGAACCTACACCGGCTATGGGCAGACTCTCCTTGCCAGCGGCACGGTTTTGGGCGGCGGCCTCGATCTGAGCAGCGGGCTTAGCATTACGGCGACGACCCAGTCCGAGGCTGGTAGCTACGAGGTGACGTGGTCATTCACCAGTTCCGATCCCCGCTATTCCGACGCCTCCGGCACGGTGATCAACACGATCCAGCAGGCCCAGGCCACGGTTGCCGCCCTCTATGGCGGCATCTACAACGGCCTTGAGCAGCGGGGCTACGGCTACGCCTACGGGCCCGCCGGGCAGTGGCTGGGGATTGTCTACAGCAACCAAACCCATACCAATGCCGGCACCTATTTCGATTCCTGGTCGTACACCAGCACCGGCCCAAACTACGCCGATTCCACGGGCTCTGGCTGGGTGACGATCGAGCAGGCCGCCCCAACAGTCACGCTCGTTCCCTATGAAAGTGTTTACGACGGCACCAGCCACGAGGCTACCGGAACGGCCGAGGGTGTTGATGGTGACATGACCGCCGGCCTGACGATCACGTCGCAGCACACCAATGCCGGCAGGTACACCGATAGCTGGACGTTTGACAACACGAACTTCCCCAATTATCGCGCTGCCAGCGGCACGTTCACCAACACCATTGCGAGGGCGGCCGCCACGATTCAAGTCACACCGTACACCGTGGCGTACGACGGCCAGACCCATCAGGCCACCGGCACGGCGTTCGGCATCAATGGTGAGGTGCTTTCCAGCGGCTTATTCCTCGAAGGCACCTCCCACACCGAAATCGGCACGTACACTGATTCCTGGCGGTTTGTCAGTCCCGATTCCAACTATGCCGACGTCAATCCGCCGGCCACCATCTGGCTTGACGATGAGTTTCCCATCGGCTCGTATGACTATCCTCACGAGTGGTCGACCGATGAGACCTTTTCAGGCGCTGCGAGCCTCGACCAAGACGATCCGTACGTTGGCTGGTCTTACGATGACGGGACGATAGACGAATGGGTGGTCTATCCTTGGTACAATCCGCAGGGGGTGCAGCCGTTTGTGCTGGCGGCCGACGGTCTGATCACGGCCCACGTCTGGATTGATCCCGACAATCCCGCGCAGGCGGTCACGTTTGGGCTGTATGACCCTGCCACGTATCAGTGGTCGAGAGCGGTGTGGGGGGACGACAGCATCCTTCCCTATTGGGTTCCTGCCACGAACGTGGGCGACCTGCCCGAGCCGGGCGAGTGGGCAGAACTGACATTCGATGCCACCGAATTCGGCTACGCCCCCGGCAGTGCCATCTATGGTTTTCAGCTCGGCACGTATGGCGGCCGCGCCCTCTGGGACGCTATCGGCACCGGCTTTGGCGCCTCTGATCCCGCCACACAGATCGTCAACACGATCACCCCGCCGGTCACTGGCAACACCCCGCCGACCGGTTCCAACGCTACCGTCACGCTTGCGGAAGACGGCTCTTATACGTTCCAGGCGGCTGACTTCGGGTTTAGCGATGCGGGCAACACCCCTGCCCACGACCTGCTGGCAGTGCAGGTGGTCAGTCTGCCGGCGGTCGGGACACTGCTCTTCGACGGGCAGGCTGTGAGCGCGGGCACCTTCATTCCCGCCAGCGATCTGGGCAAACTCGTGTACACGCCGGCGGCCGATGCCTTTGGCACTGGCTACGCCTCGCTGGACTTCCGCGTGCAGGACACCGGCGGCATTGCTCTGGGTGGCTCTGATCTGGCGGTGGCGGCGAACACGCTCACGTTCAATGTGCTGTCGGTCAACGATGCGATGACCGGACCGCTCGTGATTGTCAATCAGACCAGCGACGTGCGTGGGATTGCTTCCCTGCAGCGGGGTGACAGTCTCTTTGCCAGCAGTCTGGATCTGGCCGACCGAGATGGCATCGGAACGCTGGCTATCCAGTGGTTGCGCAATGGGGCACCGATCGACGGCGCCACTACCGACACCTACGTGCTTGTGCAGGCCGATGTGGGAGCCGCGATCAGCGTTTCGTTCAGCCAGACAGACAGCGGCGGCAAACCCGAGCAGATCGCGAGTTCTGCCACAAGCGCCGTGCTGGGCCTCAATCTCGCCATGGTTGGTGAGGTGGTGATCACGAATCTGTCGAATAGTTCCGGTGAGACAGCGCTTTTGCAACAGGGGGATCTGCTCTCGGCGAGCGACACGCTTTCCGATGGCAATGGCATCGGAACGGTCAGCTACCGCTGGCTGCGCAACGGGAATTATTTCGGCGTGACCGCTCCCACCTACGCGCTTGTGCAGGCCGATGTCGGCTGCGTGATCAGCGTAGAAGCGGTGCAGACGGATGGCGGCGGCACGCTCGAGACGGCCGTAAGCGCGCCGACTGGCGTCGTCGGCAATACCAACGACCCTGTCTCGGGCACAGTCACTATTCTCAACACCACGAGCCTCTTCCGCGGCACGAGCACGCTGCGCCGCAACGACACACTCTCTGCCGTAGTTGATCTCCTTGATGCCGACGGCGTCGGGGCGGTGTCGCTGCAGTGGCTCCGCAATGGCACGGCGATCGACGGCGCAACGGGCACCGAATACACAACTCTGGCCGCCGATATCGGCTGTGTGATCAGCGTGCGGGCCAGCATGACCGACGGCTACGGCACGCCTGAAGAATTGACAAGTGCTCCCACGAGCCTCGTGCGTCATCTCAATCATCCAATGACCGGTGCGGTGGAACTGCTCAACAGCAATTCTGCACACGGGATCAGCGCACCGAAGGTGGGGGATCAGCTCTCTCTCCAGAGCACGCTTGCCGATGAGGATGTCCTTGGCGCGCTCCGCTACCAGTGGCTACGCGATGGCTCACCCGTCGTTGGTGCCACGGCAGCAACCTACACGCTGGTAAGGGCCGACGTGGGAGCCTCCATCTCAGTGCGGATCGCCCAGACCGACGCTTTGGGTACGGTCGAGACGGCAGTCTATGGCGCCACCAGTGCTGTCCAGAATGTGAACAGCTTGGTGAGCGGCGGCGCCCAAATCGTCAATCTCACCAGCCCGGGCCGCGGCGCAACCCGGCCAAGAAGCGAAGACACGCTCTCCGCGATCGACACCCTTTCCGATGAAGACGGGATTGTCCAGCGGTCATACCAATGGCTTCTCGATGGGATCCCGATCGAAGACGCCACCGGCGTCAATTACACCGTTTCGTGGATGGACATCGGCCAGCCGATCAGCGTGAGGGTGACGACGACCGACACCTTCGGCGCCACCGGCGAGGTGACCAGCGCCTCCACGGGAACCGTGTCGATCGCGCTGACGCAGACGTTTGCCGACGGCTTCGGCACGACCCTCGTGACACCGCTGGGCCCCAACGACACGATCGACTTTTCGGCCTGCGTTGCCGACCTGACGTTCAGAATCCTCCCCGGTGGCGGCGTGCTCGTGCAGGACACCGCCCGGCCGCTTTTCAACTCGCTCATGTTTGCCACGGCTGGCGATGTGATCGGCGGCAGCGGCATCAACCGCTTTGTGTTCGTCGACGACGGCACGCTTTCAGGCACGATCAGTGGCAGCGACACCGGCTCCAATATCCTCGACTACTCATCCTCGACGCTCGCGGTGCACGTTGACCTACCCGCCGGCACGGCGACCGGAACCGACGGGGTGACGGCGATCACGCAGGTGATCGGCAGCACCCGCAATTCAGCTGCCGGAGGCAATACGCTGATGGCCGGCGGTGCGGGAGCGATCTGGAAGATCACAGGCGCAGCCGCCGGATCGGTCGGCACTGTGTCGTTTAGCAACGTGCAGAATCTGGCCACGGCTTCAGCCCGCGATCTGCTCGACTTCTCCGCCTATGCGACTGGCGTGGAAGTCGATCTCGCTGCCGGCACGGCCACCGGGTTCGCCTCGATCAGTGGGTTTGGCACGGTCTTCGGGTCGGCATTCGACGACACGATCACTGGCGACGCCGGCGGCAACGTCATCAGCGGTGGCGCCGGCCACAACACGCTTGTCGGCGGTGGCGGCATCGACACGCTGTATGAGGCGCGTGACACAGACATGCTCCTCACCGACACCCAGCTCACGCTCGGCGCAGCGGGGAGCCTGGGGCTCAATGACATCTCCGGGTTCAGTCAGGCGGTGCTGGTCGGTGGTGATTCAGCCAACATTCTCGACGCCAGTGCCTTCACGCTCGGCCGGGTGGAGCTGGTCGGAAATGCGGGGGCCGATACGCTCAAGGGTGGGGCTGGAGGCGACGTGTTCAGCGGCGGGCTGGGCAATGATGCGATCGATGGTGGCGGTGGCCTCAATATTGTACGCGCCCAAGGTGACACTGATTTCGTGCTCACCGACACTGCACTCGTGATCGGCGGCACTGAAGTCGACACGCTGGCGAACGTTCAATCAGCCGATCTGATCGGCGGCGACAACGCGAATCGAATCGATGCTTCTGCCTTTACGCTCGGCGGGGTGACGCTCCGCGGAGGAGCAGGCGACGACACACTCCTCGGCGGATCTGCCGACGACACGCTCTCAGGCGGTATCGGCAGCGATCGGCTCTCGGGGGGGGCGGGTGTCAATCTGCTCGATGGCGGTGTGGGAGTTGACACGCTGTTTGAAACGCGCGACGCCGACATGACGCTCACCACGCGGGCGCTGGTGATTGCCGGCGTCACCAACTCGCTTGTGGGCATTGAAGTGGCGGAGCTGACCGGTGGAGCGTCGGCCAATCGGCTCGATGCCGGCGGCTTTCAAGTCGCGGGTGGGTTTGTCCGGTTGGATGGCGCGGAGAACGATGACACCCTGATCGGTACCCTCGGCGACGATTTTCTCACTGGCGGCACCGGTGCTGACAGCATGTCCGGCGGCGGCGGAATCGACACCGTGATCGAAGCCCGCAATGCCGACATGACGCTGACCAATACGGCGCTTGTTGTCGGCGGCGAAACCGACTCGTTCATTTCGATCGAGCGGGCGATGCTCACCGGTGGCGTCGGTGTCAACCGGCTCGATGCTTCGGCCTTTACCCTCGGCAGAACGACGCTGCGGTCTGGCGGCGGAGCCGACACGCTTCTTGGCGGCACTCACGACAACACCTTCATTCTCGACGTGCAGGATCTGGCGGCAGGCGCCGGCGTGTCTGTCGCGGCTGGGGCGGGGGCGAGCGTGGTGCGCATCGAGGGGATCACG